>UQDF01000025.1 GCA_900539765.1 uncultured Porphyromonas sp. | reverse complement strand
AGTACCATCTCAGTAACACCTTCCCAACTGTGTACTTTTTTCAGGAAGAGGACAGGGGGGAGCAACTGCTGAGAGCTTTCTCACGTGGATATTTTGGATTTGCCACGTGGCGGTTTTTTATTTTCCACGTAGGCGCGTTTCATTTCCTCCGAAGTTTCATTTGATTCCTCCGAAGTTTCATTTCGTCTCTACGTAGGCATTTTTCATTTGCCACGTGGAGATTTGAGAATATCCACGTAGGAAGGCAGTAGGTGTGTAGCGATATGTAGGGGGAGGCTCGGATGAGTGCCTCGTGGGAGGGGTCCGTCCCCGTTAAAACCACGATGCTGTAACCTTTGATACAACGGACGCTCAGATCGAGCGTCCCTACAGCGGGTTACTCGTCTCGATTTGATACACGGACGATACAACGGACGCCATCCCACTAGACACGAGCCGTGCGTTCCTACAGCCGCTACACGTAATGGCGTCCATGTCATTCGTCACTCGCGAGGCGCAAATGATCTGACAAAGGTTTGGAGGTTTCAAATATTCTTCGTACCTTTGCAGATACAAACGACCGCGGAGTGGAGCAGTGGTAGCTCGTTGGGCTCATAACCCAAAGGTCACAGGTTCGAGTCCTGTCTCCGCAACTAACGATAGACGCATCCTTCCTTTGGGGTGCGTCTTTTTTTGTTGTCTGTACGCTACGGCTGCAGCTTGATGCGCCTATTGGCAAAAGCGACTATATACGAAAAAGCACGCTACAGACCCACGTGAGGGTTCGTAGCGTGCTTTGTCATTTGGTAGGGGGCGAGAGACGCAGATCGGCGCTCTCAGACTCCGATGTGTGGCTTACTTGTCAGCCTTCTTACCACGATTGCCGTAGCGGCTCATGAACTTATCGACACGTCCTGCCGTATCAACGAGCTTAGCCTTGCCCGTGTAGAAGGGGTGAGACGTGTTGGAGATCTCTATCTTGATGAGCGGATAGGTCTCGCCATCGATCTCGATGGTCTCCTTAGCGTTGGCTGTACTCTTCGTGATGAAGACTTCGTCGTTGGACATATCTTTGAATGCCACTGGACGGTAATTCTCAGGATGTAGATCCTTTTTCATTGCTTTGTTGCGTTTAAGTAGTTAATAATCTTGCAGGGGCGTGGCTCTCCTTCCTCCTCAATAGTGGCGAAAGAGGGCTAGCGAAGGACCTTCCTATCGTCTAGCACCACGTGGATACCGCAAGGGCTTGTCTCGATCAAGTAGCAATCGGTGAGCTGCTCACACTTGGGAGACAAACTTCGAGAGGCAAAGGTACAATAAATATCTGAATCTTTGCCCCTCGAGACTTTTTCTAGATGAAGCCGTGAGGCATAATGAGACGAGTAACCCTACAACGGGTTATACGTCTTGCTTTGTCGACAACGGACGCACAGATCGTGCGTCCCTACTGGGTACGTAACGAACTTTACACGTAACGCTGCGACACCACGGACGCATAGATACGACTTCTGTAGGGACGCACGATCTGTGCGTCCGTTGTATCAAAGGTTACAGCGTTGTGGTTTTGACGGGGACGGACGCCCTCCCACTAAACACTCTCCGTGCGTCACTACAGCGGGTTACACGTCAAGTTGTTACACGTTAGAGCGTTACCTTGAGCCAGTCGCTGCCGATCTGTAGGAGGTAGACGCCAGCGGGGAGCTGTGCGATGGAGAGCACGGCGTCACCCGTTGTCGTAGCGACTGGAGTGCCCGTGAGCGTGTAGAGACGGATCGTCTCGTCTGCCGTGACACCCAGTACGGTGAGCGTCTGGTCGGTCTGAGCGATCTGATAGCGTGTGGCACTGACTGCATCGATAGCGTCACAAACTACAAAGAACACCTTGACATCCGATGTCTTGTCGACAGTCAGCGTGAAGTTTGCTTGCGCCCAATGAACGGGGATGACCTCATCATTGATCAGCCACTTCTCAACAATGTAGCCCATGAAGGCTTCTGCTTCGAAGAGCACCTTCGTACCCTTGGCAACGAAGGTCCCTGAGGTAAGCGGCTTGCCATCGACCGTGACCGTCAACTTGCCCTCACCCTCCTTGGAGAAGGTGACAGCATAATTGTCTTCCGCCCGGGCAAAGGTGACGGTGACCGTCATCGGTTCACTGTACATATTGACCTTAAAGGTAGTATCCGTAATCGGCTTCTTGTCAAGTCCTGGGGTCATCTGGACGACATCATTGACACGCCACTCGGTGATGATGTACCCCTCGTCAGGCGTTGCAGTGAAGGTGAGCGGTGTGCCAGGCTCGACCTTGTCACCCGAGGTGAGCTCTGTGTCGCCTGCCATAGCCTGGATAGAGCCACCCTCACTAGCAGAGAAGGTGAGCGGCTGCTTTTCCCCAGGGTAGACAGCGCCCTCGCGAGCTATGTCTAGCTTGAGCTCAGGATCTTCATACCTGCTCTTACCGTAGTCGGGGTAGTAGGCATTGGTGGTCTTGATGCTTAGCTGGATAGAGTCTAGCGGATTGTCACCGCCAAAGCCTCCGAAGCCACGCTCGAGGATGATGAGGTCGCTCCCCTTGCGGATGTAGTCCTGTCCCTCCTTGAGTGTGCGTGGTGTGTTGAGCTGTCGGATCTGCTTGATCGTACTAGGCTGTGCTGTGCCGTCGGCATCTTTTACCTCGAGCATATCGGCGAGGTGGATCGTGTTTTTGTCCACGCACTCAGGAGCTAGGTGTATGCCCTCCTGCCCATACTTGAAGGAGGTTAGCGCGGGGCGCTGGAGTGGCAGCGAAGAGTAGGGGAGGTAGTTGCGCGAGAGGTCTACCTCTGTGAGTGCTGCTAGCTCTTTGACACCATCGATCTTGTAGAGGCTGCACTGCTTGATAGTGAGTTTGGTTAGGGCGGTCAGTCCTGTCAGGTCCACCGTCTCTAAGTTGGGCTGACGCTGTATATCGATCTCTTCTAGAGCTGTGTAGCCTGATAGGTCTAGATGCTTGCTAGAGAGTATGGTATAGTTGCGATCGGTGTCGGAGCTGGAGGTATATAGAGCTACCTTCTTGAGAACGGTGCGCTCGTTGGGGAGCTTAATGTCTAGCACATTGCGCAGGTAAACCTCTTCGAGCTTAGGACACTCAGATAGGTCTACCGTCTGCTCACGACTGTCTCGGAGCGTGTAGTTGTCTAGTCGGAAGGCCAAGATTTGTAGCTCGGGAGCCACAATCTTGCCAAAGCCAGTGAAGCCTGGTGTTACCGAGGCATTGCGTAGCTGCGTAAGCTGAGCGGCGTCAATCTTGATGATCGTCTCCTCCGTTGTCGCAGGGTCATACTTGTGATTGACCCCTTGATAGCGTCCTTCGTATTGCTCTACGGTGCCATCGCCAAAGTCGATATTATTCGCCTCGGCGCCCTCGAGGTAGGTCACCTGGAAGTTGACATACTGCGTGCCCTTAGGTACGATCAGCTCGATCTGTGCGGTCTCGGCGGGATCCTGCGCAGTACAGACCGCCTGCCCGAGGAGTAGGGCGGTCAGCATGAGTAGTAGATAGTGTAGTCGTTGTGTCATAGGACTTTTGCATTGCATAATTGATCCGTACAAAAGTACAAAAACAGTGGGACTTGCGTACTTGACGAGGAGGTGCGCATCTCGTAGAAGATTGTTATATTTGCCTTCGAGAGTCCTCAGCGGTACTCCCAGCGCAATTGTACATCCTCTTATAAAACATGATAGCTTATGAAACGATTACTACTCCTCTTATCTCTACTGTCTCTAGCTCTAGTGGCACCCCTGTCTGCCCAGGAGCAGTATGCGGTGACCTACTCGGCTGGCGAGGGGGGCCGCGTGGCGGGCTACTATTATGATGATGCTAGCAATAAGGTGACCTTCGAGAGTGGAGACTTAGTGCCTCAGGGGGTGCTGGTCAATCTGCTTGCTACGCCTGATGAGGGCTATGCAGTAGATGAGTGGTATCAAGATGGAGAGCCTGCAGGAGACTTCTTCAAGGGAAATGATCATATTACGCTCATGGTCGATAAGCCTCTAGACGTCCGTGTCACTTTTCGCTCGACCAATCCTAAGCCAGACACTTACATTGTGCAGCTGATTATAGTGGGGGATGGAGAGGTAGACCTCTCGGGTGCTGAGTACTATGATGAGGTAACTAAAGGGACGACGATCACCGTGTCGCCTAGGCCAGATGAGGGACGACGTCTCGTCTATATCAAGGCTAATGAGATCGACATCACCGAGAAGGCGAGTGTGGTCATCGAGGAGAATACGATGATCGTGGTGGCTTTCGGGCTACAAACCTACCCTGTGAAGATAGAGGTCGAGGGTGAGGGACAGATTAAGGTGGCTCCTGACTGGGTGAACCTTGACTCGGTCTTTTACAAACAAGAGCTGACTCTGATCCCTGTGCCTCAGGATGAGCATTGGGTGCTCGAGGAGCTGACTGCCGATGGACGTGACATATTGTCAGATCTTATGGTGACGATCCAGAAGCCTACGACGATACATGCTAAGTTTGTCGATCACACAGCTCTCGCCACGCCTGATGCGACTCGTCATACGCTCTATCCGAATCCCGCTCGTGAGCAGGTGACTATCGAGGGCGTTGCTGCGGGTACACGGGTGATGCTCTATGACCTGCGAGGTACACTAGTTGCTGAGGCTCTAGCTGATGAGTCTCGCACGGCAACGATAGCGCTGACCGATCTATCAGCAGGACGATACATCGTACGGGCTGGTGCAGCAAGTTACAGTCTGATCGTGCAGTGATGACTATGCGGTAGTCACCAGACGCAATAAAAGCAACGAGCCGTCTAGTCTCTCTCTTTCTGAGTACTAGGCGGCTCGCTTGGTGTGTCTTTTAAGAAAAGGGGAAGTGTGGTCTCGGCAGATAGTCGGTTGTCGCTTGTAGAGAGGAGTCTCTAGAGACCACTCTGCGCCAGCTCGAGTAGGTGCTGTATCATCTCTTGATGATGCGTGGAGCGTCTCGCTTGTGTGGCATCGTCTAGGGCCTTGGATAGCTCCGTGGAGGTGAGATAGGGTAGTCGTATATCCATAGTCGTCTAGTCATGTGATGAAGGGGGGCGGGGCTATCAGTCCTATGGGCTACAGCTTACGAGATCCCCTTTTACACAGACTAAACGCTTAAACTGGCGCAATATTGCGTTCTCGTACCATCTTGCGTAGATTGATCAGCGCATAGCGCATACGTCCGAGGGCTGTGCTGATACTTACCTCGGTACGCTCGGCGATCTCCTTAAAGGGTATATCCTCGTAGATCCTCATCTTGAGTACCTCCCTCTGCGCTTCGGGTAGATCCTCTACGCAGAGCGATATCTGGTGGTACAGTGCCTCCTGATCATCAAAGAAGTCCTCTGGGAGCTCACTCGCAGGCGTCAAGTCGAGGATCTGCTGATTGGTGTCGTAGTTGGTCACGTAGAGTGTCCGCTTCTCCGAGCGGAAGTGATCCATCATCATGTTGTGCGTCAGGCGTAGGAGCCAAGCCTTGAACTTACCCTTGGCATGGTACTTACCTTCCTTTAGGGTACGCATCACCTTGATGAAGACCTCCTGAAAGAGATCGTCAGCGATATCGCCATCGGCGACTGTCAGAAAGATATAGTTATGTATGTCAGTTTCGTACCGACGGAGGAGCTCTGCAAAAGCTCTATCACAGCCCTCACAATATTGGCAGACGAGTTCATCATCGCTGCACGTACGGAGTGTGGTCATATAGAGAGTGTCCTTTATATTTGTAAAAGGTAGCTGTCTATCCTATAGGCTGTGATTACTTTGTGATTACTATTACACCACAAAGTAACCAAATCTCTCCGAGATATGCAAATCCTCACGAGTAACGACGTGTAGGGACACACGGCTCGTAAGGTTTGTGGAGTCTAGGAGTGGAGTGCTTTAGTTCTCTCCAGTAAATATCTCAGAGGTTTCACCCGTTGCCGAGGAGACATCCTTCATCCGGAGCGTTAAAGCGATGGTCTCAAGGATGATCTTGATGTCTAGACCAAAGGAGAGGTTGTCTACATACCACACGTCATACTTAAAGCGATGCTGGTAGCTCAGCTTGTTACGCCCATTGATCTGCGCTAAGCCTGTGATCCCAGGGCGTACCTCGTAGCGCCTACGCTGATGTGGCTTCATGAGCTGCAAGTACTCTGCCAGGAAAGGGCGAGGCCCCACGAGACTCATATCACCCCGCAGGACATTCCACAGCTGCGGTAGCTCATCGATGGAGGTCTTGCGGATAAACCGCCCCATAGCGGTCAGTCGCTCTGAGTCGGGGAGCAGATTGCCCGCGGCATCTCGCTCGTCCGTCATCGACTTGAACTTGTACATATTAAAGAGCTGCTCACCTCGTCCAGGTCGTGCTTGAGAAAAGAAGACCCCAGCCCCCTTATTGGCAAAAGACATCACCACGATCACCACGAGAAGCAGTGGAGACAGGATGATGAGTCCCAGTAGGGAGCAGATGATATCTAGAAGTCGCTTGATATAGTTATGATACATACCGGTTTATGAGACAGGGGGGAGTATGTGAGCAATGAGATTGAAGAGCCAGGGAACTCGATGTGCTATACGAATGAGTGGAGCGCCCCTACGACTGGCATAGCGCATGAGGAGCTTGTAGTCTCCCGACTGCTCCATACGCTGCGTGTACGCTTTGAGCTCGGAGTACTTGCCATAGCGAGCGATCATACGTAGGCTGAGTCGATAGTTGGTGGAGGCTTTGTCTAGATAGAAGTCTCGCAGAGCGGGTGTCTCCTCGGCATACTGCATTAAGATCAAGGCTCCCTCAAGGCGAGAGAAAGCACGAAGCTGTAAGGTGTCGGTACTATGGATAGATGAGTCAGCTCGCTGATAGTAGTAATAAGCTACGATAGGGACGAGGAGCACCCGCTCAGCGTAGGCTGTGTAGTGCCAGTAGAAGAGCGCGTCCTCATGGAGCAACCCCTCCCTAAAGCGTGCCTGATGCTCCTCCAGTATGGAGCGCCGCCATAGGAAAGCCCAGATACCGCCCGATAAGTTATGCTGCGTCAAGAGCGCTCTGCCGTCGGTACACTGGAGCTGGTCGAAGTCATGAGCCGAGCTGTCCAACCACTCGGAGAGTACCTCCTCCTCCTCTTCGTCTGCGACATTGCGTACGCCAAAGCAGAGCATGTCGTACGACTCCATCGCAATGAGCGAGAGCAGGTAAGCAGCTGCAGTACTATCGACCCAGTCGTCGGCATCGACAAACCATACGTAAGCTCCTCGAGCTACCTCCAAGCCTTTATTGCGAGCAGCCGACTGCCCTTGGTTGGTCTGGGAGATGATGCTTATGGTCTGCTCTGGGTGCTGTGCTTGGTAGTCGGTCACTACCTCCAGTGTCTCATCTTGGCTCCCGTCATTGATCACGATGATCTCCAGCGCTGTCGTAGCATCAGGGATCGTGACGAGAGAGTCTAAGCAACGAACGATCGTCTTCGCGCCATTATATATAGGTATGATGACAGAGAGAGGTAGTTCTATACTCATAGCTTCGCATCCTTAGGGATATGGCGCGCATTGACCTCTTTGCGCTCAGCATCGCACCACCAGCCCCACTTGTTGAAGTACTTAACCATCGAGGAGATGTGGTGGCATAGGAGCTTAGCATCGTGGTAAGAGCCACGGCTGTGGACATGTGTGATCTTAGCCTCGGGGTGACAGATCGTCTTAGAGATCTGACCGATGCGCCTAGAGAGATCGGTGTCCTCGACATACATAAAGAAGCGCTCGTCGAAGCCCCCCACACGCTCCAATATCGCCATACGTGTAAACATAAAGCAACCTGACAGATAGGGTACCTCTACAGGCTCGCTGTAGTCTAGCCAATGCATCTCGTAGCGCCTATTGATCTTGTCGCGTACCCACTGACTGAAAGAGAAGCGGCGCAAGAGTACATCACACGGTCTAGGTAGGAGCTTGCAGAGCTGCTGCGGACGACCATCGGGGTAGGAGACAAAAGGTGATACGAGTCCTACCTCCTCGTGTGCCTCCATATAGGAGGTTAGGGTGTCTAGTACAGTCTCGCCAAAGCGCACATCGGGATTGATGATCACATGGTATCGTGCTCCCAGATCGTGGGCTAGGCGTATGGCTATGTTGTGAGCCTTGCCGAAACCTAGGTTGCTCGGCTGATGCTCGTAGTAGATACGTCCCTTGCCTATGGGCAGGTCTGCTAAGAAGCGTAGCGCATCTGTGGGCGAATTGTCAATCAGGTATAGATGCTTTTCGGTCTCCACCTGAGGCTGAGAGGGCATTCGAAAGAAGTCCTCAATGATCTGCTCCACAAAGAATGCGTTGCTCTTGTAGAGTACTATAGAGCCAGTTGTTAGCACCTAGTTATTGTCTATCTAGTTATGAGTTATCCAAGATACTTGCGCAAGAGTTGCTGGTAGATGCGATGGTACTGTAGAGCCATACGCTGACGGCCATACAGACGACCCATCTCCAGAGCCTCTTGTCTATCAAACGTTACAGATGGTGCTTTTAGTATACAATCGGCACACTGAGATACATTCCCTAAGTCAAATCGTAAAGCAGCCATCTGCGGTACAGATTCCAAAATCTCGCCAAAGATAGGCAAATTCGAGTGAATGACCACGCATCCCGATGCGACGCCCTCTATGACGTTGAGCGGTAAGCCCTCTGCGTGACTAGCCGTAATCAGGGCATCTGAAGCACCAAGGTAGTCCGCCACACGATCAGTAAAGCCGACAAACTGCACCTGCTCACCCAAGGGCTTTGCTAGCTGCTTGCAGCGTCTCTCTAGAGGACCCTTGCCGAGGATCAAGAGACGTAAGTCACTCGGTAGCTGGCGTCGCTTCTTCAGTCGGCGCAAGGCGCGGAGGATCAGCTCTGGATCTTTGCGCTTGATGAGGGATCCGCAGTATGTGATGATATATCCCAGCTCGGGAAGATCTAGCTGGCGACGTAGTTGCGCCCGCTCGGAGGAGCTGTCGGGAGGCGTAAAGAGTACATTGTCTATCCCATTGGGAGCGACGTAGACATTGACCTTAGTGGGGAGCGACTTGCGGTAGTAGTCACGACAGACGTGCGAGACGCAGACCACCTCACGGTGACGAGACAGGGCGCGCATCAAGTGGCGACACATATAGCTGCCGAGCAAGCGCCCCTTGCCGTAGGTGAAGTCTAGCTTTGCGATGTTGTGCTGGGTCGTCAGCAGTATGTAGCGATGAGTCAGATAACTGGTGACGATGTCTGGCTGGTAGGTGTGACTATGCACCAGTGTGATGTCGTAGTGCTGCAGGCACTCGTCGAGCATTCTTGCTGCAGAGCGGGGAAATAGCTCTAGCTGCCCCCGTGTGAATCCCAGCTCGATGATCTCGCAGCCCATCGCTTGCAGTTCGTCAGCCATCGCCTCGCCTTGAGGCTCTAGTGAGCAGAGCTGTATGATGTAAGGCTTGTAGTATCCCTCGGGTAGTCCTGCGACGATGTCTCGCACCACAAAGAGAGGACCTTGCGGGCGGATCTGATTCACCACAAAGGCGATCGCTCTAGGCGATGTAGACTCATTAGTTACCATAGCGTAGGGGTATAGATGTAGTCGTCATAGATCCATCGGTAGGTATGGAGGGAGCTACCAGGATCCATCACATTGTTGACAGTAAAGAGGAAGTAAAGGATCATCACTCCAGCAATGGTCAGCTGATACCACCGATCCTTTACCGATAGGAGGAGGTTAGGCAGTGCCACGCAGATCATGATGCCAGGGTTGTACATAAAGCGCATTGCTACATCTGACGAGAGGGTACAGTTGTAGATCATACTGCTGAAAGCGATGAGTAGGATAGCTAGATAGGTCGCCCTATCACGTTCCTTATCTAGATAGAGAGACCCGATGAGTAGTAGGAGTGTCATCCCGTTTTGTACCAATATATTGATCCACCCCTGGTGCGCATCCATCTCTCGGCTAGATATGTAGAAGGCATAGCGCTCGGGGAGGATCGGCTCTAGTACATTCCCGACCACCTTAAAGAGCGGATTGCCTACAGCGAGCAACACGACAAGCAGAGCGGTCAGGACCCGCCAATCCCACCGTATAGACATCAGAGGTAAGAGGATAAACCATATCACCGAGGAACTGTGTACCAGACAGGAGAGGACGACCCATAGGAAGAAGCGCCAGTAGCGCCGCTCCACATAGAGATGAAAGGCTGCAAAGGTGATCATCAGTGCGAGACACTGTCGCACCCCATTGAGCGTCTCTAGATAGCCCGTATTAAAGAGGACAAAGAAGAGGATCCCTAGCGGATAGGAGATAGAGAGTCGCCGTATGCCCTGAAAGAAGAGGGCGATCGTGATGGCTGAGGTGAGGATCATGAAGGAGCGAAAGCCCAGCCCTATGGCGCGCATCCCAAGTATTAAGCCTCGCCACAACGGCTCAAAAGCCTGAAAGGACTCAGACGAGATCCAGTTGTACCCATTCTCATACACCTCGTAGTCCTGTCCCAGTCCGACACGTAGACCAGCGAAGCCGACCAGTAGGGTAAAGGTAAAGAGCTGGTATAGCCCCTCAAAGCGCTGGTCTCTGTAGTACAGCGCTGTGAAGAGGAGCAGTAAGCTCAGTAAGATGACGTAGGGGATCACAGACCTATGTACTCTTTGATACGACCTTGGTGATACTGTGTGCGCTTGTTGTGAGGCATCGCAAAGACTCCCATATCCCACAGCTCTCGCAGTAGGGGCACGAGCGTCTCTCGGCTTGTCTCGTCCTGCACCTTATAGAGTTGCTTGGAGATGCGATCGCACACGACTGCCCAGAGACATTGCTGCTCCCAGCATCGTCTCTGCACCTCCGATGCCGTCGTAGCATACTGCGGGAAGGTGTGGCGGATACCTGCTATCCAGTGCGTTATCTTGTGGCCCTCTGTCGAGGCACTCGTGATGGACTCCTTATTATAGTAGTAATAGTAGAGCGGTAGCTCCGTGATGGTGACACGTGGGGAGCGGAGCATCAGGTCGCTCCACCAGGGGAAGTCCTCAAACTTCAGCCCCTCGACAAAAGGGGTCTCTACCGCAAGCTCCCGACGTATCAGATGACGCCAAGCGTAGAAGTAGCGGATAGGATCCGTGACACCATCGAGCCAGCGATGATTCGTCGCATGTCTTGTCACCTCCGTCGTGCAGACCGCATGTACCTTGCTCAGGTCGTAGCGCTGAGACATACTCCAGGGCACTACATCGTCATAAGGCTGCCCCAGCTTAGCACGTAGGAGCAGCCGACGCTTGTAGATCATATCTGGCACCCACGATACGATGTCAGACCGATCACGCTCCGCCAGAGCTACCGCCAGCTCGAAGGTCTGAGGGTGGATGAAGTCGTCCGAGTCCACATAGTTGACAAACTCACCCCGCGCCCAGGCTGTCCCAGCATTTCGCGCAGAGGAGAGTCCTCCGTTTTCCTTCGTTAGGATACGGAAGCGACTATCTCGCTCGGCATACTCTGCCAGGATGCTGGCCGACCCGTCCGGGCTACCGTCATCGACACAGATCGCCTCCCAGTCAGACATTGTCTGCCCTAGTATGCTGTCTAGACAGCGACGGAGGTACTGCTCGACATTGTAGACGGGTACGATGACCGACACCTTAGGTGTGTAAGCTACTGCGGACTCTTGTGGTAAAGACATCTCGTGGTCAATAAAGGGGGTGAGCAAAATGTTCTTAACCGCAAAGATACGAAATTAGAGGTTAGAAGTTAGAGATTAGAGATCGGGGTGCTAGTCTTCCTAGTAGTACTAGTGGCACTAGTGCAACTAGGAACCAACCACTAACCACCAATCACCAACCACTACTTCGATAGCCACGTGGGAAACGTCAAATCCCCACGTGGCTATTTTTTATTCTCCACGTAGGGAAGAAACGATTCCTCCGAAGTTTCATTTGATTCCTCCGAAGAATTTTTTCGCGCCCACGTGGGGATTTTTTATTTTCCACGTGGCGATTTGAGAATATCCACGTAGGGACGCGCCGACGGTCTGCGTCCGAGCCGTGCGTCCCTATAGCCACTACACGTAATGAAGTCCATATCAGTCGTTACTCGTGAGGATTTGCGAATTTGGAGGTGCGGTGGATTATTCGCAAAATATTCGTACCTTTGAAGAGTTGTACGACAATGGCTACATAAAGGCTGATACTTACAGTATCACGAAGAGTATGCTAGGCGGGGAATTGCTTGGATCCTTCTTACTCCGAGCGGTTCTGACGCTATGCTTGTGTCTAGCGGTCAAGTGCCGGCTGTACGCTTCAGTAGTCCTGTCGTAGCGGTGCCAAGATGAGGTTACGATCTGGTGCCCCGAGCGACCAAAAAACAATCAATGATAGTAAGTTCAAAATATATAAACACATAGATCTATGAAAAAATCAATCGATAAAGCAGGACTCAAAGCTAAGCTGCACGATGGTATGTCTATCATGATCGGGGGATTTCTCGCTAATGGGACTCCTGAGCGTATTGTCGACGTGCTGGTCGAGAGTGGGGTCAAGGATCTCACGATGATCGTCAACGACACCTCTTATCCAGACCGTGGCTGTGGTCGTCTCATCGCCAATAAGCAGGTCAAGCATCTGATCGTCTCGCACATCGGTACGAACCCAATGACCGCTGAGCAGATGAACAATGGTGAACTGGAGGTCGAGTTTAGCCCTCAGGGTACACTCGCTGAGCGTATCCGCGTAGGTGGCTGCGGTCTCGGTGGTGTCCTAACGACTACGGGTCTGGGTACGATCATCGCTGATGGCAAGAAGGTGATCAACATCGACGGTCAGGACTACCTCCTCGAGCTGCCGCTACGTGCTGACATGGCTTTTGTCAAGGGTACTGTCGGTGACGAGACGGGTAACCTTGTTTACAAGGGTACGACACAAAACTTCCAACCCCTAATGGCTATGGCTGCTGACTGCGTCGTCGCTGAGATTGACGAGATCGTCCCCGTAGGGCAGATCAGCCCCGAGGCTGTACACACCTCTGGTATCTTTGTGGACTACATCTTTGAGTAAGCCACACAGAGTCTCTATATCTATACAGAAGTCGGAGCGCTGTGGTACGAGCCTCTAGATAGGCTCTCCTGCATGCAAGCTCTGACCCATCAATCACTTTAATTATCCCCAAAACAATGGCAAATCCAAAATCAATGATCCGTCTACGTATGTCTAGTGCCGATGCACACTATGGTGGTAACCTCGTAGATGGTGCTAAGATGCTACAGCTCTTTGGCGATGTGGCTACTGAGCTACTCATCATACAAGATGGCGACGAGGGTCTCTTCTGCGCCTATGACAAGGTTGAGTTCCTCGCTCCAGTATATGCTGGTGACTATATAGAGGCTGTCGGTGAGATCACCGAGGTCGGTAATTCATCACGCCAGATGCAGTTTGAGGCTCGCAAGGTGATCGCTCCACGCACCGATATCAGTGCTTCTGCAGCAGACGTACTTGAGGAGCCTGTCGTCGTATGTCGTGCTCATGGTACCTGCGTAGTACCTAAGAAGTGCCAGCGCAAGTCTTAATCTATTCATCTCTCTAAAGCAGTAACTATCTATGGATAAACTAATCCTAACGGCAGCGATCTGCGGTGCCGAGGTAACTAAAGAGCAGAATCCCGCTGTCCCCTATACAATCGATGAGATCGTACGTGAGGCTAAGTCCGCCTACGATGCTGGAGCAGCTGTCATCCACGTCCATGTCCGTGAGGACGATGGTACACCCACACAGTCCAAGGCACGCTTTAAGGAGGCTCTGGACGCTATCTACAAGGTGATCCCTGACGTGATCATCATCCCCTCGACGGGTGGTGCAGTAGGTATGACCGCTGAGGAGCGTCTGCAGCCTACAGAGCTGATGCCTGAGATGGCTACGCTAGACTGCGGTACGTGCAACTTTGGTGACGATGTCTTCGAAAACACGATCCCCATGATGCGTGCTTTCGGTAAGCGTATGATCGAGAATAAGATCAAGCCTGAGTACGAGTGCTTTGAGATGGGGCACCTAGATACCATCCTGCGTCTCGCTCAGAGAGGTGAGGTGCCAGGAGATCCTATGCAGTTTAACTTCGTGCTAGGTGTCTTCGGCTGTACGCCTGCTACGGCTGACAACCTCGCTTGGCTCGTTAAGAATATCCCCGCAGACGCTACCTGGACAGCTACCGGCATCGGTCGTCACGAGTTCCCACTAGCAGCAGCTGCTATCGGTATGGGCGGTCACGTACGTGTCGGCTTTGAGGATAACCTATATCTCTCTAAGGGTGTCCTCGCTAAGAGCAATGGCGAGCTAGTCGCTAAGGCTGCACGCATAGCTCATGAGCTGGGTCGTGAGATCGCTAACCCCGCTGAGGCTCGTCAGATCCTTTCGCTGGCTCCTCGCCACTAGTTAAGGATATTGATTATCCCCCTATTTACTAATACAATCACACAATCAATCATATCAACTTTATATGCAGAAGAAAGGAAATAAGTATGGCACGCATCGTGTCATCTCTCCTAAGGGCGTACTACCACAGCCCGCAGACAAGATCGACAACAACATGGATGAGATCTACGACAACGAGATCCTCATCGATGTACAGACGCTAAATATCGACTCAGCTAGCTTCACGCAGATCGAGGAGCAGGCTGGTGGCGACAAGGCAAAGATCGCCGAGATCATGATGGGCATCGTCGAGAAGCAAGGCAAGCACCGCAACCCAGTCACAGGCTCTGGCGGTATGCTCCTCGGTACTGTCGAGAAGATAGGTGATGCGCTCAAGGGTAAGATAGACCTCAAGGAGGGCGACAAGATCGCTACCCTCGTGTCCCTCTCACTGACTCCTCTACGCATCGACAAGATCAAGGATATTCGTCCCGACATCGATCAGGTCGACATCGACGGTAAGGCTATCCTCTTCGAGAGCGGTATCTACGCTAAGATCCCTGATGATCTGCCCGAGAACCTCGCTCTCTCAGCTCTAGACGTAGCTGGTGCTCCTGCTCAGGTAGCTAAGCTCGTCAAGCCAGGCGATACAGTCCTGATCATCGGTGCTGGTGGTAAGAGCGGTATGCTCTGCTGCTACGAGGCTAAGAAGCGTGCTGGTGTCACGGGTAAGGTGATCGGTATGTGCCACTCACAGCGTAGTACAGATCGTCTGAAGGCGCTCGGATTCTGCGACTATGTCTTCTCAGGCAACGCTACACAGCCTGTACCTGTCATGGAGGAGATCGAGAAGCTTACTGACGGTAAGATGTGTGATGTCACGATCAACAATGTCAATATCACCGATACGGAGATGACCAGTATCCTCTGTACGAAGGATGATGGTGTCGTCTACTTCTTCTCCATGGCTACGAGCTTTACCAAGGCTGCTCTAGGCGCAGAGGGTGTCGGCAAGGACGTGACGATGATCGTCGGTAACGGTTACACCAAGGGTCACGCAGAGATCACACTACAGGAGCTCCGTGAGAGCGAGGCTCTGCGTAAGATCTTCACTGAGCTATATGCTTAAGTAAGTGGATAAGAGATTAGAGCGTACCCAAGACGCTCTAGTCTCTTACTCTTTACATATCGAAATTCAATCCCCTATCAATCACACACACAATGAACGAAAGCAGAAGAAAGGAGTTCTTTCCCGAAGTCTCTGACGCTGATTGGAATGATTGGCACTGGCAGGTACGTAACCGTATCGAGACACTTGACCAGCTTAAAAAGTATATCAAGCTAACTCCCGAAGAGGAGGAGGGTGTACGTGAGTCGCTCAAGACGATCCGCATGGCTATCACGCCTTACTACCTAAGCTTGATTGACCCCAATGACCCTAACGATCCTGTACGTAAGCAGTCGATCCCTACGATCAATGAGCTACACGTGAGCCCAGAGGATCAGCTAGACCCGCTGAGCGAGGATGAGGACTCACCCGTACCAGGACTGACACACCGCTATCCTGATCGTGTGCTCTTCCTAATTACCGACATGTGCTCTATGTATTGTCGTCACTGCACGCGTCGTCGCTTTGCTGGACAGAAGGACGCAGCCTCTCCTAAGGAGCGCATCGAGAGGTGTATCGAGTATATCGAGCAGACACCTGAGGTACGTGACGTGCTCCTCTCAGGAGGTGACGCACTCATGGTCGGCGACGAGATGCTGGAGTATATCATACAGCGTCTGCGTGCCATCCCTCACGTAGAGATCATCCGTATCGGATCCCGCACACCTGTCGTATGTCCTCAGCGTATCACGCCTGAGTTAGTACAGATGCTGAGCAAGTATCACCCGATATGGCTCAATACGCACTTTAACCACCCCAACGAGGTGACTCGCGAGAGCCGTGAGGCGTGCGAGCGTATGGCTAATGCTGGTATACCTCTAGGTAATCAGTCGGTGCTACTACGTGGTATCAACGACTGCCCCTCGATCATGAAGCACCTCGTCCATGAGTTGGTCAAGATGCGCGTACGTCCATACTATATATATGTATGTGACCTCTCGCAGGGTATCTCACACTTCCGCACGCCTGTCTCCAAGGGTATCGAGATCATCGAGGCACTACGTGGACATACGTCGGGCTATGCTGTGCCTACCTTCGTCGTAGATGCTCCAGGTGGTGGTGGCAAGATCCCGGTCATGCCTACCTATGTGATCTCTCAGTCGCCTCACCGTGTGGTGCTACGCAACTATGAGGGAGTCGTCACGACCTACACAGAGCCTAGCGACTACAAGGAGGAGCCCTGCCAGTGTCCTGACTGCAAGAAGGCTCGTCATGAGGGTGTCTACGGACTACTCACGGGCGATCAGCTCTCGATGGCTCCTGAGCATCTAGACCGCAAGGAGCGTAGCCGTAAGTGGCGCGAAGCTCACAAGGGATAAGCTCTTCACGCCTTTGATTACGTAGCTCTCCTATTAGATAAAACTACCGACTGATGCCATTCATCGCAAACATAGCTCAACTCAAAAGTCTCGCTATCGTAGGGACCGCCAAGAATGTGGGTAAGACGGAAAGTCTGAACTACATACTCGGTGCGCTACGAGAGCGTCACCCAGAGCTGCAGCTGGCGCTGACGTCGATCGGTATCGATGGAGAGCTACGTGATCAAGTGACACAGACGGACAAGCCTGAGATAACCCTGCACAACGGGATGCGCTTTGTGACGGCGGAAAACTTCTTTCGCAAGAAGCTCCTACCCGCCGAGATATTTGACATCGATCGCATCTACTCCTCCTCGATCGGGCGACTTATCTATGCACGAGCACGAGGCATCGGCAAGACGCTCATCGCAGGTCCCCCCTCGACGGGAGGTCTGCGTCGTGTAGTCGCCAGAATGAGTCAGGAAGGGGTTGATCTGACACTCATCGATGGAGCGCTCTCACGGCTCTCGCTAGCCTCTCCCTCGGTAGCTGAGGGTATGGTACTCGCCACGGGTAGTGCTTACTCGGCTCAGCCTGAGCAGCTGATCAAGCGTATGCGTGAGTTGATGCGTCTGATCCGTCTGTCACAGCTGGCAGACAGAGCGCTCGCTGAGCAACTCGCTGAGGTGGACAAGGGCGTTCGTCTCATAACAACTGAGGGGGCTATCGTAGATCCAGGCTTTGCCTCGGCGCTTACCCCCGATATGTGGCGTGACACCACTTGGCTGGCTGAGGGCGATATGCTCTATGTGCCAGGCGTGGTCAGCGACAAACTATTGAATCAGTTGAGGCTCATCAAGCGACACCGACAGCTTGTGGTCAAAGACTTTACTCGTATCTTTGCATCGGGACAAGCTGTACAGAGTTATCTAGCTACTGGCAGGGAGATAAAGACTCTATATAGTAGTAAGCTCATGGCGGTCACCTTCAACCCGCTAGCCCCCTCAGGCTATCGGCTAGATAGTGAGCGCATGTGTGAGCGTCTATCCGAGACTCTTGGGGTACCTGTATATGATGTTAGAAGGCTATGAGAGACTTACGTAGTTGTATAGACCAAATAAGCGGACTGCGCTATGTCGTGGAGGAGATGCACTTCAACTCTTCTCCAGGACGTATGGCTATGCTGGCTACACCCTGGAGTAGTGAGGTGGAGACTATCGAGCAGCGACTAGATGAGGTGGCTCGCTACATAGACTATCTCTCTGACCCTGAGCAACAGAAGGGTATGCTAGAGATAGCAATACATCTCTGCGACCTGATGAATGTATCGGGCTCTATCGAGACGATCAGACAGCCGCAGGTCATCTGTAGCGACATCGACCTCTTTGAGATCAAGCGACTCGCACTCATCGAGGAGAAGGTGCGTCGCCTTGCCGAGCAGTATCATCTGGAGATCCTACAGTGCCACACACTCACTGAGGTCGTGGATATACTGGACATCGACGGGGAGCGACTACCGAGCTTCTACATTAGCGATAGCTACAGTACTGTGCTGCGCTCGCTACGTAAGCAGATGGAGCGCACCTCCGAGGAGACCGAGCGAGACGAGCTAGCGGTCCAATGCGCTATCGAAGAGGATCGCGTACGGAAGCGACTCACCGAAGCTTTACACCCTTATGCTGATCAGATAGAGGAGGCGCTAGAGGCTTTGGCACAGATTGACAAGCTTCACGCTATCGCTCAGTGGGCTTTGGCACATGGCTGCTGTCGTCCTAAGCCTATACGCTCTGGCGAGAGCACTCTGACAGACCTAATACACCCAGAGGTAGCTCACCACCTAGCTGAGAGACAGGACAGATTCCAGCCAGTGACGATCTCCTACACGGATCAGCCTACACTCATCACAGGAGCTAATATGGCGGGCAAGAGCGTCCTGCTCGCTTCGATAGGACTAGCGCAGTGCCTGATGCAGTTTGGCTGCTACGTGACGGCACGACAAGCTCAGCTGGTACCAGTCGATGAGGTGATCTTCTCTATCGGAGACGATCAAGACATCAAGTCGGGACTCTCTTCCTATGGTGCTGAGATGCTACGCCTGAACCGAATTATCGAGTCGGTCAAGGAGGGTAAGCAGGTCTTAGCACTCATTGATGAGCC
The DNA here is from genome assembly GCA_900539765.1 of uncultured Porphyromonas sp. Classification (GTDB taxonomy): domain Bacteria; phylum Bacteroidota; class Bacteroidia; order Bacteroidales; family Porphyromonadaceae; genus Porphyromonas. Next base: position 9,846 of record UQDF01000025.1, on the reverse strand, counting down.
CGCACGCACGACCAATCCCGAGGAGGGACACGCTCTGGTGAGTGCCCTCGTACAGCTCTTCGCTCAGTATACTGTACGAGCTATCATCACGACACATTACAGTGGCATCTTGGGGCGATGCCACAGATGGAGAGTACGCGGCTTCGTGGAGGAGCGTCTACGCAAGCCACTCGAGATCAACCAGCTCAATCGTTGTATCGACTACTCTCTCATAGAGGATACCCAGACCGATGCGCCTCACGAGGCTCTGCGCATTGCAGAGATACTAGGCATGGACAGGGAGCTATTAGATTTATGCGAAAAGAACTTAGCAACAAAGAATGAAGACAAGTAAAGTAGGTATAGACTTTGCCAAAGTGGACAAAGCACGCAACGCCGCCGGCGCTATCGCCGAGGATGTGCAGAGCTTTGTTGACCGCTATACGACTGTGACGGTCGAGCGCACGCTCTGTCGCTTCGTCGGGATTGACGGAGTAGACGAGCACGATGTGCCTCTGCCTAACGTCGTCGTGACACATCTCAAGGAGCAGGAGGCTCTCTCAGACGGAGTCTTCTTTTACCTTGCCAACGCAATGCTGGCTACGGGTATGGATCCACAGCAGATCGCTGAGGGTGTGGCTCGTGACGAGATCAACTTAACGCACTATCCGGCGCGCACGCCTGAGGAGATAGCCGACGTGCTAGAGCCTTACATCCTCAAGGGTATGCAGCGCATCGTCGAGCATAGAGAGCGCCGTGAGAACTACCTCAACACGATCGGGGAGGGACCTAAGCCTTACCTCTATGTGATCGTCGCTACGGGTAACATCTACGAGGACGTGATCCAGGCGCAGGCTGCTGCACGACAGGGCGCGGACATTATCGCTGTGATCCGTACTACGGGACAGAGCTTGATCGATTACGTACCTTACGGCGCTACGACTGAGGGCTTCGGTGGTACCTATGCGACACAGGAGAACTTCCGCATCATGCGCAAGGCGCTGGACGAGGTAGGCGAGGAGCGTGGCAAGTATGTACGTCTCTGTAACTACTGCTCGGGGCTCTGTATGCCAGAGATCGCTATCATGGGCGCCTTCGAGGGACTAGACGTCATGCTCAACGATGCCCTCTACGGTATTCTCTTCCGCGACATCAATATGCAGCGCACGATCATCGACCAGTACACGAGTCGTGTGATCAATGGCTTTGCGGGCGTCATCATCAATACGGGTGAGGACAACTACCTCACGACGGCTGACGCTATCGAGCAGGCGCACACGGTCCTTGCGTCTGACTTCATCAATGAGCAGTTTGCCCTACAGGCTGCCCTCCCTGAGGAGCAGATGGGTCTAGGACACGCCTTCGAGATGGATCCGATGACCGAAAACGGATTCCTCTACGAGCTGGCACAGGCTCAGATGACGCGCGAGATCTTCCCCAAGGCTCCACTCAAGTATATGCCTCCTACGAAGTTTATGACCGGAAACATCTTCCGTGGTCACATACAGGATGCACTCTTTAATATAATAGGTATCTGGACGCATCAGGGACTACAGCTCCTCGGTATGCCGACAGAGGCTATCCACACGCCTTTTATGAGCGACCGCTTCCTCTCGATCGAGAATGCGCGCTACATCTTCAACAATATGCGCTCCATCGGTGACGAGGTTGAGTTCAAGGAGGGTGGTATCATCCAGAGCCGTGCTCGTGAGGTGCTAGACAAGACGCTAGACCTCCTCGAGGAGATCAAGGGCGAGGGACTCTTTACCGCACTCTCTAAGGGTATCTTTGCAGATATCAAGCGTCCTCTCGATGGAGGTCGTGGGTTGGACGGCGTCAAGCCAAAGAGCGAGCGCTACTACAACCCAACACTGGAACTAATGAAGAACCGTAAGATACAAGGCAAGCTATGAGTGGAGGACTATATTCAATGGAGTCGAAGGACTTTGACCGTACCCTCGACCTTTCGCAAGTAAAGCCTTACGGCGACACCATGAATGATGGTAAGGTACAGCTGAGCTTCACGCTACCTGTACCTAAAGGGGCTGAGGCCGAGGAGGCTGCTAAGCTCCTACTTAAGGAGATGGGACTACAAAACCCGATGGTTGTCTTCTCAGAGGAGCTGACCAAGGGCTTTACCTTCTTCAATTGTTATGGTAGTTGCACCCATACGGTTGACTACTCCAATATTTACGTGCCCAAGGTCGAGTCGACCACCTGGAGCATGGAGGAGACCGACGAGTACATCCGCACACACATCGGACGCAAGCTGGTGGTGCTAGGAGCTAGCACAGGAACCGATGCGCACACGGTGGGTATCGATGCGATCATGAATATGAAGGGCTTCGCAGGTCACTACGGCCTAGAGCGCTATGATATGATCGACGCTTACAACCTCGGTAGTCAGGTGCCCAACGAGGAGCTCATCGCCAAGGGTATCGAGATGCATGCCGACGCCTTGCTCATCTCTCAGACGGTCACGCAGAAGGATGTACACATCAAGAACATGACCGAGTTCATCGAGCTTATCGAGGCTGAGGGGCTACGCGACAAGATGATCGTCATCTGTGGCGGTCCACGTATCTCGCACGAGCTGGCCAAGGAGCTAGGCTTTGACGCTGGCTTTGGGGCCAACACCTTTGCCGACGATGTGGCTTCGTTCATCTGTCAGGAGATCGTGCGTCGCAAAGAGGCTGCGGGTAAGTAACCACCCCCCCTTGGCTCCACAAACTAAGAAGTAATATAAATCAAGGTATAATACGATATGGAACTAGACAAGAATCAAGTCAGAGAGGTTATCGCCAAGCGCGTAGCCCTAGAACTAAAGGATGGCGATGTCGTCAATCTCGGCATCGGTCTACCCACGATGGTACCCAACTATCTCAAGCCAGACGTGCATGTGATGCTACAGTCTGAGAATGGTATGATCGGTATGGGTGGTGCTCCTGCCGCTGGCCAGGAGGATCCCCTTTGGATCAATGCTGGTGGTGGTGCTATCACCGCTGTGCCAGAGGCTGCCACCTTCGACAGTGCTACCTCCTTCGGTATCATCCGTGGAGGGCACGTGGATGTAAGCATCCTCGGCGCACTACAGGTCGATGAGGCTGGTGACCTAGCTAACTGGATTATCCCTGGCAAGCTCGCCCCCGGTATGGGTGGTGCTATGGATCTGCTCGTAGGTACACGCAAGGTGATCCTTGCTATGACCCACACCGCAAAGGGTAAGGCTAAGATCCTCAAGAAGTGTACTCTGCCACTCACAGCAGCTGGTCAGGTAGACCTCATCATCACCGAGCTATGCGTCATCGAGGTACGCAAGGGTCAGGGACTCTACGTCACAGAGATCCGTGACGGCGTCACACGTGAGGAGATAGAGGCAGCCACAGAGGCTACGCTACACTACGTGGACGATGTCAAGCCCATGCGTCAGTAGTCTTACGACACTACCCTTAGAGCCTGCCGCCTTCGGGCGACAGGCCTTGTCAAGCAACAACACACTATTATAGACAATCATATTTCAAACTATGGACTTTAGTAAGACCCCACAAGAGGAGCTATTCTTGCAGATGATCAGAGAGTTTGCAGAGAAAGAGGTCAAGCCTCTCGCTGCAGAGATCGATGAGCAGGAGCGCTTCCCCATTGAGACTGTTCAGAAGATGAGCAAGCTGGGCATCATGGGTATCCCCATTCCCAAGGAGTACGGAGGCGCAGGCTCTACCGTACAGATCTACACGATGGCTGTCGAGGAGCTCAGCCGTGTCTGTGCTACCACAGGCGTTGTCGTCTCTGCTCACACATCACTCTGCTGCGATCCTATTATGAGCTTTGGTACGGAGGAGCAGAAGCAGCACTACCTCCCTAAGCTAGCTTCAGGTGAGTGGATCGGTGCATTTGGTCTCACGGAGCCCAATGCTGGTACAGACGCTTCCGCACAGCAGACCTTTGCTGTCGAGGAGGAGGAGTGCTACATACTCAATGGTAATAAGATCTTTATTACCAATGCTGAGTACGCTCACGTCTATATCATCTTTGCCATGACGGACAAGAGCAAGGGCAACAAGGGCATCTCCGCTTTTATCGTTGAGAAGGACGACCCCGGTTTTTCTGTAGGTAAGCATGAGCTCAAGCTCGGTATCCGTGGCTCTGCTACGTGCGAGCTGATTATGGAGAACTGTCGCATCCCCAAGGATCGTCTCCTAGGTAAGGTAGGCGGTGGCTTTAAGGTAGCTATGCACACGCTCGATGGTGGACGTATCGGTATCGCTGCTCAGGCACTCGGTATCGCTCGTGGCGCTATGGATGAGACTGTCAAGTATACCAAGGAGCGCAAGCAGTTTGGTCGCAGCATCGCTAAGTTCCAGAACACACAGTTCCAGCTAGCAGATCTGCAGACACGTATTGACTGCGCTAGCCTGCTCGTACGTCGTGCTGCGTGGTGCAAGGACAATGGTCTCTCTTACAACCTAGAGGCAGCTGAAGCTAAGCTCTTCTGCGCTGAGACCGCCATGGATATGACGACAAAGGCTGTACAGTTCCACGGTGGCTACGGCTACACCCGTGAGTATCCTGTAGAGCGTATGATGCGTGATGCTAAGATTACCGAGATCTACGAGGGTACCAGCGAGGTACAGCGTATGGTTATCGCAGCGCACCTACTCAAGTAATTGACCCCTTAGGACACTTATTAGACATATGAAGATTATAGTATGTATCAAGCAGGTACCCGATACCACTGAGATCAAGCTCGACCCCGTCAAGGGCACTCTGATCCGTGATGGCGTACCCAGCATTATGAACCCCGACGATAAGGGGGCACTCGAGCAGGCTCTGCTTCTCAAGGATCAGTATGGCGCTGAGGTGAGCGTGATCACCATGGGTCCGCCCCAGGCTACAGCTATCATCCGTGAGGCTTTTGCTATGGGTTGTGACAAGGGCTACCTCATTTCAGATCGTCGCTTCGGAGGTGCCGATACCCTCGCTACCAGCTATACCATCTCTCATGCACTCAAGACGCTTGACTACGATATCATCCTAGCAGGTCGTCAGGCTATCGATGGTGATACAGCACAGGTAGGTCCTCAGATCGCTGAGCAGCTAGACCTGCCTCAGATCACCTACGTAGAGCATGTAGACTATGATGGCAAGAAGACCCTGACCGTCATGCGCAACGTCGAGGAGGGACACGAGACCCTAGAGGTCGAGACTCCCTGTATGCTCACCTTCCTAGCATCTGCTTACGAGCCTCGCTATATGAACGTCAGCAGCATCATGACCGCCTTCGACAAGGAGATCACTACGCTGACGGCAGACAGCTTCCCCGTCGAGGAGGAGCGTCTAGGACTCAAGGGCTCTCCCACGCGTGTCAAGAAGTCCTTTACCAAGGGTGCCAAGGCTATGGGTACACTCCACGAGGATCTGACATCTGAGGAGGCTGCTGATTTGATTATCGAGAAACTTAAAGAGAAATTCATCATCTGATATGGATAAGACACAGTATAAAGGAATTCTAGTCTTCGCTGAGCAACGCGAGGGCGTCATCCAGAATGTAGCCTTTGAGCTCATCGGCAAGGCACGTGAGCTAGCCGATCAGATCAATGAGCAGGTCACCGCCATCCTATGTGGCTATCAGGTCAAGGGACTAGCCGACCAGCTCATCCATGCAGGTGCTGATCGTGTACTACTCGTCGATGATCCCAATCTCAAAGATTATCTCACCGAGCAGTACGCACAGGCTGTCTATCACCTCATCACCGTCTACAAGCCTGAGATCGTCCTCTTTGGTGCTACCACCATCGGGCGTGACCTAGCGCCACGTCTCTCGGCACGTCTACGCACAGGTCTCACGGCAGACTGTACGTCACTTGAGATCGGTGAGGATCGCAACCTCATGATGACTCGTCCCGCCTTCGGTGGTAACCTTATGGCGACCATCGTCTGCGATCAGAATAGGCCTCAGATGTCTACCGTACGCCCAGGCGTGATGCGTCGCAAGGCTGACGATAAGACACGCACTGGCGAGGTCGAGGAGGTCAAGGTACCCTTTGACGAGCGTCGCTTTAAGGTACGCCTCGTCAGCAAGAAGCACGAGACCAAGAACATGGTCGACATCACCGAGGCTAGCGTACTCGTATCTGGCGGACGTGGTGTAGGTACCGACGGTGGCTTTGACAAGCTCAAGGCTCTAGCACAGACTATGAAGGCTGAGGTATCTTCCTCACGTGCTATGGTCGATGCAGGCGTCATCGGTCATGAGAGACAGGTCGGACAGACTGGTAAGACCGTACGTCCTGACATCTACTTCGCATGCGGTATCTCAGGAGCTATCCAGCACCTCGCTGGTATGGAGGAGTCGGAGTATATCATTGCTATCAATAAGGACAAGTTTGCTCCCATCTTCCAGGTAGCCGACCTCGGTATCGTAGGCGACCTACACAAGGTCCTGCCCGTCCTCACGGAGCGTCTCAAGGCGCTTCAAGCTAATAAGAAGTAAATACTCCACACAGCCATGACAGACTTCCAGACCATACATTATAGTGTCAGTGCCAATGGGCAGATCGGCACCCTAACGATCGATCGCCCCGAAGCACTCAACGCACTCTCTACGCAAGTACTCAGTGAGCTAGAGATCGTCATCGATCAGATCGCTCAGGAGCGCACCGTGCGCGTCCTCGTCATCACAGGAGCCGGACGCTCCTTCGTTGCGGGGGCTGACATAGCCGAGATGGCAGAGCTAACGCCCCAGGAGGCACTCGCCTTCGGTGAGCGTGGCGCTCGTGTCTTTCGCAAGGTAGAGCTACTCTACTGCCCCGTCATAGCAGCCGTCAACGGCTTTGCACTCGGTGGTGGCTGCGAGCTATCCCTAGCGTGCGACCTACGCATCGCCAGTGACAAGGCTAAGTTTGGTCAGCCCGAAGTCGGTCTAGGCATCCCCCCAGGCTTCAGTGGCACACAGCGTCTCCCCCGTCTCATCGGGGCAGGCGCCGCCAAGGAGCTCATCTACACCGCACGTGTCATCAAGGCAGACGAGGCACTCGCTCTAGGGCTGGTCAATCGTGTCGTAGAGCCTGACGCACTCATGCCCACCGTGACCGAGCTGGCTGAGGAGATAGCGAGCAAGTCGCCACACGCCGTAGCGATCTCTAAGCGAGCTATCAATAGGGGGCTGCAGAGTGATATCGATACAGGCATCGCTATCGAGAACGATCTCTTTAGCAACGCCTTCGCACATCCCGAGCAGCGCGAGGGTATGTCCGCTTTCCTAGAGAAGCGCAAACCACAATTCTAAAACTTACTAGAGCGTGTCGCACTCCTGTGGCACGCTCTATTTCAAACCAATAACTCTATGAAAATAGTCGTATTAGGCAATGGCACCATGGGTGCAGGCATCGTGCAGACGATGGCGCAGAAGGGTCTCGCCGTCACGATGAAAGGACGTAGCAACGAGTCGCTAGACCGTGCTATGCAACGTATGAACAAAGGGCTCAACCGTCTCGTCGAGAAGGGCAAGATGACCGCCGAGGACGCTGAGCAGATCATCGGCCGTATCACCGTCACGACTGACTACGCTGACATCGCTCAGGCTGATCTAGTCATCGAGGCTATCTCTGAGGAGATGGAGGTCAAGAAGGAGATCCTTCGTGAGATCGATGGTCTCGTACAGCCCTCAGCAATCTTTGCTACAAACACCTCTTCGCTCAGCATCACCGAGCTAGCCAGCGTCACCAAGCGTCCTGAGCAGGTCATCGGTATGCACTTCTTCAACCCCGTACCTGTCATGAAGCTCGTCGAGGTCATCAGTGGTCAGTGCACCTCTGAGGAGACCCTCGAGGCTACCCTCACGCTCTGTGAGAAGCTCGGCAAGACAGCCGTCAGAGTGAGCGAGGCTCCTGGCTTTGTAGTCAATCGTATCCTCATCCCGATGATCAACGAGGCTATCGGTGAGTATGCTGATGGCGTAGCTACCGTCGAGGAGATCGATACCGCTATGCAGCTCGGTGCTAATCACCCCATGGGACCACTCGCACTGGGCGACTTCATCGGTCTAGACGTCTGCCTAGCTATTATGGAGGTGCTCAACAATGAGTACGCCGATCCCAAGTATCGTCCACACCCCTTGCTCCGCAAGATGGTTCGTGCCGGACAGCTCGGCCGCAAGAGTGGCAAGGGCTTCTACGACTACTCTAAGAAGTAGTCACTACCCCCCCCCCCTAGTGGTCGCTCTACCGCATCAAGCCGAAAGCTAAACACTAGAGCTAAACACTAGGGCCACACACCTTCACCAGCGAGGGAGTATCACCAGCAGTGGTGGTACTCCCTCGTTTGGTTTGTAAAAAGAGCCTCTTGCAAAAGTCAATAGTCTCATAAGACGTAAGGAATAGTCTCATCATCAACTACGACGAGAATCTTCTCCCCAGAGGCCATTGGCAGGGCTAAATCATAGCTCTCGATGAAGGTCGTTGCCTCCACGAGCTTCGTACCATCAGCACGGTAAATGGTCAGATCGTGATGCTTATCGTCAGCTACACGTATGGTCAGTCCTAGCTGATTTCGAGAGATTTGCAGATCCAGAGGTGTAGTCTTAGACGCTTCAATCGTCTTATTGCCAGTAAAGCCATTGATAGCCTCACAGATGCCTGAGTGGTGGAAGCGGTACACATCACCATTGGGTGCTGTATAGCATAGGGGTATGCGTGTCTCGTAGCCATAGCCACCAGTACTCTCTTCAGTCCTAATACCCGTAAATAAAAAGCCAAAGGAGTAGCCGATGCCCTCTATCCAGTAAATTTCATTAGCAGGTAGCGGGATGCCCGTCATATCCTTCATAACATAGACTAAGCGATCAGCATCATACAGGTGTCTTGTCTCAATAGCTGAGACGACTAGTGTATAGCGACTTTGCGTAGACTCACGCTGAGCTGTCGACCCATCTATGTCGTGAAGAGTAACTTGATCTCCTACCTTGAGGTTATAGTCCCACAGCACATACTCAGGGACTTCACCTTTCGCCCCTCCTTTGACGCCACTCTTGTGTCGTGCATAGATCTTCCCGCTAGGTAGATCTTCTCTCAGGTAGGTGTAGGCGTAGCCGTAGTCTGTCTCATCTCCTAAGACAAAGTAGCTCTTACCATCTATTGTCTCTAGCTTCGTCAGAGCGTATTGTTCTGTACTAGAATTCCAGTAGTTCCAATGTTCAGGCTTTTCACTAGTCTGACAGTATATACCGAAGACGACTTTGTATACCATCCATTTGGCTCCCGCCTGTATGGTGGGGATGGTCGGATGCGTCTTTGGGGTGGGCGGGGTCTCTTGAGCTGATAGGCCCCAGAGGCTAGAGATGAGGACAACTAGAGTAGCTGTGATTAGGTTGGTGATACGTCTCATAATTATCGTGGTTAGGTTATAGTTTGTGGATTCTCAGCGCATTATTTATTGGTTGTCCGTACCTAGTGCAGGGGAGTGATGTCACAAAGCAAATCATTGTACTGAACTGCACCCGTAGAGTTGCTTATAGAGATTACGTCCGCAAGTTACACGATTTCTTCTAAATATACAAATGCACACCCTCCAGTATCCAGTGGGTTGATCCCGACCTCAGTTTCAGCAAAAAATAAGTCAACCATTTTCAGGAACCCACAGAACCTTTTCAAGGAACGACCTCTAACTTCTAATCTCCACGTGGGAAAATTCAAATCCCCACGTGGATATTTTTTATTCCCCACGTAGGCGAGAAACATTTCCTCCGAAGTTTCATCCGATTCCTCCGAAGTTTTGTTTCGCCCCTACGTGGGGAATTTTTTTTCCCCACGTGGATATTTGTCCTCTTCCTGAAAAAAGTACACAGTTGGGAAGGTGTTACTGAGATGGTAC
>UQDF01000024.1 GCA_900539765.1 uncultured Porphyromonas sp. | reverse complement strand
TTTATCAAAAGCTCGACGAAACCAATTCAGTTGCATTTGATAGTTGAATCTACGACTTCTAAAGTCTAACCTCTATTTTCGTGGGAAGTAGTATCTTTGTCTTCATATCAACAATTCTATATGATTCGCACTATACAATCGCTCCATAGATACCTACTCCTCGCTGTAGCTCTGCTACCGCTGATCAGCTTGCCTAGTTGCCAGCGCAAGTCGATTGTCGAGGATGTTCAGATAGAGAGCGTACTTATCTCAGAGCTCAAGATGAGTGACAAGTCTGTCCCTGAGCTGGAGAAGACACTCTTCTCTATAGATCATCGCAAAGGACTGATATACAATGCTCGTCCGCTACCTAAGGGTACCAAAATAGGAACGGTCAAGCTGCAGATTGTAGCTTCGCCCGATGCACTCCCTAAGGTGTACATAGGAGGTGTCGAGCAATCCTCTAAGTCAGGTCTAGATACGGTCAATATGTCCAATCATGCTGAGGGGGTGCGCATCGTCGTACAGCATCGTAAGAACGAAGCCTTGACGAAGGAGTATCAGCTCAAGATCAACATCTACGATCGTGATCCCTACACCCATACTTGGACAAAGTCTGCACACCCAGCGCCAGCCTCTGCTACGAGTGAGGACATCGTGCTGAGCCGTCTCGTGGACAATGGTGAGGCTTACTACTACTTCACACGTACTACCAGCGAGAGTCATCTATGGCGTGCCTCTCACAAGGAGCCTGAGCTATGGCAAGAGGTTACGATACCTAAGACGCTCGACTCTCCCATCATAGACATCGTGGAGCAGGGGGGTAGAGATGCGATCCTCTGCCTACAAGAAAGTGGTCAGTACGCTTACTACGACCATGCGAATGGAGGAGACTGGGGGCAGAGTAATGCTTTGCCAGGTAGAGCATCCTATCTCTTGGGCAATCTATACCATAGAGGGGAGAATAAGCTCCTCGTAGCTGTGAAGTCTGCTGATGGGGTACACTTCAATAGTGGGGGAGGCATACGAGTCCCAGAGGCTTTCCCTCTGGAGCAAAATGCACGTCTCTCGTTTATCGTAGAGCATCATCCAGTAGCACTCCTAGTCGGAGGCTCTGTCGCTGATACGACGGCTCTTGTTTACAGCACCTCCAATGGACTCGACTGGCTCACACCGCACGATGCTGGTGTCGTGAGCAAGATCTGGCCGAGCAACCTGCCTGGAGCAATGATCTACGAGCCACAAGACCAAACCATACTACTTGTCAAGCCTGCGGCTCGTCCTAAGCAAGCGGAGCAACCAGCTATGCGTGCCTACGTATCTCTCAACTACGGCGCCATGTGGCAGCAGCTGACGGAAGAGTCTATACTTCCATCGCTCTACTATGAGAAGGGGCAGCAGCATCAGCAAGGCCTAGCACTTTATCGTGGTGATGATGGACGCATTTACCTCTTCGGAGGCATCAAAGACGGTACGCCTACGCTTTGGATCGGACAGCCGATACGCTTTCAGTAATATTACGTAGCACGCTATCGAGGCTCTCCCAATTGATCTATGCAGCTAACCTTTCGTCAGCCACTACTCATCACGTTGATGCTTTGTGCGGTTTCACTCACTGCGCAGGAGTATCGCTATGAGATGGGAGGATACGTAGGAGCTACGTCCTATCTAGGAGACGCTAATAGACGTATTCCTTTCGTGCCGATAGGGGGGATGGGTGGAGTGGTCTTTCGCTACAATCACAACTTTCGACTGGCCTTTTCAGGTGAACTCGGCTACAGCTTCCTTCCCTTCGACTGTCGCTATGCACAGACGGACTATCCGCAGGCTAGGGAGGCTGATCAAGCTACCCATGGAGCCTCTCATCTGTTAGCGCTGAATGGCTGGGTGGAGTACAACTTTGCTCACTATAGTGACAAGTTTCGCTATCTGCAGACACGCTCTCTGGTACCTTATATAGGTGCTGGTCTCAGTGTCGGCACGACCCTTGCCGCTCATAAGATGGCTTTCCTGCCAGGAGCTGGCATCAAGACAGGCATCAAGTACAAGCTTCGCAATAGGCTTAACTTGATCGCCGCACTGCAGGGGATCTATTATCTTAGTTCTCACTTGGACACCCCCACGGAGCAGACGAGTTGGCTCGACAATCCCTACGGGATGCCAGTGGACTGGATCAAGGGTGGCGATGCTACGATAGGCTTGATCGTGAGTATCACCTATGAATTTGGCAAACGTAGCGAACCCTGTCATGGATCGGATAGCTACCCTAACTGGCAGACACCAAAATGATAAAACAACAGACACCGCAGCATATAGCCATCATTATGGATGGTAATGGTCGCTGGGCTCAGCGCAGAGACTTGTCTCGCAGTTACGGACACAAGCAAGGCACCGATGTGCTAGAGCGAACTATCTCTGCCGTAGCAGACCGAGGTATCCCATATCTGACAGTTTACGCCTTCAGTACAGAGAATTGGAGTCGCCCTGAGGCCGAGGTAAACTATATCATGCAGCTCCTCGCAGAGGGACTCCACGAGTACACGACACGCTTCGTCAAGGAGGGAGTGAGGCTACAAGCTATTGGAAATATAGATCTGTTACCCGCTCAGACAGCTGCGCAGCTTAGAGAGTCTATAGAGCAGACGAAGGGTGGTCAGCGGATCACGCTATGCGTTGCGCTCAGCTACTCCTCCTACACAGAGGTTAGTCATGCGATACGACATATCGTTGCGGATGTGCAGTCTGGACGACTCAGTAGCGACGATCTAGCTCGTCCCGAGCTGATCAATGACTACCTATACACCAGTGGCATGCCGATGCCTGACCTGCTCATTCGTACAGGTGGAGAGCAGAGACTCTCGAACTTCCTTTTATTACAATCTGCTTACACAGAGCTTTACTTTACAGATACATTATGGCCTGACTTTGATGAGGTAGAGCTCGACAAGGCACTGGCAGACTACGCATCACGCCAGAGACGCTTTGGCAGAGTGCTACAGTAAAAACAAAGACCCATATATCACAGACCCATCTGATCTCTTAATGATGATAATGCAACGATACCACAACATACTCTTCGCACTTATAGCGCTCCTCGCAGTCACCACAGTGAGCGCACAAGTTGCTACAACTCCTGCCGATACGATCTATGCGCCTCAGATCGACTACGCCCGTCCCGTCACCAAGACCATCGCGGGTGTGACCATAACGGGTGCACAGGGATATGATCAGGAGGTCTTGCTAGGCTATACTGGCCTTAAGGTAGGAGAGCGCATAGAGATACCAGGAGCTGCTACAACGGCTGTGGTGCAGCAGTTCACACGCAATGGAACCTTTGCTAATGCACGCATACTTGTGACTAAGTATGTGGGAGACCAGGTGTGGCTAGAGGTGCAGCTAGAGCAGCATCCTCGTATTGCGTCGGTTACCTTCCATAATATCAAAAAGTCGGAGCAGGAAGACCTGCAGACTAAGACCGGTCTACGAGAGAGCATGCAGCTCTCGCCCAACGTGCTAGATCGTACGGAGCAGCTGATACAGAAGTACTACAACGAGAAGGGGTATAGTGAGATGGAGGTCACCTTCGATCAGCAGCCAGACCTATCTCGTGAAGGGTATGTCAAGCTTGGCATCACGGTCGATAAGAAGTACAAGACGAAGATCGCTAACATCTACTTCTCTGGCAATAAGGCTCTCTCTGATACGGATCTACGTAAGGCGATGAAGAAGACGAATGAGACCTTTCGACTCAATCGTGGCAATCTGTGGAACTCCTTCCTAGAGCTCTTTCAGAGCAAGAAATTCATCCAAGATGTCTATCGTGAGGATCTGCACAACATCCTAGAGGCTTATCACAAAGCAGGCTACCGTGATGCAGAGATCTTGTCAGACTCTATCGCTCGCAATCCAAAAAACGATAAGCAGATCGACATCTTTATCAACCTCTCTGAGGGACACCGCTACTACATCAAGGATATCAACTTCGTGGGCAATACGAAGTTCCCCACACCGCTCCTAGAGGCTATGCTCGGTATGCAGCATGGGGATGTGTATGATCAGGATCGTCTTACGAAGCGTCTCTATGTCGAGGACGATGCTGTCGCCAACCTCTATTACAACAATGGATATATCTTCTCAGGCATAGATCCCGTAGAGACCTATGTCGAGGGCGACTCCGTATCGCTTGATCTACGCATTGTCGAGGGGCCGCAAGCTACCATCGATAAGGTGATCATACGTGGTAATCATGACATCTACGAGGAGGTGGTGCGTCGTGAACTCTTTACGAAGCCTGGTAAGCTCTTTAGCAAGGAGGATATGATGAACTCCTGGATGACGCTCAACCAGCTCGGACACTTTGATCCAGAAAAGAGCTTTCCCACGCCAATCCCCAATCCGCAAGAGGGTACCGTAGATATAGAGTACTCGTTGCAACGCAGAAATAATGACAAGTTTGAGCTCTCCTTCGGTTGGTCTCAGGCGGGTATCATCGGACGTGCTGGTATTAACTTTACCAACTTCTCTATCTACAACCTCTTCCACCCGAAGGCGTACCGTGGTCTCATACCGCAGGGCGATGGACAGACACTCTCCTTCAATGCGATGAGTAATGGTCGCTACTATCACTCGTTTAGCTTACAATTCTCTGATCCTTGGTTTGGTGGCAAGCGTCCGAACTTCTTTACGGCATCGCTCTTCTACTCCATGCAGACCGCTATCGATACTCGCTACTATAACAACCGTACGCAGGGCATGGGCTACTATCCAGGCTACTATGGCGGATACGGCGGCTATGGCGGATACGGCGGATACGGCTATGGTGGTTATGGAGGCTACGGCTACGATGGTGGGTATAGGCAGTCGCTGATGGAAAACTCTTACAATCCTAATCAGTCGATGCACATCTTCGGAGCCACAGTCGGCTTCGGTAAGCGACTCAACTGGCCTGACAACTGGTTTAATGTCAATGCTACGCTTAACTACACCCACTATTACCTCCGTGACTGGGTCTACGAGACTTTCCAGGGCTTTCACAATGGTCATGCTAATGACATAAGCCTCACGCTAGCGCTCTCGCGTAACTCGATCGATAACCCGATCTACACCCGTCGTGGATCTTCCTTTACGTTGTCAGTTAGTGCTACACCACCATACTCCCTTTGGGATGGCATCGACTACTCCAATATCAACCTCAAGTCAGAGGATCGCTATCGCTTTGTGGAGTATCACAAGTGGAAGTTCTCAGGCAAGGTCTTTACCCCGCTTATGAACCCCGTAACAGTGAAGTACACGCCAGTCCTTATGACGCGTCTAGACGCAGGGTTCATCGGTCACTATACATCGTTCAAGCGTTCACCCTTCGGCACATACTATATGGGAGGTGATAATATGAGTGGCTATGTAGGTAACTTCCTCAACGAGACCATTCCACTACGAGGATATAGCAATGGATCGATCGCTGGTGGCAACTATGACTACGCCTACGCCTATATGCGTATGATGGCTGAGCTACGTGTACCGATCCTCTTCCAGGGACAGTACAATGTGTGGGGAGTCGCCTTCGTTGAGGCGGGTAATGCGTGGCGAGATATCAGTAGCTTCAACGCCTTCAATCTCAAACGCTCTGCTGGTGTCGGCTTCCGTATCACGCTGCCCTTCCTAGGTATGCTGGGACTTGACTGGGGTTATGGCTTTGACAAGCCTGACGGCTCCTCACAGCGTGGCGGTAGTAACATACATATCGTCATGGGTCAGGAGTTTTAGTCTCCTTAGCTTGTGAGTGCGTGGCTTGCCCTGCTTAAACAAATAAGTCTCCAACTCATCTAAACACCTTAGTACAGACCTTTTAAACATCAATATTATGAGAAAGCATCTATATCTCCTCACACTCCTCCTAGCCCTTACACTAGGAGCATCTGCACAGAAGTTTGCGCTTGTGGATATGCAATATATCCTCAAGAACATCCCTAACTATGAGATGATGAATGAGCAGCTCGAGACCGTCTCTAAGCGTTGGCAACAGGAGGTCCAAACACTTCAAGACAAAGCTGAGACGCTCTATAAGAAGTATCAGAGCGACCTCGTCTTCCTCACGGCTGAGCAAAAGCGTCAGCGCGAGGAGGAGATCGTCAAGACCGAGCAGCAGGCCACCGAGCTACAAGGTAAGTACTTCGGCCCCGAGGGTGAGCTCTTCGAGCGTCGCTCTAAGATGGTCAAGCCACTACAAGACGAGGTGTGGCAAGCGATCAAGGAGATCGCCTCGCAAAACGGATTCCAGCTAGTCCTCGACCGCTCTACGGCTGGCATCGTCTTTGCCAATCCATCTATCGACATCAGTGATCAGGTCCTAGAGAAACTAGGCTATGGTCGCGCACACTAGTGATCCTACCTACGCATTATCAATAACTTAAATACAGAACAATGAAGACAAACAATCTGTTTCTAACCCTACTCCTACTCTTGCTACCTGTCGTAGCTACGGCTCAGCAGAAGATAGCAGTCGTCAACTCACAGGAGCTCATCACGGCTATGCCTGAGATGAAGTCAGCTCAGGATCGTCTCCAAGAGCTGGACAAAAAGTATACGGCAGAGATGCAGACGATGAATGACGAGTATCAGAAGAAACTCGAGCTCTATATGAAGGATAAGGAGGGACTCTCTGATGCCCTCCTCAAGAGCCGTGAGCAGGAGCTCGCTGATCTGCAAAACCGCATCCAGCGCTCTTATCAGGCTATGCAGCAAGATATGGAGAAGCAGCAAGGTACGCTGATGGCTCCTATCCAGCAGAAGATCATCGATGCTATCAAGAAGGTCGGTGATGCTGGTGGCTACACCTATGTCATGGAGGCCACGATGATGCTCTATATGGCTCCATCTGCTGTAGATATCACTGATCAGGTCAAGAAGCAGCTAGGTCTCTAGCATACCAATGATCAGCATAGAGAGACTGCGGACTAAACAATAGTCCCATAAAGCTGTAACTATACGAAGCCCCACGCTCTGCTTGTCAGACGTGGGGTTTTTCTCGTTCTTCACGATGGTATATCTTTACGATAGTAGACGGCAGAGACCTTCTTCGTCAATAATAAGAGCTGTCACACCATTCAATGCCTCCACGTGAGCAATGATTCTTCTACACGTAGAGATTTTTTTCGTTTTTCCCGTGAAGACCACCCATTATTTCACCATAAGAATTTTGGCAAGTCTCAAGCTTTAATCAGCTTACAGGACTATGCCGCCGTGAGGTTTTTCTCATAACACAATGGCCATTACAGAATTATTAAGTACCTTTGTAGAGCGGTTTTGAGGGAGAGAAAAAGATTGACTCTCTTTTCCCCTTCCGAAAGGTCGTCTTACATAGGTAGAGGAGGTGGCTCATCCCCAAGAGTTGCCCCTTGTTCCTATATACTAACTATAGCTCAATCATCCAAAAAACGTGGTGTACACGTATATCCCCTATTATGAATCAAAAAACTATAGTCACAGGTGTGATTGGTGCTGACGCACATGCTGTCGGCAACAAGATCATTGCCTATGCCCTCAATAATGCAGGGTATAAAGTGGTTAACCTCGGTGTCATGGTCTCTCAAGAAGAGTACATAGAGGCCGCTCTCGAGACCAAAGCTGATGCTATCCTAGTCTCTTCACTCTATGGACATGGTGAGATCGACTGCCAGGGACTTCGTGAGAAGTGCGATGAGGCTGGTCTCAAAGGCATCCCACTAGTGGCCGGAGGTAATCTGGTCGTGGGTAAGCAGGACTTTGCAGACGTGGAGTCTCGCTTTATGGCGATGGGCTTTACCAAGGTATATCCTCCTGGCACACCTATTGAGACTACCATCGCTTATCTAGACTCAATACTCGCAGATAAGTAGTATGCACTATCTTACGGTAGACTTCGGTAGTACCTACACGAAGTTGACTCTGATAGATGTAGCGCATGCGGAGATAGTGGCGACAGCCTCTGCCTTTACCACCATCACGACAGATGTGCTGGAAGGCTTTAACAATGCTTGGCAGAAGATCTTAGCGCAGCACCCCGATGCACACTACGACCGCCTCCTCTCCTGTAGTAGTGCGGCTGGCGGACTTAAAATGGTAGCGCTGGGCTTAGTACCCTCGCTCACCTCCAAGGCGGCCAAGATGGCTGCCTCCTCGGCTGGTGCTAAGGTGGTCAAAACCTACGCCTATGAGATCTCTCATGCTGAGCAGGAGGAGATCTATGAGATCAACCCAGATCTGGTACTACTCTGCGGAGGTACCGATGGTGGCAACAAGGAGGTGATCCTCGCTAATGCACGTCGTCTGGCAGAGATCGATAGACCCTTCGCAATTGTCGCAGCGGGCAATAAGTCTGCCTCCTACGACCTGGAGGAGATCTTCGCTCAGTACGATAAGAAGTGCGTCGTCACGGAGAATGTGATGCCCGAGTTCGGACAGCTCAACATCCTGCCCGCTCGTCAGTGCATTATGGATCTCTTCATCAGTCGCATCATCGATGCCAAGGGACTCAGCGCTGTGCAGCAGCGTGCCGAGCTAGAGATTATCCCGACCCCCTTTGCGGTCCTCAAGGCATGCGAGCTACTGAGCAAGGGTATCGATGAGGAGCACCCAGGGTGGGGCGACCTGATGGCGGTAGACCTAGGTGGTGCCACGACTGACATTTACTCGATGACTGACGGAGCTCCATCGATGGACAATGTCCTGATCAAAGGCATCCCCGAGCCTTACAGCAAGCGCACCGTAGAGGGTGACCTCGGTATGCGCTACAGCTTGAAAGCGCTGGAGGAGGAGACCGATGTCAAGGCGCTAGCACGAGCTTATGGTGTCACGCCTGAGGCGATCGTGGACTGGGTAGAGCGCTGTGCAGCTAATCCCGACACAGTTGCTGAGCCTGGCTCTCAAGAGCAGGTGATCGAAGAGGCACTAGCACACAGTGCTGTAGATATAGCCGTGGAGCGTCATGCTGGTGTCATTAGCAAGGTCTACACACCAGTAGGTGAGATGTTTACTCTCGTCGGCAAGGACTTGACTCAAGTGCCACGACTCATAGGCATTGGCGGTGCACTGATCAATAGCTCTGACCCTGCTCGTATCCTCTCGGGGAGTCGCTTTAACCCTCAGAGATACGAGTATGCGAAGCCCAAGGAGCCACACTTTTACCTAGACAAGCGCTACATCATAGCGAGTATGGGACTACTCAGTCAGGTAGCTCCCGAGGTAGCACTCACGATCCTGAAGAGAGAGGTACTACCTATATAATATAATAGACATACTAAAGACTCAATCACTCATACAGATTCCCCTATCACATGGAACTTAGGAATAAGCGCATAGACAACGATACCTTCTACAAGGAGCGCAAGGAGGTTCTCGCCTCATGGCCTACGGGCAAAGATGTCAACTTTGAAGAGGCTGTCGAATTTCAAAAATCAATTCCCGAGGAGAAGATCTTCGGTCGTAAACTGGCTCAGGCAGACGCTGAGGGGCGTACGCTCATACAGCCTCGTGCTGGTGTGGCTCTATATACGGAGCATATCAAGCTCTTGCAGTTTCTAGAAGAGGAGGGCGGTGCTGATCTGCTCCCCTCGACGGTCGATAGCTACACACGTCTCAACCGCTACCACGAGGCTGAGAACGGCATCATCAAGAGTAAGGAGTCGGGACGATCTATGCTCAACGGCTTCCCGATCGTCAACTACGGTACGAAGATCTGCCGTACGGTTACCTCTGCACTCAAGAACCCTGTACAGGTGCGCCACGGTACGCCTGATGCGCGTCTCCTTACAGAGATCTCTATCGCTGGTGGTTTTACCTCTTATGAGGGTGGTGGTATCTCGTACAATATCCCTTACTCCAAGAACTTCTCCCTCGAGAAGACTATTATGTACTGGCAGTACACGGATCGCCTTGTAGGTATGTACGAGGAGGCTGGCGTAAGCATCAACCGCGAGCCGTTTGGTCCTCTGACTGGCACGCTCATTCCTCCCTGTATCTCCAACGCAGTGGCAGTCATCGAGACGCTCCTAGCTGCTGAGCAGGGTGTCAAGGATATTACCGTGGGCTATGGTCAGTGCGGTAATGTGATCCAGGATGTCGCAGCTATTCGTTCGCTCCGTGAGTTGACCAATAGCTATCTCAAGGAGTATGGCTACGACGACGTACGCATTACGACCGTCTTTCACCAGTGGATGGGTGGCTTCCCACAAGACGAGGCAAAGGCCTTTGGTGTTATCTCTTGGGGCTCAGCTACGGCTGCTCTGGCCAAGGCTACCAAGGTTATTGTCAAAACACCACACGAGGCGATGGGTGTCCCCACCAAGGAGGCAAACGCAGCTGGACTACGTGCTACCAAGCAGGTTATCTCTATGCTTCGTGATCAGTCACTCATAGACATTCCTGTGGTAGAGCGTGAGTCTGATGTGATCGTTCGAGAGACGAAGTGCATCCTCGACAAAGTCTTCGAGCTGGGCAAGGGCGATCTAGCTCTCGGTACGGTCGCTGCCTTTGAGGCAGGCGTGCTGGACATTCCCTTTGCGCCTAGTCGCTACAATGCGGGCAAGGTGCTACCAGCTCGTGACGACAATGGTGCCGTACGTATCCTCGACACGGGTCATCTACCCTTTACGGAGGATCTCAAGGCGTTCCACCGTGAGAGACTTGAGGAGCGTTCACGCTTTGAGAATCGTCCCGTGAGCTTCCAGATGGTTATAGACGATGTCTACGCCATCGGCAAGGGATTCCTCGTTGGTAGACCCTAAGACTTAATCTATAGTAGTGCTATCCCTGTGGGGGTAGCACTCTTTCTAGCAATCAATTCTAACAATCTAATAAATCCAAGTAATATGAAGATCAAGAAGGTAGTCTGTGCCCCAGGCAAGACAGGATTCTTCTTTGACGACCAGAAGGCCATCAAGAAGGGCGCTAAAAACGATGGTGCCTTTTACTTAGGCGACCCCGTGACCCCAGGCTTTACGTCTGTACGTCAGGCTGGTGAGTCCATCTCTGTCCTCTTTGTCCTAGAGGATGGTTCTATAGCTCACGGTGATTGTGCTGCGGTACAGTACTCAGGAGCTGGTGGCCGTGATCCGCTGTTCCTCGCTGAGAGCTTTATCCCAGTCATCATGAAGGAGATCGCTCCGCTCTATGAGGGCAAGGAGATCACCTCATTCCGCGAGATGGCTGACCTCGTTGACAAGCACGTCAATGCAGACGGTAAGAAGTACCACACGGCAATCCGCTATGGTGTCACACAGGCTTGTCTAGATGCTGTCGCTAAGAGCCAGCACAAGCTGATGGCGCAAATCGTCGCTGACGAGTATGGTACGAAGATCTCAGACACGATGGTACCCATCTTCTCACAGAGTGGCGACGATCGCTATCTCAACGTCGATAAGATGATCATGAAGGAGGTGGGCGTACTGCCACACGCTCTCTTTAATAATGTAGAGACGAAGGTCGGTCTCAAGGGTGAGAAGATCAAGGAGTACCTCCAGTGGCTCCGTGATCGTATCGTCACCATGCGTCAGAACCCCAACTACGAGCCCGCTATCCATATCGACGTATATGGTACGCTGAGCATCGTCTTCAACAACGACTTCCAGCGCATCGCTGACTATCTCCACGAGCTCTCTGAGATCGTTGCTCCCTTCGAGCTACGTGTCGAGGGTCCTGTAGATATGGACGCTCGTGAGCCACAGATCGAGGCTCTAGCTAAGATCCGTGAGCTACTTGATGCCAAGGGTTCTAAGTGCCAGATCGTTGCTGACGAGTGGTGCAACACGCTCGAGGATATCATCGCTTTCTCTGAGCGCAAGGCTGGACATATGGTTCAGATCAAGACGCCTGACCTCGGTGGTGTCAACAATGCTATCGAGGCTGTCCTCTACTGCAAGCAGCACAATATGCGCGCTTATCTAGGTGGTACTTGCAATGAGACCAACCGCTCAGCAGAGGTTTGTGCCAACA
The DNA here is from genome assembly GCA_900539765.1 of uncultured Porphyromonas sp. Lineage (GTDB taxonomy): Bacteria > Bacteroidota > Bacteroidia > Bacteroidales > Porphyromonadaceae > Porphyromonas. The sequence goes on along the minus strand of UQDF01000024.1, from coordinate 18,649 downwards.
TCGCTATGGCTACCTCTCCCTGCCAGTGCCTAGCTAAGCCTGGTATGGGTGTTGATGAGGGTTACATGATCATCTTCAACGAGATGAGCCGTGTACTCGCTCTCAAGGATGCACTGAAGTAGATTTTAGAAATTAGAAGTTAGAGGTTAGACTTTAGACGTTAGAGCCTCTACCTAGGGTCACTAGTGCCACTAGAATCACTAGAGCCACTAGTGTCCCTAGCTAACAGTAAAACAGAATATCGAGATATGACTCCAATAACAGACGAAATAAGAGTACTCTCCACGACTGCGATCCTTGGGTATGGATTTCCCGAGGCATCCTTCCGTGAGGGAATGAAGCGCAAGCCCCATGTCATCGCAGCAGATGCTGGTTCGACAGATCCAGGTCCTTACTACCTAGGGGCAGGCGTGAGCTTCACCGATCGCAACTCCGTGAAGCGTGACCTAGAGATCATGATCCAGGCTGGTGTCGAGAACAAGGTCCCCGTAGTCGTCGGCTCTGCCGGTGGCTCTGGTGCCAATGCTCATGTGGACTGGGTGCTAGAGATCGTACGAGAGATCATTGCTGATAAGAAGCTCTCGCTACGCCTAGCCGTCATCCGCTCTGAGTTTGACAAAGAGACCATCCTCCGTGAGTTTGACGAGGGACACATCACGCCCCTAGCACCAGCTCCCGAGGCTACAAAGAAGGACATCGAAGAGTCTGTCCGCATCGTCGCTCAGATGGGCGAGGAGCCTTTTGTAGAGGCTCTCAAGGGTGGTGCAGACGTCATCATCGCAGGACGTTCTTATGACCCGAGCGTCTTCGCCAGCCTTGCTATCAAGGAGGGCTTCGATCGTGCACTCGCACTGCACATGGGTAAGATCCTCGAGTGTGCTGCTATCTGCGCATTGCCCGGTAGCGGTAGTGACTGTATGTTTGGCTATCTACGCAAGGATCACTTTGTCCTCGAGCCACTCTCCAAGGATCGCAAGTGTACGACCCTCTCCGTAGCTGGTCACACACTCTATGAGAAGACCGATCCTTACCACCTCCCTGGTCCTGGTGGTGCGCTCGATCTACACGGATGTCACTTCGAGCAGATTGATGACAACAAGGTCAAGATCTCAGGTACCGTCTTCGAGCCGACCGATGGCTACTTCCTCAAGCTCGAGGCTACCCGTCTCGTAGGCTACCGCACCATCTCTATTGCGGCTACGACAGATCCGATTATGATCAGCAAGATCGACTCAATCATCGAGAGTGTCAAGGCTCGTGTCAAGGACAACTTCGACAACTACGGAATCAAGGACTACTACCTCGACTTCAAGATCTACGGCAAGAACGGCGTCATGAGCATGTTCGAGGATATCGATGGCAATATGGGCTCGGAGCTGATGGTCGTCATCGAGGCTGTCGCTAAGACGCAGAAGGAGGCAGACACGATCTGTAGCTTCGCACGTAGTACGATGCTACACTTCGGCTACGAGGGACGTATCGCTACGGCGGGCAACCTTGCCTTCCCCTTCTCGCCCTCAGACTGTCACATGGGTGAGGTCTACGAGTTTAGCCTCTATCACCTACTCAAGGTAGAGGACCCCAAGCAGTACTTCCCCGTTGAGTACATAGAGTATGTTGATGGTCAGCGTAAATAATGAACCTTTAGATCGTATCAAACAATGACACAGCACAAGTTAATGGATATAGCCTCCGTCATCCGGAGCAAGAACTCGGGTCCCTATGAGATCACCTTCGATATCATCTTCAAGGACTTCGATATATACAATCAGGTGAAGGCAGCTAAGGCGATCACCGAGCAGACTTTCTGTGATCTCTATCACATCAAGCCTGACCACATTGTCAAGATTGTCTACTTCGACCCTGCCAAGGCGATCAAGTGTACCATCGTCCGCCCCATTCCTTCGGGCAATCTCGGTGAGCGCGACGTCTATGGTGCGCAGCAGCATGCGCCTCTGATGGGTCTCTCCATTCAGTACTAAGCCCCAGTCGCTTAGTAGACATTAAATAGGGCTTTAATAGCTCCTAAATATAGCGTCAGCCCCCGCACGCTCTCATCGTAGAGTCGTGCGGGGGCTGTCTTTCATTACGCTCCGTTTAGGATGTATTTAGTTGACGACAATGCTGACGAGAGGGTAGGGACGCTTGCGGTCGGGGTGGTCTAGCTCCACGAGGAGGATCGCTCTTGTCGTAAGTGTTGCGGGCAAAAGCTCTGCGAGGCTATGCCGCTCTACGATGGCTCGGCAGAGGCCCTCGGTACTGGCGTGGTCATACTGCGCCAGCCGATAGCCCGCCACGGCGTACAGCGTGGCTGTGCAGCGGGTCTCACCGTCTGAGATCTCTTGGAGCACCAGTCGGGCGAGCTGCGGTAGCGATAGAAGCGTGCGTCGCTTCGGTAGATCGAGACTTTCGTCAGAAGTGGTGGTGCGTCCGTAGACACTGTTTTGCCGTCCTGGCGTACCATAGTTAGCCCACGCCTCAGCAGCCGTCCAGTTGCTCAAGTCTTGTGACTGTTTGTCTGGGATGATGCGCTCCTGAGCTACCCCTTGAACCTTTTGCAGAGCTTTGGGGAAGGTCTTGATATCGTAGTAAACCTCCTCGACGATGCTATCGTTTGCCAAGTGAACGAGCCGTATAGCGCACTCGCTATCTGGGAGCTGAGGCATCTCGGGGAAGAGAAGCAAGCTGTCGGACTTGGCGTAGTAAAGACGCTCGAGCGGATGTGTGCTGGGAGTGAGTGCCAGGTAGCTTCGTGGAGGGATGCCTCCTGTGGGGTGAGGCGGGAGCGGGTAGACCTTGGAGGGATGCCCCGAGCGTGCGATGACCAGTCCGAGATGGTCCGTATTGACCGTGGTATCGTTGGGGTTGTAGAGCTCGATGTACTCGGAGCCGTCGACCGTAGGACGAGCCATGATCTCGGTGATGTAGAGCGGTAGGGGAGCTTCGCTGTGGATTGAGTCACTGGGCGAGCCGCCTGCGGGTTGTATGCTATTGTGCTGCCCTGGGGTAGCGAAATGCGCCTGCGAGGTGGCAGCGCCCCAATACTCGTGGCTCTTGTCGCCCGTGGGGGAGAAGTATCGCTCGAGGGCTACGCCACGTTGATTGCGCCGCTGACCGAGGAGGGCAGGATCGTAGCGAAAGGTCTCCACAACCGTTGAGTCGGCATGACGTAGTAGCTCGATGGTGAAGCCTTTGTTGGCAAGTTGTGGTAGCGTCTCGCTCTGAGTCAGACTATCACGAGGCGCTTCATAGAAAGCGGTGATCCCCTCTACCGAAGTGGTAAAGACGTGGTACCCTCCCGCAGGGATCGGGCAGGGACTACTGCTCAGCGGATACCAGGTGGACACTTTGCCCTGTCGCCACACACCGACCGAGTAACCACTGGCATCGAGCGTTTGGCCTGTGGGGTTGTGCAGCTCGATATACTCAGAGGCACCCGAGAGCGGGTTGCCCATAAACTCGCTGAAGGTGAGTGCCAAGCTGTCTGGACGAGGCTGCGGCTGGTCATACTCGATGGCTATCCTGTAGATCGCATTCTCGACCTTAGTGGCGCTGGCAGTCTTTACCCCGCGGAAGGAGAGCGCATACTCACCCTCTGGGATCGCTACCTCACTCCTTATATAGATGCTCTTGCCCTCGGTAGCTGTGGTGAGCTTGCCCCACGAGGGAGCCACTGCGATGGTTGCCTCCGAGAGGTCGGCCGGCTCAGCGCAGAGCATCTCGACCGTGTGTGGGTCTCTCTGACGAAACTCTTTGTAAAACTGGCTCGCTGGGATTACGTTGCACTCACAAGTTAAATCCTCAGGAGAGACCAATTCGGGGTAAACGTCTAGGAACTCCAGCGAACTGTGCTGCGCCCGAGTCTTGCTATACTCGCAAGCGAAGAGGAGCGAGATGCTCTTGTAGTTGCTGGGCGCTGCGGGCGTGTCTCCTTCGTTGCCCACATACTTATAAAGGTCGCTCTCTTGGTGCCGCACCCACATTGACCACCGCGCCTCTGTCGTTGGGTCATACTGGATAACAAAGTCAACGACCCCGCCACTCTGGCGCATCTCGTCAAAGTAGTTGTAGGCTAAGAGTTCGTTGGTCGAGATGATCTTCACCCGACCATTGCTTTCTAGCGAAAGGTTACACTCAGAGAGGCGCAAGTATTGATTGTCCTTCATGCTGAGCACCACATAGTTGAAGGTGCCGTCGCCAGAGGCTTCGTAGCAGTAGAGGAGGAGCTTCACATTGTTGCCCCTCGTCGGGGTGTAGTCGAGTTGCACCTTGCCATGCCACGTCATCTGCTTGCTGAGGGGTACTCTAGCCTTGATGTAGGCGTAGCTGGTCGTGCTACTAGGCTTGCTATCGTTGAGCTGTAGACCTCTGATGGGATCGCAGCGAAACTTGTCGAGCGTCCCCTGCCATACAGAAGGCGAGATCGAGACGCTATCGGCAAAGTGCGCCTGCCACTGCCCCACGGCGGGCCAACAGCAGAGCAATCCTAAGATGAGAGCGAACCAAGTCCAGCGAAGGCACATAGCTTCTCTTTTTTTAGTTAGCTGAGTCCTCCTCTTGTGGTGTAATGCCGTCACGCTTGAGCATCGCGACGAGCGTGGGTTTGCGTCCTCGGAAGCGTACATAGAGCTCCATCGGGTCAAGCTCGTCACCTCGCTCCAAGATCTGACGACGGAAGTCGGTAGCGACTGTCGGAGAGAAGATACCCTCCTCGCTAAACCGCTCGAAAGCGTCCGTGGCGAGCATCTCGCTCCATTTGTATCCGTAGTAACCAGCAGCATAGCCTCCTGCGAAGATGTGACTGAAGGCTGTGGCGACGATATGCTTCGGGTGCTGCGGGTCACGCTCCCTGTCTCGCAGGGTGGTGCCTCGGAGGGTCTCACGCTCGTAGGTGTAGAGGTCGTCGGGTAGGCTCTCGTCCTCGGCTAAAGTGTGGTAAGCCATATCCAGCTTGCCAAAGATCACCTGTCGGATGGTACTGTAACCAACGGGGTACTGAGTCGCTTGGATTGCTTTGTTGAGGAGCTTAGCGGGGAGCGGTTCGCCTGTCTGGTAGTGCTTGGAGAGTAGCTCGGTGACCACCTCGGGCTGGAGGAGATAGTTTTCCATAAACTGGCTCGGCAGCTCCACAAAGTCACGCTCCACATTGGTCCCCGACATAGAGCTGTAGCGCGTCTGCGTGAGCAAGCCGTGGAGCGAGTGCCCGAACTCGTGAAGGAGCGTGTGTACCTCCGAGAGGGTGAGCATAGCTTCCTTGCCAGCCGTCGGCGGGGTGAAGTTCATCACGAGGAGGATATGGGGGCGCTGCGTGGGAGTCCACTCTCGTAGGTTGTTCATCCAGGCACCACTGCGCTTGCCCTTGCGGGGGAAGAAGTCCAGGTAGAGCAGTCCGAGATGCGACCCGTCACTGTCTAGCACTTGGTAGGGACGCACGTCGGGGTGGTAGACGGCGACCTCCTCGGCGGGTGCGAAGGTGATGCCGTAGAGCCGTGTGGCAATGGCAAAGACGCCCGAGATAACCTGCGAGAGCGGGAAGTAGGGACGTAGCTCCTCCTCCTTGACCCCAAAGGTCTGCTCGCTGTGCCGCTCCATATAATAGGAGAGGTCCCACGACTCTAGCTCGAAGCCCGCCTCACGATCCAGCGCATCTAGTTCATCGAGCGCAGTCTGTCGGTAATACTTCGTCAGGTCGTCGAGGAGCTGCTTCACCTGCTCGGGAGTGTTGCACATACGATGCTTGAGGCGGTAGGTAGCATAGTTGGGATGTCCTAGTAGTCGTGCCAGCTCGCCACGGAGCGTAGCTATCTGACGAACAATCTGCCGATTGTTTTGCTCATTGTCACGATTGCCCACGCTGCCCCGTCCTAAGTACATCTTGTAGCGTAGCTCTCTGTCGGCACAATGCTTCATTATGGCGCCCACATGCGGTGCCGACAGGTCAAAGAGATAGCCCTCGCCATGCGCCTCGGAGGCGGTGCGTGCCTTCTCCTGAGCATCGTCTAGGATCTGCTGGGGCAAGCCACGTAGTCGGTCGCTTTCGTCAGCAGGCACAAAGAGCGTCCAGGACTCCTCGTCGCAAAGTTTGTTTTGCGCAAAGCGTGTGGTCAACTGACTGAGCTGCTCATTGATCTCTCTAAAGCGCTCCCGCTCGGCACCAACGAGCAGAGCCCCATTGTCCGCAAAGCCCTCGTAGCTCTCGGTCAGGAGGCGCAGGTCGATCTCGTCTAGGTGCAGCTCCTCGCGCTGCTCATAGACGGAGCGAATGCGGGCGAAGAGCGCCTCGTTGAGGAGCGTATCAGTCGATAGCTTGCTGAGCCAGTCGGAGAAGGTCTCCGAAAGCTGCATCATCTCAGGGCAAGAGTAGGCGGAGAGCAGATTGTAGAATACTGCCGTGACTGCCTCCAGTGCCTCTCCACTCTCCTCGAAGCGACGAATCGTATTGTCAAAGGTGGCAAGCTCATGCTGTGCTGTGATTGCATCGATCTCCTCACGATGTAGCGTGATCGCTTCCTGCATAGCCGTGCGGAAGGTATCCATCGTCTGCTCTATGGCGGTGGCGGAGGAGAGGTCGAAGAATTGATCAAAGGGGAAGCTCCCGTACGGTGTCTCGGGAGCGGTAAAGAGGTTGCTTAGCAGTGCTGTCGCCTGAGGCGTGGTTGCGGTCATATATATAAGGAGTCGGGTAGGGTTGTATTGGTTCGGTTTACTTAGCCAGCTGGTCCTCCAGCTGAGCTATCTTCTTGTTTTGGTTTTCGATCGTCTGCAGGAGTGCGTTGAGCTCCTCATTGCCCATAGAGGTGGGGTACTCGGCAGAGACACGGAGGAGGAAGTCGCTCAGGACGTTCATATAGTTAGTAAAAGCAGCGTAAGGCGTCTCGTAAGGCGAGAAAGCGCCTGGACCGCCCAACTTAGTGGTCATATAGAAGAGGTGATCGGAGCCCTGCAAGTTGATCCAGTCCTCCAGTAGTCGCTGGTCTCGAGAGAGACGTATGCGCTCGCCCCACTCCTCTAGCTTCTGTATGACACATTGTTGCAGCTCATTGCCCGTCCATAGCGAGGTGTCTCGCTCTTCGCCCATACGGCTCACTGGATAGGTCGCCTGTATCGTGTCTTGCGGGGTGCAGTGCGTAGCGATCTCTTGTGGCGTGGTAAAGGTGAAGCCCCGCTTATAGCCCTGCTCGGGAAGAGCTCGGAAGAACTCAAAGATACCCGTCTCACGGCTCCATACCGATCCAAGCGTCTCCAGTGGCAGAGAGACTAGTGCGTAGTCGCCTTGCTCAGCCTCCAGTGTCGCAAAGAACCGCTCCGTCGTGTAGGGGTAAAGCGGACTATCGTACCGTGCGAAGTCGTGAGCGATCGCATCAGAGAGCGTAGCGTGACGCATCAGGAGAGCCACGCCCTCGGTCGTTGCGTTGTACAGGTAGTTAGGACTCTTCCACGCTAGGAGGTGCTTGGCACCCTCGGTGACAATCGCTTTGTACCCTTGGCGATGGGCTATCTGTGCGATGTGGTCGCTGTAGATCAGCTCTGGGTTGGAGAGCGTCACGGGAGCGACGCCTAGGAGCGAACTGATACGGGTGCGGTACATACGCAGTTGGTTCGCATACTCCTCCTCATCGTACAGCCCGCAGAGTCCGTGCGAGATCGGCTCCCCTAGTATCTCGATGCGCCCGCTCTGGACCAGTCGCTTGAGCAGCTGGATCATGTCTGGCGTGTGCAGCTCCATCTGCGTGAGTACCGAGCCCGAGAGCGTGAGAGCAACTCTAAAGTCAGGGTACTCTTCGATCAATTGCTCGATCAGTTCGAGTGCTGGTCTATAGGAGCGGTCTACCACTTGACGCAGTATCTCCTCATTGGCAAAGTCGTCGTAATAGTAGTGGTCGCTACCGATATTGAAGAATGGGTAGCTCTTGAGCCTAAACGGTTGGTGTAGGTAGAAGTGAAGTATAATCTGTATCATAGGAAGGTGGAGAAGTCGTTTGTCAAAGGGGGGTTATACAAGTCGGTCATAGATAGCTCTGAGGCGCAGTCCAGCTTTGCTCCAGACGATGTTGTTGACCTCCTCGAGACCCTTCTGCTTGAGATGCTCGTGGAGGGTCGGATAGGAGACGAGGGCGTGCATAGCGTCGGCCATAGCGTCTACGTCCCAGTAATCGGTCTTGATAGCGTAGCGCAGGATCTCGGCGCAGCCACTCTGCTTGGAGATAATGCTCGGCACGCCACACTGCATAGCTTCTAGCGGTGAGATGCCAAAAGGCTCCGACACCGAGGGCATCACGTAGACATCGCTCGAGCGAAGCATCTCATAAACCTGCTGCCCTCGTAGGAAGCCCGTAAAGTGAAAGCGGTCGGCTATACGTTTGCGAGCCACGAGGTCGATCATCTTGTCCATCATGTCGCCATTGCCCGCCATCACAAAGCGGATACCGTCGGTATGCTGTAGCACTTTGTGAGCAGCCTCGACGAAGTACTCAGGTCCCTTTTGCATGGTGATGCGCCCCAGGAAGGTGATCACCTTGTCGCCTGTATGCTGCTTGTTGGGCAGGGCTAATAGCTCAGGACTAAGCGGCTCGACAGCGTTGTGGACGGTAAAGACCTTGTCGGGGCTCTGACCGTACTTGTCGATGACAGTTCGTCGGGTCAGGTTGCTCACACAGACGATAGCATCTGCGTAGTCCATTCCTTGCCGCTCGATCGCATAGACCTGCGGATTGACATTGCCACGACTGCGATCGAAGTCGGTCGCATGCACATGGATCACCAACGGCCGCCCCGTCACCATCTTCGTATGGATCCCCGCTGGGTAGGTGAGCCAGTCGTGCGAGTGAATGATGTCGCACGGCACCGTCCGCGCTATGACGCCCGCCACAATCGAGTAATTGTTGATCTCCTCCAGCAGATTGTCCGGATAAGCTCCGCTAAACTCCAGACAGCCCAAGTCGTTGGGGCAGCGATAGCGAAAGTCATCGTAGATATGCTCTCTCGCAGCCTGGTAGTAGTTCACCTCCGCTTCATTGTGTAGCTGTGAGCGAAGGTATTCGGCACTATGATTATGGTAAACGATCGGCGTGCGGTCGGCACCAACCAGCGTAATGTGCGAAGTATCCTCATCGCCATACAGCTTAGGCACGACAAAGGTTATATCCATATCGCTCTGCTCGGCCATACCATTGGTCAAGCCGTAGCTAGCCGTGCCTAGTCCGCCTGAAATGTGTGGGGGAAACTCCCACCCGTACATCAATACTCTCATCTTGTAGGACGCTCTTCGTTGCTGGTTGTATAGTATAGATAATTAGCCAGAGGGGTCTCCTCACTGTTGTACCGCTCGAGAGTCACCAAGGCGCGCAAGACCTCCGCACAGCTCATCGCAAAGGAGATGCCTCCGTGACTGTCGTAGGGCGGGTTGCCATCGTACAGCTCGCTTAGTGTCGAGATACCGTGATGCTGTAGCTCATCCTGTATATCCCCGAGCAGGCGCGCTAGGTGGGTCACACCGCTACGACCATTTATCTTCAGATAAGCATCCGTGTAGGCACCCAGTAGCCAAGGCCACGCGGAGCCGTTGTAGTAAGCATGCTCCCGCTGCTCTTGAAGTCCACTACACTGCTCCACATAGCCCTCACTGCGGGGACTCAGCGAGCGAATCCCCTTTGGCGTGAGTAGCTCAGAGGTCACAATCTCTAGTACTTGTCGCTGCTCGGCACGACTCAGCGGACAGAACGGCAGCGAGATAGCTATCAGCATATCGGGACGGACAGCCCGCTCCCGATAGCCCTCCTTGGTCACGTAGTCATATAGGTAGCCATAGGGATTGACAAAGGTCTGCTCGAAAGCAGGTTCCAAGCGCTCGATCACGCCCGCTAGCTCCTCGGGAAAGCTCTCTTCGCCACGAGCCTCACGGTAGAAGCAGAGCGCATTGTACCACAAGCCGTTCACCTCCACTAGATAGCCCCGTCGTGGTACTACCGCTTGCCCCGCTATCGTTGAGTCCATCCAGGAGACAGGAGGCGTGCCACTGCCCTCGGCATAGAGCAGCCCATTAGGCTTGATGCGCAGTATCGGGTGGCGGTCGCTCAGGTAGTAGTCGATGATACGCTCTACTACGTCTAGATAGTAAGAGCGGTGGCTGTCGTCTGGATACTCAGCGAGGAAGAGCTGTATGGCACGTATCGCCCAGAGCCCCACATCGGGGTCGCGCACCCCCTCCATATCTAGCGGAAGTGCTATCTGCTTGATGAAGCTGATGCTACTTCGTATGAAGGTACTCATCACATTGTGAAAGCGCTCTGGGTGATCGCTGTAGATCGAACAACCAGGCAAAGCAACCATTTCATCCCTCGCTCGCACGCCATACCAGGGGAAGCCCGCTAGGATGTAGTGACGATTGGATACGGGCTTATAGTAAAACTGGCTACAAGCATTGCGCAGACAGCTCTGTAGATCCACCCGCACCTTGCGGTGTGCCACCTCTGAGTCAAAGAGCGCTGGCAGGGTGCTCACATCTACCTCCTCTAGCTGTGCGGTGAAGTAGACCGACTCACCATTGCGCAGCTCCATCTCGAAGTAGCCTGGCGAATAAAGATCTTCGCAGCTTTCGTACCCTCTGATCTGCTCCTTAGGGTAGTGCAGACTCTTGATCCAGTAGCCCTCATCGACCCAATGCGAGGGGGCATCCACCTGCATATATAAATCAGGGTAACCCTCATAGAGACAGGTACGCACACCCGTCGTGCCGACAGGGTAGATGGTCGTTTCGGCAGTCTCGTTCTCATGCGATAGGAGGATCACATCTCTAAAGGCGACCACAGGGCGCAACCGCAATGTCGTATCGCTGTGGCTCTCGAGGAGCGTATACTTGATAATGACCTGATTCTTGTAGTGACAGAAGATCGACTCCCGCTGCAGGACTACCCCGCCCACACGGTATATCGTGCGCGGCATCTTGTCTATATTGTACTCTCGTATGTATTTGTGCCCATTGGGATAGACCGTGCCATCACCGTAGAGATGCACCCCGAGGTTAAACTCCGCCCCATGCTGTATCACCGTAGCGTCTAGCGAGGAGAGGAGGATATGATTGTGGTGGCTCAGGTGAGGCAGTGGCACCACGAGGAGACCGTGATACTTGCGCGTGTTGCACCCCACGAGGGTCGTACAGTTGAAGGCGCCCCCACGGTTAGAGCGTATATGCTCCAGCTGTAGCGAGCGGTCTAGATTAGAGAGTGTCGTGCGGTCAAACTTGAGATAACTCATAGATAGTAAATTACTTGGGAGTCATAATGCGAGCGCTCCTCAACGCACGCTAGAGACAAACGTAGTCTGGCGAGGTGGCGAGCGGTCTTGAGGATTGCCCTCTCTGTGTTGCTAAGATACAAATTAACCGCTGAATGGAGGTTAATTTCCCGCTAAACGAATTGTTTTCTTACCGATGAAACTAGAGTTTCACCCAGGGCTGACGCATTATATATAATGAACTCATCGACCACTCTACTCCTCGCTGGTCGCTAATGTGTAGTTTCTGAAAGAGCAATTATGATGCGTCAGCCCTAGCTGGTAAAAATCGATGCCGACTCGCTATAATAATTTAGATCAGGCTACATATCGAAACGGCATTGTGTCGGGGAAAAGTGATTTCCACCTAGATATTTCAAAATCTCCACGTGGGGAATAAAAAATTCTTCGGAGGAATGAAATGAAACTTCGGAAGAATCAAATGAAACTTCGGAAGAAATGAATCACGCCCACGTGGAAAATAAAAAACATCCACGTGGAGATTTGAGATTCCCCACGTGGATATTCGAGAAAGGAAGGAATCGGACGAATTCCCTCGTAAAGATATGTAAAGCAACAGAAGGTGAGCTTCACAGAAATCCAGGACTGACACGTTATATATAATGCCCCCATCTATGCCTCGCTTGTCGCTAATGGGTTGCTTCTGAAAAGACGATTATAATGCGTCAGCCCTGGAGTTTCACCTAAGTGGTCAGGGCTGACGCCTTATATAATGATCTCATCTATTCCCTCTCTTGTGGCTGATGTGTAGCTCCTGAGAGAACGACTATAATGCGTCACTCAGGCTAAACGAGCAAGTTTCTCTTCGTAAAACTTCCAATAAAGCATATTCGTATATAGAATTACCCTTTTGGGTATTGCAGGCATGAATATAAGATGAGAACTTTGTCAGCGTAAATGTCTAATCAAAATAATATCCAGATGCAACGATACGAACCAAATCGAATCTACACTTCCGATGAAGATCAAATGAGAAAGACGATGAATATGAAAACATATAGAGCCTTGTTTGTCCTTTTGGCCTTATGCGTCAACATATCATCTATGTGGGGACAAGAAGTCATTAAGTCTGTGGTTGTAGACGAAAACAAGTTACCCTTGGAGTTTTGTAATGTTGTCGCTTATAGCAAAGATAGTACATTGTTGAAGGGGGGGGTTACTGATAGTACTGGCTTTTTTAGTATAGAAAAGTCCGTGCAAATGAGTTACTTGCGCTTCTCTTGTATTGGCTATGAGTCACAAAATATAGACCTAAACGAACTCCCTGTAGAAGTGGAGATGCACCCTACGTCCTATACTCTAGGAGAGGTGATTATAAAAGGGAACACAAGAAGATTGAAATTGAGCAATCATCAACTACAAGTGAATGTAGAGAGCACACCTTTGGCACAGCAATCGAGCATTGATCGACTTTTGGCACAACTTCCTGGAGTCGCAGTGGATGGGAATGGAGGTGCAACATTACTAGGAGGAGGAAATATCCTTATACTATTAGATAATAAAGAGGTGCTCTCTCAAGATGAGCTTAAGTCGATAGATCCTAAAGTAATCACAACGATAACTTTTGATAGGAGTCCTGGACCAAGATATCGTGGCAGTGTCAACGCTGTTCTGCACATCAAGACTAAACGTCAAAAAGATAACTTCACAGGTCAAGCAAAGAGTAAGCTCCAATTAAACCATGCCGTTTCATACTTAGGAGATCTCTTGCTAGGGTATGTCAATGATAAATGTAACATCAGTCTTCAACTCAATCAGGGGGATAACCGTATGAATAAGACAGAACGTATTGATGCTCAAATCATTCCTCAGTTATATCTCCAGACTCAACTTGTAGACACAATAAGTGATCTGACAAGAAATATACTCCTCAAGGCTAACTTTACACCTCATAAGACGTTGACGTGGGGGCTAGGATATAACTTGTCAAGCAGTAAGATAAATAGTCATAGTGGAGATAACACACGATATAATACAAACAATCAGGGATGGCAAAATCTGATGTCCAATACTTATCTCGACAACCAAACTACCTCTCATCATTTTAGTGCTTATACAGAGTGGAATGTCACCAACAGATTTAAGCTCGAGATCAATGCCGATGCTTTTATCAAAAGTCTGAATCGTCAGCAAGCAACGAGAGAGAATGATATGGCCAAAATCGGAAATCATGAGATCTCCACCAACGCACATTATGCTCTTTTTCAGCTTTCACCATATCTGTCTTATAGCTTTACTGATAGTCGAACTCTTGAGGGTGGTGTGGATTTATACCAAATAAATGGAACTAGAAAGCAAACCTTCGATGCAAGCAACCAAAACATGGGGACTAACAACGAAAGAGTGTATGCGGGATATCTCAACTATTCATTTCCTCTAAGAATGTGGAGTGCATCCTTGGGTGTTCGTTTTGAACATGCAAATAGTCTGTTATTAGATCCAAATGCACCACAGAATAATATTGACCGTAGCTACAATGACATTTTCTTTGTTGGAAAGATAGCTGGGAGAGTGGGAATGTCGATGCATAATTTCAGTATTACTTCAGGGACACGCAGACCAAGTTTGGAAGACTTAAGCAACAACAGTTATTACTCTAACCAATTTGTGTCGTCAAATTCAAATCCGAACTTATTGCCTGAGAAGAATTACCGAATAGGGTATGATTTTATTTACAAGATCCTTTATCTTGGTGTAAACTATCAATACTCGCGGGATCATATTGATAATTACATTCAGAAAAAGGATGACCTAACTTCAGGTTATATTATATCCAAAACTAACTTTGATCATCATCATAGAGTCCAACTAATGGGAAACATCTCTAAGGGCTGGGGCTGGTACTCCATAAACTTATTGGGAATGGTGCAATTGGAGCAACTTGATGGCCGAAAATACAATTTGAACATTAAGCAAAAACCGCTATTCTATACTCGACTAACCCAAACATTCGCTGTACCTAAATGGTTTGATATAGAGTTAAATTACTCTTATCAAAGTCCGCTCACATCTGGAATTTTTGAAGCTGGACAGAAACATCAATTGGATCTTGAATTACGCAAGCAGTTTTTGGGCGGAAAAATGGATATTTCTATTCTTGGAATGGATCTCTTGAAAACAGCTTGGGATATAGGATCGACCCAAATCGAGGGTATTAGATTGTATGATAAGACTTACAGAGATACACGTAGTGTATCCATTCAGCTTCGTTATCGATTTAATCAAAAGAGTATTCGCCAAAGGAAGAGTACAGCAACCGAATCGATAAGTCGACTCAATATGTGATATGAAGCCTTTCTTCCGTCAGTGACACTTTGGAGCCTCAGGAAGCCCTATGCCGTTTCAAGGAAACAAAGAGAAAATAAGTCAACAACTTTTAGGGAATGACATTGCTACGTGGAGATTTGAGAATTTCCACGTGGGGATCTACCCCTTCTAAAGGAAAATCGTATCGGAGCCTAAGAGATCCTGTCGATCACATCTCAGAGCGGTCCCCTTCGAACTCCTCAAAATAGGAATAAGTCTATGAAATGAAAGATCTAGGTCTGCTAGCGGAAGGGTAAGCCTCCCTCCCTGCGATAAAAACAATAAGAGAGACTCCCCCTCGGTTGGATCGTGTCCAGCTGTGGGGGAGTCTCCTTTTTTTTCGTGTCGGGGAGCATGCTTCATCCTTGCGTGCGAATGCGATCGTCGAAGGCCGAGAGAGCAGCCTTGGCACCCTCGCCCATAGCGATCACCTCCTGCTTGTAAGAGTAGAGGGCTGTGCCGCTCGTGTGAGTATACGACACAACCCTCTCGTCTTGATATGTGAGACTGTTGCAAAGTCAACAGTCTCTTGTAGATCTAGGTGTTAGATCTTACCAACTAGGTCTATGCTAGGCTTGAGAGTGGCATCGCCTTGTCTCCACTTAGCGGGGCACACCTCGCCTGGGTGCTCATAGACAAACTGAGCAGCGCGTACCTTGCGCAGTAGCTCCTGAGCGTCACGGCCTATGCCGTTGTCATGGATCTCAGCCACACGCACCTTGCCGTCTGGATCAATGAGGAAAGTGCCACGGTAAGCCTGTCCAGCCTCCTCGATCATCACGCCGAAGGCACGAGCTAGCTCGAAGCGCATATCAGCGAGCATCGTGTACTGAACCTTCTTGACCGCCTCGCTAGCATCCTGCCAAGCCTTGTGAACGAACTGCGAGTCAGTGCTCACAGAGTAGATGTCCACACCGATCTGCTGAAACTCAGCATAGTTGTCGGCAAGGTCAGCTAGCTCCGTAGGACATACGAAGGTGAAGTCACCAGGATAGAAGAAGAGTACGCTCCAGCGCCCCTTGAGATCCTCGTTAGAAACCTCGTGAAAGCCCTTGGACTTGGTATATGCGGGTACTTTGAACTCTGGTAAGTTGCTATTGATAATAGGTTGCATAGTTATTTGCATTTGAGTTTTAGATAAAGATTGATGTTGGTCGGACATCCCCACCAACACTCGCAAAGATAGGGGTAGGCACCCAAAATAAAAAGCAAACCGCATACCTAGAACAAGGTATTTTCCTCTAAAGCGAGTAGTTCCCTCCGTATGAAACTAGAGTTTCACCCACATGAAAAATAATTTGCCTCCCAGATGGACATAGATTGCGCCCGTACGGAGAGGAAAGCCCTACTTCCGTAGAGCCTTCTAAATGGCTATTTAAGGCTTGCTAAATGAGAGCCCCTCGTTGGCCGAGTCGGTGAGACGAGACTCGCTATTGATCGTCTGACGGCTAGAGCTCTTGAGGCGCTTATTGCCTAGCGTACAACTGATGCTGAGCGTGACCTTCGGACTGTACCAGTTCTGGACGAAGGCTATCGGCTGGGAGAGCCCCATGATCTCGCCTCGTGCCACATTGCTATTTAGCAGGTCGTAGCACGAGAGGGAGAGCTTCCAGGAGGCGATGCGCTTGCTAATAGATAGATTGATCCACCACTGGCTCTGAGTCTTGTAGACTCCGACAAATAGCGGACTGTAGTAGGTGACCTGAGCGTCAAGGTACCACTGAGCAGGGAGGTGGAGCGACTGCTTGTGCTGGAGATAGTATGCGTGAAAGGTGCGGTCGCACTCGCTCCCAGCTATTGTCCCCTTGTCACGCTGCAAGTGCCAAGCTAGATAAGTGGTGGCGATCCACTGCAAGCCGTTGTCTCGGTAGATGATAGGTATGGGTGCCCCCGCTACGATACGCAGGTAGCGACTATAGTCTAGATTCCCTTTGGTTATGGCATAGCCCCCTTGGTATGGTGTCAAGTACTCGACGATGGGGCATTGCTCGTTGGAGAGGTTTATCTCTAGCATCGCAGCCCTTCGGTAGCTGTAGTTGAGCGCAAGGTTGTGGCGCATACTACTTTGCAGACGATCATTGCCGACACGATAGAGAAATCCCGCATAGGAGGCATACGGCATCAGATCTCTTAGCGCAGGACGCTGGTAGTAGGTTTGCAAGGAAAGTGCTAGACGATGGTTGCGCGCTATGTCGTAGGCAACGTTGAGGTAAGGTTGCCAGCGCACCGCTTGGTCAGATAGTAGGCGAGTCCCCTAAGCTTGGCTCGTGCGGTGGTCGTAGTTGAGCTGTACTCCACCGTAGCTGTCGAGTGCTCCTTTGTGGTAGCGCAGCGTGACGTAAGCAGAGCTGTTGCTCTCATAGTATCGCTCATTGACTCCGCTGGGAGCTGTGGGGGCTTCTGTTGCAAACCAGATATTGTTTTGCGTTACCCCGAGGAGTCCCAGTAGTGAAGGGGTAAAGCGGTAGGTATAGTTTGTCGATAGACGAAGGTAGTGATACCGATCTTGTAGCTCGCTGTCACTATAGGAGTAGGAGCGTTGATTGCTACTGGAGGTGTAGTCGGCATAGCTCTTCCAGACCCAACGATCTGCAGAGAGGGTGTGATAGAGATTGACAGCCCCGACCATACGTCTCATATCGGTGTGATACCCTCGACTATAGTCTATATGCTCATCTGAGAGTGATCCGTGAAGCCGTATGTCAAAGAGCTGCTGCGGAGAGATCTGCCACTCAAAGCCCGCCTGCATAGTCTGTCCACGATGAGGCGATGTGCTCGTTGTGTCAGCGCCCAGCGTAGTCGTGAGGGACTCTATACGACGATTGTCAAAGACTTGGTACGCTATGTAGCTTCGCTTGTTATCCTTATTATAGTTGAGTCTGAGTCGACCGCCCTCCGAGATTTTCCTCCGATAGCTCGCATCGGCAGAGATAAAAGCATTGAGACCCTCTCGAGGGTTCCCCTTTGTGACGATGTTGAGGACGGCACCGCTCTGCACGCCATACTCGGGCCCTGGATGGCGAATGAGCTCCACACGCTCGGCATCCTCCACGCTCAGAGAGCTGAGGTAAGCTTGAACCTCCTCAGGGGAGAGCCGTAGTATACGACCATTGACAGCTACCGTGAGTGTGTAGAAGCCATAGACAGAGAGCCCTCCACGCTCCTCCACCTGTACGCCAGGGATTAGCTTGAGCCCGTCCAAGAGGTTCCCGCCGATGGCTGCTGGGTTGGCCGAGAGGTTATAGCGAGCCACACCGCCACTGTATGAGACAAATGGACGCTTGGCAACTACGACCACCTCATCGAGTGCTTGAGCGGCAGGCGCTATGACGATGCTCAGAGGGTTTGTAGGCTCCTTGCTCACCTCTACATGATTTCGCTCAGGGGTATAATTGGAGCCGAGGTAAGAGACTCTATACGAATAAGCTCCCAGGGGTAGCTCTTGGTAAAAGTACCCTTGCCCATCACAGACAGCGGGGAAGCAGTGCGTGGAGTCCTGACTACTGGTGAAGAGAACTACAGCATTGACCAGTGCCTCGCCCGTTGTTGTGGTTACGTGCCCAGTCACGGTTCCGATGCGCTCTTGTGCTAGCGATGCCACGGCTGAGGCCACCACGAGGAGAAGTGAAAGTATGAGTCTCACGAACGTCGTCTTATGCTCCTTCGCAGGGAGGTGGCTTTCGGTCATCGCTTCTTGTTGTCTTGATAGAGATATGAGGGTGTTGGGGTGGAGCCCTTACAAAAAGAACCTCTCCCCAACGTCCCCTTCTTTATACGCCTGCAAAGTTAGTCAGCCTTTACGCTCCGTACAATACCCGAAAGGCAATAGTGTCCTAAACGTTTTGCAGGATAAAGAGAAAAGGGTAGGTTTGTAATTGAAACAAAACACAGCTATTGAGAGCTGTCACAAACCACCCTTTTCAATGGCAAATATAACACTATTCGCACAAGTAATCCGACTTATACCTCGAGAAATCATCCAAGGTACATTCCACTCGCTAATGCAATTTCTCAAGAATGATGTTTTTGATGACTTCATTGGGTGTCTTAT
>UQDF01000023.1 GCA_900539765.1 uncultured Porphyromonas sp. | reverse complement strand
GACACACCAAACGCCCTCCGCTCTGCTACAGGCGTTTGGCTTAGTCAGTTGCATTACCGACGGGGTGTTTATCCGATTTGAAAAAGAAAAAAAACAAGCCCGGGGTATACCACGAAAAACGACCCCAAATTACTAAAGTCAACTAAAATCAGTATCTTTGAAAAGTCAAGACAACTCATTCTAGTTTGACGACAAAATGGTTTCAACCGACATCAGTTTCAGCAAAAAATAAGTCAACCATTTTCAGGGAACCACATGTGGAGGGCAGCAGTGGCACGTGATAGAGAGGATCTCTCAGGCCTTCGATACGATTTATCCGTAGAAGGAGTAGATCCCCACGTGGCAATTCTCAAATCTCCACGTGGAAAAGGAAAAATACCTACGTAGGCGAGAAATTGTCCTCTCCTGAAATAGTACACAGTTGGGGTTGGCTTCCCAACTGTGTACTATTTCAGGAGAGGACACTATCCTGTTTTATGGTCTCAGTTGAATTGGAATACGCCAACCTCTCTCCTTCCCAGCATCTCAAAATAGGAATTAGCTAGGGAAAGAGAGCGACTGGCGTCTCTCCCGGCTATGCTTTGGTGAGTGTGGGCTGTGATATAGGCTGGTGACTTTTACCGATCCTTCTGGATGGTGACACGGATGGGGCGTCCGTTGTACTCCTCTTCGCTAAGGGCTGCAGCGACTGTCTCGGCCCATTCGCTAGCCACCTCAAAGTAGCTGTAGCTGGGACTGAGGTCTATCTTGCCGATGGTGATCTGATAGGGGAGCGTGCGGTTGATCAACTCTAGCAGTCGATTAGGATAGAGCTTGTCACGCTTGCCGAGGTTGATCCGTAGCGAGGTCATAGGCGGCAGGTCGGTACGGCTACGCTTTTTAGGTGCTTTGCGATGCTCCTCGAGGGAACCTTTTGCCCTATACTTAGGCTCTTCGGTCGCCAGCTCTTGAGCCGAGAGGTCGGGCGTATTGGCGTAGTAGCGCATGATACGGTCAGCCTCCAGCGTGAGCACACGACGTATGATCTCCTCGGGGGGGAGCCAAGCGAGCTTCTGCACGATCGCATTGAGTAGCTCATCGTACTGAGTGCCATGCTCGTTGCTGTCGGCATACTCGATCTTGGTCGCTAGGGCGAAGAGTTGCTTCTTGCAAATCTCCTGACCAGAGGGGAGCGGCATCGACTCAATCCGAATGCCTGCGTGTCGCTCGATGATGCGTATCTGCTTGCTGTCGCGTAGATGGCAGATGGCTATCGAGAGACCTGTCTTACCAGCACGAGCGGTGCGTCCGCTACGGTGTGTGTAGCTGTCTGGATCGGCAGGCAATCCATAGTGAAGCACATGAGTCACATCGTCTACATCGAGTCCTCGTGCTGCTACGTCGGTGGCAACGAGTAGCTGTAGGTTGCGTATGCGGAAGCGATTCATCACCATATCCCGCTGCGCTTGGCTAAGGTCGCCATGCAGCGCATCGGCATTGTAGCCATCTCGTATGAGCCACTCAGCGATCTCCTTGGTTTCGGCACGTGTACGGCAGAAGATGATCCCATAGATATTGGGGTAGTAGTCGACGACACGCTTCAGAGCGGCGTACTTGTGCCGTGCTGGGACCGCTACGTAGAGATGCTTGATGTCCGCATTGGCTTTATTGAGCGCACCTATCTGCACCTCGTGAGCATTGCTGATATAGTTGTCGGCTATCTCCCGCACCTCTCGGCTCATAGTGGCGGAAAAGAGCCAATGCTCCACCTGCTGCGGTACCGCCTGCAGGATCTCCTGCAGATCTCGCTGGAAGCCCATGTCGAGCATCACATCAGCTTCATCGAGAACGACGACTGAGACTTTGCGCAGCTTGAGAGCTTTGCGTCGCAGCAGGTCACATAGTCTGCCAGGAGTGGCTACTATAATATGGTATCCCTTGGCGAGCTGACGGATCTGCTCCTCGATGGAAGCTCCGCCATAGAGCGCTAGGATCTGACGGACGGAGGTATACTTAGCCAAGGCGACTAAGTCGCTTTGTACCTGTATTGCCAGCTCTCGTGTTGGCGTGAGGATGAGTCCACAGGGGGCGGAGCCTTTTGCCTGAATGATGCGCTCTAAGAGGGGCAGTCCGTAGGCTGCGGTCTTGCCCGAACCGGTCTTGGAGAGTGCGATCAGATCCCCGCGATGGCTGGATAGGTATGGGATGACCTCCTGCTGTACGGGCATCGGCTCGGAAAAGCCTAGGTCGGTGGTGGCGCGAAGGAGTTCGGGCGAAAGGTCTAGTGTGTCAAAGGTCATAGGAGTGGCAATGCAGACTCATATATATAAAGGTGTTGCGATGACCTCGCAGAGCTTGCGGAGGTCTCGCCAGAAGGTGGGGTAGCTCTTGTCAACCGCCTGCGGAGTCTCGATCTGTAGCTGGTTATACCAAGCAAAGGGAGCCCACGCCATCACCATACGGTGATCGGCATCTGTGGCAATGGGTACTGGGGTGTGAACGGAGCTTGGTGCGCTACCAGCTAAGCAGAAGCCGCTCTCCGTATCGTAGGTGAGCTGATAACCGAGCTGCTCGCCATTGCGCAGGAGGAGGGCGATGCGGTCGCTCTCTTTGAGGCGTAAGAGGTCTAGTCCGTGGAGCTGAGCTTTCTTTTGATAGTAGAGCAGTAGCGCAATGAGTGTAGGTGCGAAGTCAGGATTGTTCGACAGGGAGAGACTTCCGAAGGTGAGTTCACGCAGATGCTTTTGCAGGAACTCGCTGTCAAGGCAGAGGGTGTCGTCGCTTGCACCTAGCCATTCGGGGGAGATCTGTAGTAGATCTAAGGCACGAGCGTCGGGCTGTAAACTCTGCGCTGGAACGTTGGTCAGCAAGATCTTGCAGGGACGTGGCGCCATAAGTGCCCACTGGAGGGGGTACTGCGCCGAGGACCAGTCACCGATGGGGTGCGAGAGTAGGCGTGTGAGCGTTGCCTCGCAGTAGGCTCCTGGGGCAACATAGATCCCGTGGCGATCAACTGAAAGGTCTATACCGCACGCCTGTATCAGGGAGCAGGTCAACTGGATGTAAGAGGCACTGGGGAGCTGGTCGTCTTGCCAGCGGAGGGCTAGCCCGTGGGGCAGATAGGGAGCAATGAGGAGTAGGGCGGTGACTATCTGACTGCTCTCTAGTCCGCTCGGCAGGGTTAGCGTGGGGAGTCCTTCCTGCTGCAGGCTCATAGGACGAATGCGCACTAGGGGGTAGAGCGCATTGACAGGCTCTTGAGACGCAGGTTGGGCGAGGTCAGCACCGAGCTGCGTGAGTAGTGCGATGAGCTGTGCCAGTGGTCGCTCCGTCATACGACGAACAGGCGAAACCAGCAGAACCTCTCGCTCTGTGGTCAAAGCGAAGAGTGCCGTCAGGAGACGCATAGCCGTACCCGAAGCCCCTACGGATATGCGCTCCTCGCTACTCCTTGAGGCGTGCAGCATCACTGCCAAGTCCTCACAGAGATCTAGCTGATGCCACAGCGACGGGATGGGCAGATGCGCCAGCCGTGCCATCACAAAGAGTCGATTGTAGAGACTCTTTGAGGGGGGCAGGGTGATGGATAGCTGTGGGGTCACTAGGGATGTGCTACTTGCTTGTATGGAAGTGGCTAGACGAAGCGGACCTCCTCGACGGAGACTTTGAGTCCGTTGAGCCAGTCACGTGCCGAGAGCAGTTTCTTGCCCTGAGGCTTTAGCTGGTCAATCAGGAGGAGTCCATCGCCACACTGCACGGCTAGTTGACCTTTGCGGGGAGAGAGGCACTCTCCCACGGGTCGCTCACCCGCTTCCTGCTGCGGGAGCGTGGTTGCGTAGATCTTGACGAGAAGTGGCTCTTCGTTGGGAAGCTTCAGCATCGTCCAGGCTCCAGGCTGAGGTGCTAAGCCACGTACCAGGTTGTGTATCTCGTGCGCTGACTGGTGCCAGTCGATGCGCGTATTCTCCTTCGTAAGCTTAGGCGCAGGGCGCAGGTCGGGACGCTCCTCTTGCGGGAGCGCTTGTGGGTAGCGACCCTCGTGTTGCATTAGCAAGCTCAAGCCGTGAGCCAGTAGCTCAGCACCCAGAGTCATCAGCTTGTCGTAAAGGGTGCCAAAGTTGTCCTCCGGCTCGATCGGACAAGCCGAAGCGGCAATGATGTCTCCTGTATCGATCTCGTGACGTAGCTGGAAGAGGGTCACGCCCGTTTCGCTTTCGCCATTGATGAGTGCCCAATTGATCGGAGCGGCGCCACGATACTGCGGGAGTAGCGAGCCATGTATGTTGACCGTCCCCCACGGGGGGAGGCTCCACACCTCACGAGGTAGCATACGGAAGGCGACCACCACGCCGAGCGTTGGCTTTAGCTCTGTGAGTTGCTGGACGAAAGCTTCGTCTCGTAGGTTGGTCGGCTGTAATATAGGTAGTCCGAGCTTGGTCGCACAGAGCTTTACCGCCGAGGGCTGCAAGCGATGTCCACGTCCCGCAGGCTTGTCGGGAGCCGTGACGACAGCGACAATTGGGTAGCCCTCGTCAAGGAGGCGCTCTAGGCAGGCCGTCGCAAAGGGAGCCGTGCCGTAAAAGATGATGCGAACTTGATCTTTCTTCATAGCTAGCTGCTTATTCGTCAGGTGAGAGGACGTTGAGCACCTCTCGGTAGGTGTTGAATATCTTAGACTTAGAGACATAGCCGAGGTACTGCCCCTCGGGCGTTACGACGGGGAGGTTCCACGCTTTGGTCTCATCAAAGAGGTGCATGATATGATCCATGTGCATATCGCTCTGGATACGGGCTGGCGGGGAGACCATAATGCGGTCGACCTTGTAGCGATCGTAAAGCTCAGGGCGAAACATGATATTGCGTATATCATCGAGCGAGACCACACCGAGGAGCTTATCTGTCTCACGCTCTACCACGGGAAAGAGATTGCGCTTAGCACGCCCCACAACCTGAACCAGTTCGCCGAGCGTCATGTTGGGGTAGACCTTATCGAAGTCCGTCTCAATCACATTTTCAATGCTCATCACTGTGAGTACCGCCTGATCCTTGCTGTGAGTCATCAGCTTGCCCTGCTGCGCTAGACGTAGGGAGTAGATGCTGTGAGGCATGAAGATGCGGATCGTGCCGTAGGAGCAGATAGCGACCAGCATAAGTGGTAGGAGCAGATTGTAGCCCCCAGTCAGCTCAGCGATGAGGAAGGTACCCGTCAGCGGAGCGTGCATCACGCCCGCCATCACGCCCGCCATGCCCATGAGGACAAAGTTCTTTTGCGGTAGGTAGATCTCAATAAAGGGGAAGAAGTTTAGCGCATAGGCAAAGACAAAGCCACACAAGCCCCCCACGAAGAGGCTAGGCGCAAAGAGTCCGCCACACCCGCCGCCACTATTGGTCGCTACGGAGGCAAAGACCTTGATCAGCATCGTGCAGAGGAGGAAAGCGAAAATGACCCAGTAGTTACTCCCGAAGGAAGCGAAAATACTATTGTCCGTGACGGAGCTGTACTGTCCGGCCATTAGGTCGCTGAGCGTGCTGTAACCCTCGCCAAAGAGCGGAGGAAAGAGGAAGATAGCCACACTGAGGATCAGCATCGAGATGCCGTAACGCTTGAGGAAGTTGGTACGCCTCTTGAGCCAACTCTCGAGTGCAAACATCACCTTGGAGAAGTAGAGCGAGGTGAAGCCACAGGCGATACCGAGCAGGATCACGTAGGGGATGCGCTCTGCCGTGAAAGGGTCGCTCTGGTAAAAGGAAAACATCGCCTGCTGTCCCGTCAGTAGGTAAGCCATCGTAGCCGATGTGACCGAGCTAATCAGTAGCGGTAGCACGCTGCTCAGCGTCAGGTCGAGGAGTAGCACCTCCACCACAAAGACTAAGCCCGCAATGGGTGCCTTAAAGATCCCCGCGATAGCCCCCGCAGCACCGCACCCCACGAGGAGCATCAGTTGGCGCTGCTCCAGCTTGAAGAGCCGTCCCGTATTGCTCCCGATGGCGGCTCCCGTCATCACGATAGGTGACTCGGCTCCGACCGATCCACCGAAGCCGATGGTGATCGAACTAGCTAGGAGCGATGACCACATGTTGTGCGGCTTGATACGACTCTTACGCTGCGACATAGCGCCCAGCACCTTCGTTACTCCGTGGCTTATGTCGTCACGGATGAAGAGCTTGACCACGCCAGCCGTCAGCAGGACACCAATAGGTGGCAGGATCAGGTACCATACGTTAGCCTGACGTATAGCGGGCATCAAGAGATGCTGTATCGTACCGATCATCTGCTTGAGTACGAAGGCAGCTAGAGCCGTCAGGATACCGATGATGAAAGATAAGATCAGTACGAAGATGCGCTCACTGATGTGAGCCTCGCGCCATAGGATAAAACGTTGTAATAGTGAAATGCGTGTAGTCGTAGTCGTCATCGAAGCCGTGTTACTTTCCTTTTCCCTTGATAATAGTGCCCACCGTGCAGAGCAGCACCGCTAGGTCGAGCTTGATCGACATATGCTCGTAGTAGAGCCAGTCATAGTATAGTCGCTCGACCATCTCATCGACCGTCGAGGCGTAGCCGTACCGCACCATACCCCACGACGTAATGCCCGGGCGTAGCTGGTGTAGTAGGTAGTAGTAGGGTGCCCGCTCGAGAATCTGCTTGATATAATAAGCGCGCTCGGGGCGAGGCCCTACGATAGACATATCGCCTCGCAATACATTGTAAAACTGAGGTAGCTCGTCTAGTCTGTACTTGCGCAACTTGGCGCCTAGTGGCGTGACTCGCTTGTCTCCCTCGTGGCTAAGCTGAGGACCCGCAGCCTCTGCGTCTGTGTACATCGTGCGAAACTTATAGATCCAAAAAGGCTTACCACCACGCCCTACACGCTCCTGACGGTAGAAAACGGGACCCTCCGAAGAGCGCCGAACCAAGACAGCCAGCACCGCAAAGAGAGGCGATAGGAGTACCAGCAAAATTAGCGATACGATACGGTCGAAGAGCCACTTTACATTTTGCTCCATCTCGCTCATCTGCGTCTGCGTCACATCGTGCAGCGGTAGTCCTCGTAGCGTGCGAGCCTGTAGCGAGGAGCGTACACCCATCACCCCCTCTAGGTATATTTTGATCGGGAGCTTGCAGCGGTACAGCTCGTAGAGCAGATGCGTAGCTCGTAGCGTGTCCGCCTCATTGGCCACCATATAGATTGCTTCTATCGGCCGTGTCTCTGCCTGCTCTGCTAGTATCTCCTGCACCTGCTCTAGTGTGACTGGCTCTGAGCCGAAGGGTAGCTGCGCCACAGCGTGGTAATGCATCTCCATACGCACCGCCTGTAGCTTGGACATCACCTCGGGCGTACCGATGAGCAAGATGTGTGGCCAATGCTCTGGCATACGGTCATACCTGATCTGCTGCAAAGTGATCGTCAAGCGACCCGCATAGATAAGGAGGAAGTGCGTCAGATAAAGTAGGACGAAGAGAAGCAGATGCGCACTGCGTCCATCGATTACATCGTCCACAACGAGGAAGAGGTACTCGATGACCACCCCAACGAAGACACTCCCAGCCGTCAGGAAGAACTCGTCAATGCGGCTCTTCGCTAATACCTTATTATAGTATCCTGAGAGCGTCAGGAAGCCCATCCAAAAGAGCACCACCACGAGCGTCACCCAGTACATCTTCGTGTTAAAGAGGAAGAGCGACAGCTCGCCAAAGGTCGCGCTCTGATCCTCGACCACGTAGCGCACCACGTTGAAGAGCGTCGTCGCCAGTAGCACCGCCACAAGGTCGGAGACGATGTAGCGCAGGCGTACCGTAGCTTGTCGAGACTTATTGCTCATAGATGGGGCTGTGATTAGAAACCGCTAAAGGGTCGTTTAGCAGCTTTTGAACAACCTCTTACTTAGCGAATGACCTGCACCTCATTATTGATCCCCAGTTTGATAATGTCTGAGGGCATGCCATCGATATGCTCATCTTGGCGTAGCGGGACCACATAGTCGACCATCTTGATCAGTGCTGGGTCAATCTCTGAGTAGTTGTGCGGCGAACTGGTTCCCGCCAGATTGGCCGAGGTAGAGACGAGTGGTCGGCGTAGCATGCGGCAGATCTCCTGACAGAGCGTATCGCTTGCGATGCGTATCCCGATCGAGCCATCGTCTGCGAGCAGTTGTGGCGCCACATTGCGTCCCTCGGGGTAGATAATAGTGAGCGGACGCACCGCCACATCGATCAGTTGGAATGCCATCGATGGTATCGTACGCACATACGACTGTATCCGCACGTCGCTATCGACCAGCATCAGCATCGGCTTGCCTGTGGGGCGACCCTTAAGCGCTGAGAGGCGATCCACCGCTTCCTCATTCGTTGCATCGCATCCCAAGCCCCAAATCGTGTCGGTAGGGTAGAGGATGATGCCACCACGCTGTAATACATCGACCGCTTCACGCGCTGCGGATAGAGTCTCAGGAGAAGGAGATACTTGGTTCATAAAGCTATCTAGAGAGGTAAATGCCTTCACAACATTGTGAAGACTTCTAGCGCAAAGATACGAAATCAGACGGGATACCGATAGAAAAAACCGTGTCACACGGATGAGATGTCAGTTTCCTGCCTATGAAACTCCAGTTTCACCTAGGTGACGCTAGGCTTAGCAAACAAAATGAAAGGGGCTATACCGCAGAGTAGCGATATAGCCCCTTCATTTGTATTGGGTGAGATTAGTCGGAGAGGTGGAAGTAGCGCCGCACTGCCTCTTCGTCGCGGGTGATCTGCTTGCGCAGTGCGTCGAGACTCTCGAAGTGTAGCTCCTGTCGTAGTCTATCGCAGAGGGAGATCTGCAGCTCCTGACCGTACAGCTGGTACTCCTCACCGCCCATCAGAAAGACCTCGATCATCGTCTCCTCCTCGGCTAGCTCGAGCGTGGGACGGGTTCCTATGTAGAGCATACTCGGTATATCTCTCTGCTGGCTCGCTCCAAAGGGGTCGATGGTGGTGCGTGCCATATAGACTCCTGCGGGAGGGAGCGCTTTATGGGGAGAGGGCACCTCTATATTGGCTGTCGGATAGCCCAGTTTGCGACCGATCTGAAGCCCTGTCTTGACCTTGCCTAAGATGGTGTAGGGGTGCCCTAGCTGTCTCTCCGCCTCGGTCACGGCACCTGTGTCTATCCAGCGACGTATAGCGGTCGAGCTGATGGGGTCTTGGCTCGTGCTGTCTCCCAGTGCGTATGCCTCCCCACGTATACAGCGTATGCCGTAGCGGTGCGCTATCGCTTGGTAGTCCTCAAAGGCTAGTCCCTTGTCATGACCGAAGTGGTGGTCGAAGCCTACGACGAGCGTGTGGATATGTAGCTGCTCGTCAAGGTAGGTGCGGAGAAACTCCTCGGCACTCATCTGCGACAAGGCTGCTGTAAAGGGGATCACGGCGACTCGCTCTATACCCATCTGGTGTAGGAGTAGCTCCTTCTCTCGCTCTAGCGTGATGAGGCGGAAGGGGTGCTCGGGGTGAAGCACCAATTGCGGGTGCGGCTCGAAGGTGACGACCCCTGAGGTTAGGTGATCTCGCTCGGCTATCGTGAGGACTTGGTGGATCAGTGCTTGGTGACCTAGATGTACGCCATCGAAGGCTCCCATAGCAACGACTAAATGCCTTATAGACTCTGCTCTCTGCATGAATGAACTGCTCTAAATGGTATGTCGAGGCTTAGCGTATCCAAGCTTGGGGATTGAGCTTGGTGCGCTCGTGCCATACTTGGAACTGCATGACCCCATACTGCCCCGCATCGTCACTTGCTATGGTGCCTAGCACCTGACCCGTCTTGACCTTTTGTCCTGCTCGTACAGAGACGGTCTGCAAGTTGGCATAGACGGTCAGATAGTTACCGTGACGTATGATAATAGAGTTGTGGTAACCTGGCACGACGAAGACTTTGCTGACGACGCCGTCGAAGATGGCGACCGCCTCGGTGCCACGTGCCACCTGTATGTCGATACCGCCATTGCGTGTCTGCACCATAGCTAGATCGTCGTGCTGCTGAAGACCAAAGCGTCTGATGACTCGGTAGCGACCCTTGACAGGTGCAGGGAGCCGTCCCTTGTTGGCAG
Organism: uncultured Porphyromonas sp.; assembly: GCA_900539765.1. Taxonomy (GTDB): domain Bacteria; phylum Bacteroidota; class Bacteroidia; order Bacteroidales; family Porphyromonadaceae; genus Porphyromonas. Next base: position 21,051 of record UQDF01000023.1, on the reverse strand, counting down.
CAAAGGAGCTGGCCAGCTTACGCTCGGCAGCGTCCATCGCATAGCCGTCCTTGGTCTCGGCGCGACGCTCTGCCTCTTTGGGTACCTTCTTGCCCTTCTTACGAGCCTCGCGCTCAAGACGCTCACGCTCTTCACGTGCTTTGCGCTCAGCCTCGGCTATCTCACGAGCTATCTGCTCTTGGATAGCTTGGTTGAGTTGCTCCGCCTTGCGTTGTTGTTGCTTGAGCTTCTTCTGAAGTGATTGCCGCTCGGTAGATAGTTCCTTGACCTCGGAGGCGATGCTCTTCTGTTGCTGCTCTAGCTTGACACGCTCCTCGGCACGTAGCTGTAGGAGTGTGCTTTTTTGCTGTTTAGTTGCTATGAGTTGGTTCTGGCTCGCCTGTAGCTCCTCACGGGTGGCGTGTAGCTGTGCAGCGACCTCTTTGTGGGCTCTAGCGTAAGCCGAGAGGTAGCGCACACGACGTATGCCCTCGTCAAAGCTGGAAGCGGAGAGGATGAAGAGTAGTCGATCCTCAAAGCGGGGACGCTGCTGGAGCGCTTGCAGCGTCTTGGCGTACCGCTCTCGGCTCATCTCCTCTTCTCGCTGTAGCTTGCCTATCTGTGTGGCTAGCGAGTCGATGGAGTGGTTGAGGAGAGCTACCTCTTGGTCTAGTAGTGCGATGACTTGGGTACGATCTTTGATCTGCTGGCGAATGAGTTTATCTTGCTTCGCTTTTTCCGATAGACTCTGACCGAGTGACTTGATCTCTTTGTCGGTCTTTTTGATCGCATTGAGTAGCTCGGTGCGCTGCCGCTCGAGCTTGCGTACGGCAACTGACTTCTTGGGTTGCTGTGCCAAGAGAAGGGTGCCTGTAAGCGTGAGTAGGCAGAGGGTATAGAGTAACCGTCGGAGGTGTGACATAGATCGATGGAGGAGTGGAGTGTGCAATATAAACTAAAGGAGCCGAAGTAACTCGTCTAGGGTCATAGTCGTGTAGCCTCCCTGAGGCTCGGTGAGACGATCTTGCAGTTGAGCAGGCGTGAGCTCTTTGCTCTTGCTATACTTTAGCTGTATGGAGAGCCGCTTGCGCGGTGTGGAGACGAGGAGCTGGGTCACGTCAGGCTTGCTGGCACCGCTCTGGTAGCTGTATCGTCCCTGCAGATAGCCGCCCTTGCTCTGGTCAGTGGAGGCGATGCGGATGGTGCCTAGCTGGCATTGCGGGTTGACCATATAGTCTGCGATCCAGGGCTTGCCCTTGGGGCTGCGCAGTGAGACCTCTAGGGCATCGCGCCCGACTACGTACTCACGATCGGCTAGGTAAGTGGGCTGACCTAGCAGTAGGTCACGTAGGAGCGTGTACGACACCTCGGCATCCAGTCGCTCGCTCAGATCGTAGTAGCTGATGAGGACCTTGGCATCGTGCATCATATCGTATAGAGCGATGTGGTCGGGGAGTATGTAGATGCGGAGTGCCTCCACAAAGGGGAGCGGACGAGCCGAGAGCATCACTCCCTCGCTCTGACCTACAAAGAGATCCATACGTGTCGATAGCTGTGAGTCGCCTAGAGATAGGTCGGCGCTAGCGATGCGATGCTCGGGCATGTGGCTGATCTGAAGGATTTGATCAGAAAGCCACGAAGCGTCCACAACGCACCCTCCTGCGTCTGCAACCGTGGGTGCTGTCGTTGAGCTAGACTGACTGGAGCGTGTGCCACAGGCTAGGAGCAGTAGCGTGCTACTGATGATGAGTAGGGAAGATCTTAGGGTGTGTCTCATGATAGGTCTATATATTGTGTGTCGGACTAAGGTGTCTGCTTATCGATCTTCTGCCGAAGCTCCTCTGTGGGGTGCAATTCGTAAGCTCGCTGCCACTGCTGGAGCGCAGCCTGTCGATCACCACCCTGCAGATAAGCGTCGCCTAGTCGCTCGATGTAGCCCGCATTGGGCTTGCCTATTTGCTCGGCTCGCTCTACTGCTTGCGAGAGCATGAGTTGCGCCATAGTCGTTTGCCCCTGAGCTAGGAGGATCGTACCGTAAGTGTCGAGGATGTTGGCCTCTTCGGGGGCTAGTCCGTAAGCTGTCGCAGCTAGTTGCTCGGCTTTCGCTAAGTAGCTACTGTTTTGCGGGGATAGGGTGTAGAGGTAGTAAGCGTAGTTGTTGAGTAGGATAGCATCTCGGGGGAAGAGTCGCTCGGCAATCTCAAAGACCTCTAGCGCTTGTGCCGGCTGCTCCTGCTTTTGATAGATAAGCGAAGAGTAGAGGAGTAGCATACGCAGTCCGTCGCTTGGCTCAACGTCTTGGGTCGTCTTGAGCTTGGTCAAGTCTAATTGGCTACTGATCGCTTGCTGTGCTTCGTCTAGTCGATCTAGAGCAATGAGTTCGCCAGCGTAGAGTGCTAGTATCTGAAGGTCTGCGGGGTAACGCTTTTGCGCCGAAGTGAGATAGTCTAGTCGCTCCTGCTCCTTCATCTGCGAAGCTTTTATGATTACTGCACTATAAGCGGTCTTGGGGTTGTCGTAAAACTGCTTTACGAGTTGCTCCGCCTGCGCTTTCCCCTGTTGTGCCAAAACGATGAGGTAAAGGTCGGCGAAGAGCTTCGGGTCGCTCGGCTCTAGCTCCGCAAGGCGTGTCAGGGCGGGGATAAACTCTGACGGGATCTGGCTAATGTCTGAAAAGTCTGGTAGCAACAAAGAGATAATCCGTGCCGAGACGGAAGAGATGCTGTCTTGATGCTCTAGGTAGTGGTGGAGGTATTCGGCCGATTGTTTGGTATCTCTGCGCGAAGCGATCAGCTCGGCACGAGTCACCTCGATATATGCGTCAGGTAGGGAGAGCGTCCGCTGGAGTTGCTCTAGGCTTGTGTTTATTTGGTCGTCTAGCCTTAGTGCATTGAGTGCCTCTAGACGTGTGTGATGATTGCCAAGATTGCTTGGGTCCAGCTCGACGAGTCGCTCAGCGGCCTGGAGCATATGCTGATAGTCGCCCTGCTTCGAAGCGGACTGAGCAACGAGACGATAGTAGGTGTCTTGCTGCTGAGGCGTTGTGAGCTGCGTCGTGTCTAGTAGCGCTATCTGCTCTAGTAGCTCTTGGCTCTTGTCTAGCATCGCTAGGCTCGTCAGATGAACTAGCAGTATGTCGGGATGGCTGGAGACTTCTCTTGGAAGTAGAGCAAAGAGCGAATCCGCCTCATTAATCTCTCCTTGACTGTAGAGGAGCGCCAGGTAGTAGCGTACGAGCTCTTGATTGGCACGAGCCTGGTCACTTCTCTTGGAGAAAAGTGTCTGAAGTAGTTCTCTAGCTTCGCTTTGGCGACCCGCCAGATCCAGCCAGCTGGCTAGTGGTACAGCCGTCCGAACCTGCTGGTCGGGGTAGGCATCGTAGAGATAGAAGAGATAGCCGATAGCTGGCTCCTGCGCTCCTGCGAAGAAGAGGATGTTGGCATAATCTTCAATCTGTGCGTAGGCTGTCCCCTCCGTCTCTGTGGACTGCGCAGAGAGTTTAGTAGCGCTTAGTCCTAGTAGCGCTAAGAGCACGAGTAAAAGTGTTTGACGACCGATGCTTTTCATACGCCCGTATGTCCAAAACCGCCATCGCCTCGCTGGGTGTCCGAGAGGCTCTCTACCTCAATCCAGTCGCACTGCTCGTGGCGAGCGAAGACGAGCTGAGCGATCCGATCGCCAGGAGCTATCTCCACCGTCTCTTGAGATAGATTGATGAGGATCACCTGTAGCTCGCCACGGTAGTCTGCGTCGATCGTGCCAGGCGCATTGAGTACGGTCAGTCCCTGCTTGAGGGCTAGCCCACTGCGTGGACGCACCTGTCCCTCGTAGCCGGCGGGTATCTCCATAAATAGGCCTGTGGGTATCAGTCGACGCTCTAGGGGCGCTAGCGAGACACTTTGCTCTAGGTTGGCGCGTAGGTCTAGCCCCGCAGAGAGTGCCGTAGCGTATTGAGGTAGGGGATAGGAAGAGCGGTTGATAATCCGAATAGAAAGCATGAGTAGCGTTGGTATAAAGGTTATTGCTGTGGCGGGTCGCACCACTTGCCGTCACTCTTGATGAACTCAATGAGACGGTCCACAGCTTCTGCCGAAGGGATGCCGTGCACGAGTCGCTCTTGTCCTCGGTATAGGTCGACCTTGCCGACACCTCCGCCCACGTAGCCGTAGTCAGCGTCGGCCATTTCGCCAGGACCATTGACGATGCAGCCCATCACACCGATCTTGAGATTAGGCAGATGCGCTAGTCGTTGCTTGACCTGCGCCACCGTCTGCTGGAGGTCGAAGAGCGTGCGCCCACAGCCTGGACAGCTGATGAACTCCGTGTGAGTCATCTTGATGCGTACCGCCTGCAGGATACCATTGAGAAGATTTAGACGAGCCTTAGGACTCATAGCCACTGCTGAGAGAGCGACCGCATTGCCGATCCCCTCTAGCAGTAGGGAGCCGAGTTGTGTGGCGCAGTCGATCAAAATGTCGTCATAGCCTCTCGCATGGGACGTATAGTGTAGCAAGATACGGGGCATCGTGCCTCTTTCCGAAAGCTGCTCCACGGCATAGCGTACCTTATATATATAGTCCAGCTCTGCGCCTCGTAGCTCTAGCCAAGCGTGTCCGTCCCAGTGAGCTACAAAGTCCTCTAGATGCTGCAAGAGCCGATCCAGAGGTGTGTCTAGGTCTATGACCTGTAATGTCTGTCGCTCATCGGAGAGAGCCAATTGCGTCTCCTCTAGTCGAGCATCAAAGCCTACGTCGAGAGCCTTCCCGTCACTGTCTAGCGTCAGCACAGCGGGGTCGTTCGCCTGCGTCTTAGCACCCTGCGCTTGGTCACGAGTTGTGGAGCGATAAGTGTGGCTAGCGTAGATCGGTCTAGTTTGGTCAAGAGCGGCCAACTGATCGATGTAAGCGATGAGCTTCTTGCCAAAGCTAAGCTCCGCCTCAGGCTCCTCGCTTAGAGAGACTCTCAGCGTGTCACCCAGACCGTCAACGAGCAGGCTGGCAATGCCTATACAGCTCTTGACACGACCATCCTCACCAGCTCCAGCCTCGGTGACTCCGAGGTGTAGCGGGTAGTGCCAGTCTAGTGCATCCATACGCTCTACCAGTAGCCGCACGGCTTGCGTCATGACTAGGACGTTGGAGGCTTTCATTGAGATGACCACGTCATACATTCCTAGACTGTCGCATACCTCTAGGTACTCCATGCAGGAGGCGACCATTCCCTCGGGCGTGTTACCATACTGAGCTAGGATACGCTCAGAGAGGGAGCCGTGATTGACTCCAATGCGTATAGCTCGGTGACGAGCCTGTGCTTCGCGAACGAAGCGCCCGAAGACCTCAGCGATCTCCGCCCGTGCCGTCTCATCGTCTAGCGAAGCCTTCTGATGAAGGAAGTTGCCTGGGTTGATACGCACCTTGTCCACATGCTTGAGTGCCTCAAAGGCGGGTTCGCTCCTAAAGTGTATGTCTGCCACAAGAGGCATACGACACCCCTCAGCGTGTAGTCGCTCAGCGATCACGCCTAGATTGGTCGCCTCTCGTACACCCTGAGCGGTGTATCTAAAGAGTTGACACCCCTCGCTGGCACAGCGTAAGGCTTGTGCCACACAGAGATCGGTCTCCATCGTACTTACGTTGGCCATACTCTGTAAGAGCAGTGGAGACTCGCCTCCTAGACGAGCCTCGCCGACAGGTACGGTGTAGCTATGACGACGCTGGTATCTACAGAGAGACATAACGAATAGAGCGTGTGGTAGGTTGTGTATAAAAGATCGATAGACGAGGAGGGGAGGAGGACAAGTGCAACACAGTCCTCCGCCTCTACATCGTCATATCGTTAGTTCGTTTTGTACTTGTAGTCAGAGATCTGAGCTAGCTCTTTGTTAGCCTTGACGATCTTCTCCTTGAGCGAATCCTTCTGAGCTCTCACTCTCTGTGCTATCTCAGGATCGCCTAGAGCGAGCATCTGAGCTGCTAGGAGTGCCGCGTTTTGAGCAGCATTGACTCCGACCGTTGCTACGGGGATGCCAGGAGGCATCTGTACGATAGCCAGCAGAGCGTCTAGTCCCTCTAGTGAGGCATCAATAGGCACTCCGATCACAGGCAGTGTAGTCATCGAAGCGATGACACCACATAGGTGTGCGGCCATACCAGCAGCAGCTATGATGACACGTACGCCACGCTCCTCGGCACCTCGTGCGAACTCAGCTACCTCATCGGGTGTACGATGGGCAGAGAGTGCGAGTAGCTCGAAGGGTATCTCCAGTGCCTCCAGTTGCTTGGCGGCACGCTGCATGATGGGTAGGTCACTCGTGCTACCCATGATGACACTAACGAGAGGTTGCATCTGCTTCAAGTCTTACTTACCGATCTTCTCTTGATAGCCAGCCGCATCTAGTAGCTCGTCAGCCTCTGCGGGGTCTTCGATAGCTATCTTGATGATCCAGCCCTTACCGTATGGATCCTCGTTGACCAGCTCAGGGGCGTCTTCTAGCTCCTCGTTGACCTCTAGGACCTCACCTGTCAGTGGCATCATCAGATCAGAGACAGTCTTGACAGCCTCGATAGAGCCAAAGACCTCGTTGCGGTCTATCTTCTCACCCTCGGTGTCGACGTCTACGTAGACGATCTCGCCAAGCTCGCTCTGAGCGAAGTCCGTGATGCCGATGACAGCCTCGTTGCCATTGATGCGTACCCACTCGTGGTCAGCCGTGTACTTTAGTTCATTTGGGAAGTTCATAGTTGTTTATTCGTTAAATAGTTAGGATTGTATTCTTTTTAATTAGTTGTCTTGTCTCGCTTGTCCAGAGCCTCTTGCCAGTGCCAAGCACGTCTCAAGCTCTCCTCGATAGGTATTTCAGCGTGCCACTGTAGCTCCTGCTCACCATAGCTCGTGTCGGCCCATATCTGCTCTATGTCGCCCGCTCTGCGGTCACCCATGCGGTATGGCACCTTGCGCCCTGTGGCGCGCTCGAAGGATTGTATCAGCTCTAAGACGCTCAGCCCACGCCCCATACCTACATTATATATATAGTGTGCTGGAGTCGCTGCCCCCACATCGTTGCGATGCAGACGACGTAGTGCTGCTAAATGAGCCTGTGCTAGATCCATCACATCAATGTAGTCACGTATGCAGGTGCCGTCAGGCGTGTTGTAGTCATTGCCAAAGACAACAAGCTCCTTGCGAAGCCCAGCCACGGTTTGGGTTAGGAAGGGGATGAGGTTTTGCGGTGTACCCACAGGCTCCTCGCCAATGAGTGCCGAGGGGTGAGCCCCGATAGGGTTAAAGTATCGTAGTATGACCGCTTGCAGTGGCATGCCACTACGTACGGAGTCTGTGATGATATCCTCGTTGATGCGCTTCGTATTGCCATAAGGCGAGGTAGCGTCTTGACGGGGTGCCGACTCGGTGATCGGCAGATGCTCAGCCGTAGGCTGTCCGTAGACCGTACAGGAGGAGGAGAAAACCAAGTGCTGCACACCATACCGCTCCATACAGCGTAGGAGCGTGATGAGCGAATTGATATTGTTGTCGTAGTAGCGTAGTGGCTGCTCGACCGACTCACCGACTGCCTTGTGCGCCGCAAAGTGGATTACCCCCTCTATCTCGCCCTTGTGATGCTCGAAGATCTCACTCATAGCAGTCTCATCGGTGCAGTCTACCTCGTAGAAGAGTGGTCGTATCGAGGTGATCTGAGCAATCGCATCAACTACCTCACGACGCGAGTTCGATAGGTTGTCCACGAGGATGACATCGTAGCCCGCCTCCTGCAGGACGACCGCCGTGTGGGAGGCTATGTATCCACAGCCACCAGTTAGTAGGATAGACTTTTGTGAGTGTTCTTGCATTGTTATTAGCACTAGTAATTCATTAGGTCAAAGCCTATGGAGTCTTCAGATCCCATTAGCTTCCCAAAATTACGATAAATCCACGACATAGCGGATCGTGCGAAGGATGCCAAATTCCGCAAATCGAGGTAGCCCGATGAAACGAGTAACGATTAATACTCGTGAGACTGGAATTAGTCGCAAATTGAGACCGATCTGGCAATTTGCGAGATTCAAAAGTTTGTCTTACCTTTGCATCCACGAGACGACAAGAGGCTCCAACGAGGTCTTGGGATCGTAGTGGATGGATTTGATAAGCTTGCAACCACTTAGAAAAATGCTAAAAACTTACCTTCTCGCCACGCTCTAGTAGAGAGATCGCAGCAGGAGGATTTTTCTAAGCAAGCATAGAGATATCAAAGCACCCCACGAGCTGATCCGTCAGACTGGTGGGGTGCTTTCTTGTTGTAACCAGAGGCTCTAGCACTGTCCAGTAGCCTCGACTCAATATATTTATCTCAATAGTATATCAGTAGTATGAATTACTTCTTTACATCCGAGTCGGTGTCTGAAGGACATCCAGATAAGGTGGCAGACCAAATATCCGATGCCATCGTGGATCAACTCCTAGCGGGTGATCCTAATTCGCGCGTCGCCTGTGAGACGCTCGTCACTACAGGACAGGTGATCGTATCAGGCGAGGTGCGCAGCAATGCTTATGTCGATCTAGATGCGACCGTGAGACGTGTCGTCGATCGTATCGGGTACAACAAGCCTGAGTATGGCTTTGACGCTCGTAGCTGTGGCATACTGAGCGCTATCCATGATCAGAGTAACGATATCAACCGTGGTGTGGATCGTGGCAACCCTGAGGAGCAGGGCGCTGGCGACCAGGGCATGATGTTTGGCTATGCAACGACCGAGACGGCCAACTATATGCCTCTGCCCCTAGACCTCTCTAATGCGCTCCTCTTCGAGCTTGCAGAGATACGCAAGAAGGAGCCTGAGTTGATGCCTTACCTACGACCTGATGCCAAAAGTCAGGTAACGGTAGAGTATGATGAGCAGAACCACCCCGTGCGTATTGATACGATCGTCTTGAGTACGCAGCACGATGAGTTCATCCAGCCGGCCGATAGCTCTTACGAGGCGCAGCGTGCTGCCGACCTCAAGATGCAGGAGCAAATCACAGAAGACATACGTCGCTACCTACTCCCTCGTGTGGAGAAGTACTACCCGCAGTATGCCGATCTCTTTGCGGTACAGGAGTATCGCCTGCTGGTCAACCCCACGGGCAAGTTTGTCATAGGTGGTCCTCATGGAGATACGGGTCTCACAGGACGTAAGATCATCGTAGACACTTACGGCGGACGTGCCTCCCATGGTGGTGGAGCCTTCTCGGGCAAGGACTGCTCTAAGGTAGACCGCTCAGGTGCTTATGCGGCTCGGCATATTGCCAAAAATATGGTCGCTGCGGGCGTTTGCTCAGAGATGCTGGTACAGCTCTCTTACGCTATAGGAGTGGCAGAGCCAGTGAGCATCTACATCCGCACGTCGGACAAGACGATCGACATGAGCGATGGCGAGATAGCGCAGCACGTCTTGCGAATCTTTGACCTGAGACCCTATGCTATCGAGCAGCGCTTTGACCTACGCAAGCCGATCTATGAGGAGACCGCAGCTTATGGTCACTTCGGGCGTGATGTGCGTTGGGTCAAGAAGAGCTTCGAGACCTTCCACAGAGGTACCATAGAGATGGAGGTCGAGCTCTTCCCATGGGAGAAGCTGGACTATGTGGAGCGTATCAGGCAAGAGTTCGGACTCTAATCGCTACTAGGTCGTATGTCTCGTCTCTCAGAGAGTCTCAAGGCTAAGGAGCGACTCTTGCTACAAAACTATATCAAGGAGCAAGGGTTGAACCGTAGCCGCACGCGCGAAGCTATCTTAGAGTTGATAGGGGAGCAGATGGGGATCTTCTCGTCAGATGATCTGATAGCACTCGCTAAGGAGCGTGAGATGGCTATCGGAGAGACGACGATCTATACTTGCGTAGATCTATTTATCAAGATCGGTATCTTGCTACCGCTTCCGATGGGGCTAGCAGGGTCGTTGGTGCGGCAGTCTCTGTGTCAAAGCAAGGCGCTACTGCTTTGCCGGCACTGTGGCTCCGCATTGCTCTATCGTAGCACTACCGCACTGACAGAGCTACAGACCGTCACACCACCTCGATATAGTGACGTCACGCCACTACTGATCTACTGGGGCGTCTGTCATCAGTGCTACCGTCTCGGACGACGATAGCATCGTACGGCAGTAAAACGTAGTACTATCACGTAGAGAGGTTAAGGCGATCCAGCTGACTTAGCCACACTTGATGCACAAAGGAAGAACTCTTTGTGCCATCTCCACGTGAAGAATCGTAAATCTCCACGTGGGAAAAAGATATTCTCCACGTGGGCGAGAAATGAAACTTCGGAGGAATCAAATGAAACTTCGGAGGAAATGTTTCGCCCCCACGTGGAGAATATAAAACAGCCACGTGGAGATTTGACATTTCCCACGTGGCTGTGAGCATTTTATACGGAAGCCTCAAAAGGTTGTTGCTAGATTAAACGAAAAAGTTCTATTCGCCTCTAAGTTGGTATTCTTGAAGAACCCGACTCGGGCGTTCTCGCTCTAGAGAGGGGTTCGCTATATACCTTATTATATATGAGACAACAGACACATCTCATCTTTGGGTGGCGCTATATGATGCTGCCGTGCTTATTTTTGCTTACACTGACGCTCTCGGCGCAGCAACCAGACACGCTCGTGCTGACGCTAGACGAGAGCATCGCTCTCGGGCTGGAGCAGAGCCCTGTGGTGCTGGGCAAGGACGTGGCGCTGGTCAACCAAATGTATGCTGAGCGGGAGGCGCAGAGTGCCTTGTACCCGCAGCTCTCCCTCTCAGGCAATTACGGCTACACACTCAAGAAGCAGCGTATCTACTTCGACGGAATGCCCGGTATGGGCGCTATGCCCGGTATGGAAGATGGTATCGAGGTGGGACGTACGCACAACATACAGTTGGGGCTACAAGCTGGTATGCCGCTTGTCAATGCAACGCTCTGGAAAGCGCTACAGATCAATCGCAAGCAGGTTGACCTGGCACTACAGCAGGCCTCGCAGTCTCGCCAGGAGTTGGTCGGGCAGATTAAGAAAGCGTTTTACACGGTGCTCCTCGCTCAAGAATCTTTCGAGACATTGCAGCAGAGTATGCACAATGCGGAGTTGAACCTAGAGCGTGTCACACAGCGCTATGAGGCGGGTCTCGTGGCTGAGTATGACAAGATGCGCGCTGAGGTACAGTATGCCAATATCAAGCCCTCGGTACTGCAAGCGGAGCAGGGAGTGGCTCTCGCTTATATGCAGTTGGCGGTGCTGCTAGGACTAGACCCTCACACAGGTCTGCGACTGGTAGGACACCTCGAGGATTACCAAGCCGAGAGCCAGCAACTCATAGCACAGGTACCGACGACCGACTCGCTATGGCTCATAACCAATCCGACCTTGCGAGCACTAGAGCTACAGCAGCAGATAGCTGACGAGAGTATCTCGCTCTCCAAGCTGAGCTGGGTGCCTTCGATTTCGTTGGGAGCAAACTACAATTACAACTTCTCGTCAAACGACTTTGACCTCTCTAAGAGTCGTCTTTGGGTTCCCTTTTCAGTCGTGAGCCTTCAGTTTCAATTTCCCATCTTTACAGGACTGAAGAACTACTACACGACGCGACAAGCTAAGGGGCGCGCTTTACTCTTGAAGCTCCAGCGACAAGATGCTGAGCGGTCGCTCACGCTCGGTATGCAGCATCAGCGAGACCAAGCACGCAAAGCTCAGGAGCAGTACAGCTCAGCGACACAGATACAGGCGACAGCCGAGCGGGGCTACACCATCGCACAGCGTATGTACGACAAGGGCATGGGCACGCTCCTAGAGGTCAACGATGCTGAGCTGGCACTCCTACAAGCACGTCTCAACCAGACTCAAGCACTCTACGACTACCTCATAGCGGGCGTAGAGATAGAGCAGCTCATAGCTCCCGAGACACCGCTTTCCTCCGACGAAAATAATGATTACGAGGAGCGTCTCAACTCAATCAAACGAATGACACGATACTTCTAACGCCATATATCCTAATTAAGCCAAAAACAATATCCTATGTTTCTCTCTATACGTACACTTGCTCCGATAGCACTGAGCCTAGCACTCGTCTCTCTTACCAGTTGTCAGTCGGCGAGCAAGGAGGGCAAGACGACCTTTTCGCACACAATTGACTCGACTGACATCAAGCATGTAGAGGTGGCGACCGTCTCTATGCAGACGCTCCCAGACCTGCAAGAGTACACCAGCACGGTCGAGGCTAAGGTGACTAACCAGATAGCTCCGCAGATGGCCTCCCGCATCAAGCGCATCTATGTAGAGGTGGGGCAGCAGGTCTCTCGTGGGCAGCTCCTCGCTGAGATGGACCACAGCCAGCTGGAGCAGGCGCGTCTGCAGCTCGAGGAGCGCAAGAGCGCACTGGCTCGTATAGACGAGCTCTACAAGATAGGCGGCATCGCACAGTCGGAGTGGGAGGCGACGCAACGAGCCCTCACATTGGCTCAGACGAGCTACAATAATATAAAGGAGAATACGCAGCTTCGTAGCCCCATCTCAGGGGTGGTCACAGCGCGTAACTACGATGCGGGCGATATGATGTCGCCACAGATGCCTCTGCTTGTTGTGGAGCAGATCAACCCAGTGGTGCTACGGATCAATCCCTCGGAGCGTTACTACGGGCAGATGACCAAAGGGATGCCAGTGACGATCACTTCGGAGTCCCTGCCTGACGAGACTTTTGCTGGTAAGATTTCGCTGAAGTATCCGACGATCAATCCACAGACCCACACTTTTACGATGGAAGTCGAGGCGACCAATCCCGAGCGCAAGCTAGTGCCAGGACAGTATGCTCGTGTCTCAATCAATCTAGGCGACAAGGAGTATATGGTGGTCCCGACAGAGAGCATTGTCAAGCAGATAGGCAGCGCTGAGCAGTGTGTCTACATCGTACGAGACGGCATCGCCCATCGGCAGGTAGTCGTCGTAGAGCGTACCGTCGGTAAGTACACAGCGATCAGCGAGGGCATCTCCTCAGGCGATGTCGTAGTCACGACTGGAGCCAGCATCCTGTCCGATCAGATGCCTGTACAGATTAAGCAGGCTCAGCAGTAGTCTTTTCCAACACACAGATCCTCGCCTTTAGCTTATGAGTCTTTATCAATCAGCCGTACGTCGTCCTGTCACCACGATCATGATCTTCGTTGGGGTGGTCGTCTTGGGTCTCTATGCCCTGACACGCCTGCCGATAGACCTTCTGCCCGAGATGCAGATCAATCGGGTCATGATCGTCACCTCTTACTCTGGAGCAGCTCCTGAAGAGGTGGAAAACAACATTACCAAGCCGATCCAAAACGTCCTCAATGGTATCAACGGGGTCAAGCACATTACCTCGCAAAGTAAGGAGAATGTCTCTGTCGTCACGCTGGAGCTCCGAGAGGGACTGGACATAGAGAATGCGATCAATGATACCCGCGACAAGATCAGTGCTATCACGGAGGCGCTCCCCGACGGAGCGGGTACGCCAAACATTATCAAGTTTGGTATGGATGATATGCCGATCTTGATGCTCTCGGTCAAGTCGGACGCTAGCTCCAAGTCGCTCTACAAGATCCTGAGCGACCAAGTGGTGACACCGCTAGGACGTATAGATGGCGTGGGCGGAGTCAATGTGCTAGGTGCTAGACAGCGACAAGTCAACGTCTACTGCGACCCGCACAAGCTCGAGACCTATGGTATCACGGTGAGTGATGTGAGCAATCTCATTGCGGTGGCAAATCGCAATATCTCTGCTGGGTCGATGAACCTAGAGACGAGCAAGATATCCCTCAGAGCTATCGGTGAGATCGTCGATCCGAAGCAGCTAGAGGAGCTACCCATAACGAGCTTCGGCGGACGAACCATCTATCTGCGAGACGTGGCGAGCGTCGTAGATGGCGACCCTGAGCAGCAGACGCTCTCCTACGTGGACAACCAGAGGGGCGCCATGCTTATGCTGATGAAGCAGTCGGGTGCCAACACGGTTCAGGTGAATAAGCGTGTCCTCAAGGCACTCCCACAGATCGTGAAGAACCTTCCCTCAGATATCGAGATCGAAGTAATCTTGGATCAGAGCGACTTCATCGTGCGCTCGATCAATAGTCTTAGCTCAACGATCGGCATTACCTTCTGCGTCGTGATGCTCATCGTGCTGCTCTTCTTAGGGCGTTGGCGCGCCACCTTTATCATCGTTCTGACGATCCCGATATCGCTACTCTCCGCCTTCATATACCTACTGCTGACGGGCAATACGCTCAACATCATCTCGCTCAGCTCGCTCTCTATAGCCATCGGTATGGTGGTGGACGATGCGATCGTGGTGCTAGAGAATATCACCAACCACATCGAGCGGGGAAGCTATCCCAAGCAAGCCGCCGTCCATGCGACCAATGAGGTGGCACTCTCAGTCATCGCCTCTACGCTGACGATGCTGGCGGTCTTCCTCCCGATGGTGATGATGCAGGGTATGGCGGGACTGCTCTTCCGTCAGCTCGGCTGGATCGTCAGCATCGTGATGATCGTCTCGACCATCTGTGCGCTTGCCCTGACACCTACGCTCTGCGCCCACATGCTACGAGCTAATCGTCAGCGCAAGGAGGGAAAGGTATCCCAAAAGATCCTACGTCCCTTCAATGACTTCATTCAGCGACTCACGGTGCTCTACCAGCGCACGCTCGCCTGGGTGCTACGACACAAGTGGCTCACGGTAGGCTTGTCCCTAGGCATCTTCGCACTATCGCTCACGCTCGGCTCGCTGATCAAGACGGAGTTCATGCCACAGGGAGACGGGGGCTATATCTTTGCCAAGGTCAATTACCCCGTAGGCACTACCATAGACCGTCCGCTTGCTGAGGGGCATCGCCTCACTGAGGAGTGGCACAAGAAGTACCCCGAGATAGAGATGCTTCAGTTCTCCACAGGTCAGGCTGATGCTTTTCAGTCTGGTGCCTCGACGCTAGCGCAGGATAATGGCGACAATATTCTTTCTTTCAATATCAAGCTGATCGATGCTTCCGAGCGAAAGCGTTCCTCCCAAGAGATTGCTGCCGAGATGCGTCGTGACCTAAGCGCCACGCCTGGTATCAAGCAGTACAATGTCTCTGCTCAGTCAGGTGGCGGGGGACAGCAAAGCACTGTCAATGTTGATATCTACGGACACGACTTTGCTGTCACCGATCAGATCTCCAAAGCATTTATGGCGGAGATGAGTAAGTCGCCAGCTTGTGCTCAGGCTCTGAGCAATCGTGACGAGTTTATGCCTGAGTACCAGGTCATCTTCGACCAGCAGCGACTCGCTGAGCATGGGCTGACCAATAGTATGGCGGCGAGCTATCTGCGCAACAGCATCTACGGAGCCACCGCCTCCTTCTATCGTGAGGATGGGCAGGAGTATGAGATCCGTGTGCGCCTGGCACCTGAGTTCAGACGTTCGCTAGACGACGTCGCTCAGACACTCGTACGCACCCCGCAGGGAACGAGCGTACGACTAGGCGAATTGGGCAAGGTCGTGGAGCACTTTGCGCCTCCCGCCATTTACCAGAAAGACCGTTCTCGTGTCGTTACCATTGCGCTTACGCCAGCGCCCAAGGCTGCGCTCTCAGACCTCGTCCGCACGGCTCGGAAGGCTCTTGACGAAATTGATATGCCCGAGGGCGTGAGTTACGAAATCACAGGAGCTTTCGAGCAGCAACAAGAGGCTTTTGCAGACTTAGGGACGCTCCTGCTGCTCATTGTCTTCCTAGTCTTCATCGTTATGGCTGCGGAGTTTGAGAGTTTGGCCTCTCCATTTGTCATTATGTTTTCCGTACCCTTTGCCTTTACGGGCGTTATCATCGGTTTGCTCGTGACCGGTGTCCCCTTAAGCATCATTGCCTTCATCGGAGCAATCATGCTCGTCGGTATCGTGGTGAAGAATGGTATCGTCCTGATCGACTACACCATACTCAATCGTGAGCGTGGTATGTCCGTACGCACGGCTCTGCTCCATGCGGGAGCATCGCGTCTGCGTCCTGTGCTGATGACGACGCTCACGACCGTCTTCGGTATGATCCCGATGGCTATCGGCATCGGAGAGGGTAGCGAGATGTGGCAGCCGATGGGTGTCACGGTAGCCTTCGGTCTGACCATCTCGACGCTGGTTACGCTCCTCCTGATCCCCTGTATCTATGCGCTGGTCTCTCGCCGTCAGATAAGGCGTCAGCGCAAGAAAAGTCTCAAAAACCACCACTAAGCTATGAATAGACAAAAGGCAATCTTCATCGTCTACAACAGCGCCCTGCATGGACTCGTTATACGCGCCCTCGAGCAGCACAATGCCAAGGGCTATACCGAGTGGAGCGAAGTCCACGGACGTGGCTCCGCAACGGGCGATCCGCATCTTGGTAGCCACGCTTGGCCGACGACCAATGGCGCTATGATGGTTATCACAGAGGCTGAGCGAGCCGAGCGACTCCTCGCAGCACTGCATCAGATCGATCTAGACAATCCTAAGCAAGGTCTGAGAGCCTTCGCATGGGAGGTCACCGATATGATCTAGCCTAAGTTTCATAGCCGACAATAAGCTTAGGGAAGTTTAGTCTCGATAGTTGAAAAGGCGAAAGTCGTAATTCGATGAGGGTTAAAGGTTGTTCTTTGCCAGGTGAGGTCGATCCCTATTTGTAGGATACTTTTTGAGTTGAACCTTTGTCGTTCCATTGTGAGTTTCTAATAAATAGACAGTGCAAAGGTAATGTGGAGGACAATCGAAACAGCACTCTAGTGTACTCAAGATCCGTCTGTAGCCTGCAAATGATTCAACAGATCACAAAGAAGAACCACAGAACAATAAGTCCGAGTCTGTAGAATACAAGAGTTCATAGTCCAACCCATCAGCTCGCTAATAGCAACAATTAGGCGACAGCTTCCTTGAATTTTGACCTATAAATAGAATTTGGGGCTAGCAGATACAGTGTTAGCACAGCACAAAGCGTCAGTCTCGCACGAGCGAGGCTGACGCTTTCTTCATTTTTGAGGAGAAGGGTGATCAGCTAACTCTAGATCACCTATATCCGACCAAAGCAGTTTGTGGATTTATTTTGCAAACGCTCTCTTTGCTTTGACACTTACGTCTCTATTTCTTTATGATTTGAACAGTTTCGCCAGACAACGTGAGCAAATATATGCCTTGAGGAAGGTGAGACAGATTGACAACACCCTCACCAGTTGCATTCGTTGTGAGTGTCTCGATTTGGTTACCAGCGAGATCCATCACGATAGCTGTGGCATCAGGAGCTTCTGACGAGATATGTAGATAGTCTATGACGGGGTTGGGTGTAACTAGAATCCCCTGATGAGATGACAATCTCTGCGTAGCACTTACATCATGTCCCGAAAATTTGTTTTGCCCTTGATTTTCGTATCCCTTCCAGTCATATACGTTCCAGTTCTTCTGTTTTAGATCCTCAACGACTTTAATAGGACAGACATTTTTATCGGTTTCATCTCGAGAGTCTATCACATAAATCTCTCCCATACGTCTTTCAGGAGCTGCAAGGAGAGACTCTGAGAGAAGTTTGAATGCGTTCTTATCTAATTGATTGGAGTAGCACATGATTTCAAACAGCTTAGGGCAGTTCTCAGTCTTAAGCTGCGTTAGCTTGTTTACTGCTACGTTGAGATAGGTAAGCGTAGATATATTTGAAACATTTAACTCCGTAAGAAGGTTACCCTCTAGACTGACACGACTCAGCTTGCGATTTGCAGAGAGATCAATTGCAGTTAATTCGTTACCCTTAGCCTCTAACAAGTCTAGATTGGTCAAAGAACTCACGTCCAATGTCTTCAAACCACATTTGGAGATTGTAAGACTCTGAAGCTGGGGTACTACCGATAAGTCTATCTCGTTAAGGGGATTCATTGAAGCATGTAGAACTGATAAGTTAGGTATTGAAGAAAAATCAAGTTGTGAGATCTCATTTTGTGAGCACTCTAGTACCGTAAGCTCAGGCGTGTGGGTGAGATCTATCTTATCTAGCAGATTGGCATAGCAGATCAGTCGCGACAACTTTTTCGTATGACTTAAGTCTATCGTCTCAAGATAATTGTTGTTGACATCTAGCGAAATAAGCTCCGTACAGGCAGATAGATCTATGCTCTCCAAGATGTTATGGTCGAGCTTGAGGTGCTTCATAGCCTTACAAGCGGAGAGGTCGATAGACTTAATGCTGTTGTATGGAGCAAATAGTATCTCCATTTTAGGACATTTCGTCAAGTCCAGTGTCTGAAATTTGCAGCCACTGCAGCCTAGACTAATCAAGTTGGGCAGAGATGTCAGATCAAAAGTCTCTAGCTTAAGGTCTGAGATATCCATATGCTCTAGGAGTACGTTGTTTGACAAGTCAAGGCTTGTAATATTCGTACCAGCAACTCCAAGACGGGTTAGCTTGGTAAGCATTGATACATCTATGTCGTATAGAGGGTTTTCTCGTATTGATAAGTTGTTCAGCTGTGTGTTTTTACTACAATCTAGAGAGGATAGATTGTTGTTATCACAGATCAGAGACTCAAGATGAGAGTTTCCAGAGATTTCAAGTTCATACAACCCGTTATTGGCGCATACCAAGGTGTTGATGGGTCCGTAAATTGAGAAGGTTTTAGAATCTATCTCATGAGTAATTGCAGTGATGTTGTCACCAGACTCCCAATTCGCTACCTCCTCATCGGTGTCTTTGACTCCATTATTGTTCCAATCGATCCATACGCTAGATCGATCGGCTTCAGGGGCATTTATGCTGAGCATATAACCCCCAAATGGCACATTGCCATCAGACTTAAGTCTGATGACGGGACTTTCTCCGTTTTGTGCCCAAAGGGCAACCCCTGTCATAGAGGACAGAAGGCAGAGAAACATAAATCGAGTAAGTTTTCTCATATCAAGATGTATTTGATGTTTAGTGTGCTTGCAAATATACTATTTTTTTTATGATAAAGCTCTGGATCAGTCAGATTAGGCCGATCTTTTATTAGCGAGGCTGACGCTTTCTTCATCTTGGTGGGGGAGCGGGGCGCTAGCTTCCATCCGAAATGTCAACTTTCCAAAATCGTTCCAAGCTTAGAAAATGAAATTTCCAAGGCTGAAAAATTCCCTTTCCTTTAAGGGAAAGCCCAAACCCTACGTGATTTTTTGGTTTCGGACTATCTAGCTGAGAAGTAAGAGGTTACCGTTTGGCGCGATGTGGATAGGTAACGATTTAGAAATGAGCGGAGTGCCTTGAAGTACATCGTTTTGGATAGCCAAAGAACGCTCACTATTATCACTTGCAAAGATAGTGATTCGTGGGAGAAAGTGAGCGTTCTTGCGTGATTTTCTCCTTAAAAGTTTAGTTCGCACCAATCAGAAACAGATAGTCCATTGATGGTAAGAAGAGGCTGACGCTTCTCGTTGGTTATAATGCGTAGCTCCGCATTTTCCTCCGTGAAGTTTCGTTTGTACATTCCCGAATATGCC
This sequence comes from uncultured Porphyromonas sp., assembly GCA_900539765.1. Classification (GTDB taxonomy): domain Bacteria; phylum Bacteroidota; class Bacteroidia; order Bacteroidales; family Porphyromonadaceae; genus Porphyromonas. Next base: position 1,587 of record UQDF01000023.1, on the reverse strand, counting down.
GTAGCCGTACCACGGACTATCTCTTGATCTTTGTGCATCTTGACCACCGTATCATCATCAAAGCCCATTTTGCGGAGCATCAAGCGAATGTTGAGTAAGAGGTAGAAGCTGTGAAAGAAGCGTTTGATAAAACTCCGCTCCTCCTCGTACACCTTGATTTCTCGGTTTTGTTCAGAGATAGTCATGTCCTTATCTCTAATGGTGTCCTGAAGAAGTATGACCTCCTTGCGGATTTCGGCTTTCTCCTTTTCCGAAAGATGTTGTTGCCGTTCGACTTCTTGCTCCAACTCTTCGATACGCCGTTCCGCCTTGTCAAGCTCAGAGTTCCCAAATAGCGAGTAGAGCGTACCCTTTACTCGGAGCTTGCCCGCCTGCTTTTCCAACTCTCTGACCTTTTGAATTAGTTCTTCCTCCTCAAGTTGTTTCTGCTTGGTCTCTTTGAGAAGCTCTTTGTAATACTCCATATTAGTACGACGCTTGGCTTCAGATCCTTGTACCCCTCTACTCAGCCCAAATGGTCGCATTTGCTCTGCGTAGGAGGTTTGATACTCCTCAAGCTTTTTGGGTGTAAGCAGATCATCAGCACAGAGCCTTATCTTATTTGTCTTTGTCTTGTACTTTCGCTTGCCATTCTCAGCTTCCTGTTTGGCTTTTCTCCTTTCTCCCGTGACAATCGGGACAACTGTGGCATGTATGTGCGGGGTCTCTTCATCAGCATGAAGTGTGGCTGCCACCACGTTTGCCTTGCCAAAGGTGGTATAAAGCCACTGCATCGTACTATGGCACCACTCCTCTAAGCGTCCATCGCTTTCAAGTTGGAGCATATCTTCGTGTGATCCAGATAGGATGAAACGAAGTGCTTTAACTTGATTGTCCGCAACCTTTCGGTAGATACCAGCCGTTGCTATGCGATGTGCAATAGCTTCTGTACGGTTGGTGACATTTGCGGGGAATTGCACCAAGTCTCGATTGAGGTGCGTGCGAGAGGCATCGACATTGTTCGGCACGAATGTTCGCTCGATGTGGGCACTCATTGCCGAGTCGTTGCCCCGAGCTTTGTCTATGTGTAATACTGCGTAGCCCATAAGTTGAATATAGCTTTAAGGGGTATCCAAAGGGGCTGTTTCCCCTTGGCTCAGGAGGGCTTTTTTAGCGGTAACGGAGTGGAGCGTGAAGAAAATGCCCTAATGAGCTATGGCATTTCTCCAAATGCCCGCTCCGCCCTGTTCCGCAGCCTGCCCTTGAAGTGCTTGCATTCTCTGAATGCACTGAGTCTTTGTTTCTAAGTTTGCCCCTGCAAACTTGCAACTCCAAGGGGGTGCCATAACTCTTGAAACAAAGGCTCACATCTATACGCTTTACAGCTCTAGTCTCTTCGAATACCCGATTGTTCCGTTGTTGAAATTTCTCTCTTTTGCGTTATCGTCTAAGCCCCCTTTTGAGCAAAAGCCTCTTCTTCCGCTGAACCTTTTATCGGACAGCAATATTGCCCGATTTTTCAATTTCGGTCAATCTACAGTTTCGTCTTTGGATTTGGATTGTTCGTATTCATTGTTCACGGCTTCTTCGTATTCTTTGTTTGCAGTC
>UQDF01000022.1 GCA_900539765.1 uncultured Porphyromonas sp. | reverse complement strand
TTATCAAAAGCTCGACGAAACCAATTCAGTTGCATTTGATAGTTGAATCTACGGTGTATTCGCTGATTGACATCTATTCTGTACCTTTGTAGATGGAGAAGATTGCCCTCCTCCACTTAGTAGATAATGCTATGAAGAGTAACACACGACAATTACTATCCCCGCCTGATCGGCTCTACGTATGTGGTATCGACACCGACATAGGGAAGACCTATGGCACAGCCTTCCTCATACGCAGGCTCCGAGAGGCTGGTTATACAGCTTGCACCTCGATGAAGCTGGTGCAGACGGGATGTCTCGAGATAAGTGAAGATATAGAGACGCATCGTCGTCTACTCGGAGAGCCTCTCTCGGAGTGGGATCTCCAGGGGCTCACTTGTCCCTACCTCTACAGCTACCCCTGCTCGCCACACCTTGCAGCACGTATGGATGGCGGAGAGATAGATGCCGAGAGACTCAACGAGGCTACCCGCCATCTGCAAGAGCTAGGTGCTAAGCCACTACTCGTAGAGTGTGCGGGAGGACTGATGGTACCGCTTACCGAGCACCTCCTCACAATAGACTACATAGCTCAGCAGGAGGATCCACAGGTAGCTCTCGTCACCAACGGCAAGCTGGGTAGCATCAACCACACACTGCTCAGTATCGATGCTTGTATGCACCGGGGCATTGAGGTGCCGTACCTTATATATAATGTGTACCCCGAGCAGGACGCAACTATAGAGCATGAGACCATAACCTATCTCCAAGGATGGCTCGAGGAGCATCTGCCCTCTTGTCTCTTTATAAAGATGCCTATAGTTGACTAGGTACGAGGTATATCTAGTTGGCTAGATGTATAGAGCTACTGTCTAACTTTTTTGTTCCCCTTACTATGGAAGACATTTACCCTGTAGATTATAGTAACTCGACACTCTCTGACGAGGAGATGATACAGCGTGAGTACAATGCGCTGATCTATGACTATGAGCACTCAAATCACCGCAAGAAGGTGGAGGTAATACAGCGTGCCTTTACCTTTGCTCGGATGGCTCACGAAGGAGTTAGGCGCAAGAGCGGAGAGCCTTACATTATGCACCCGCTCGCAGTAGCTCGTATCGTGTGTCGTGAGATAGGACTAGGCTCTACCTCGATCGTATCTACCCTACTCCACGATGTGATTGAGGACACGGAGTACACGGAGGAGGATATAGAGCAGCTCTTCGGGCCCAAGGTGGCACAGATCGTAGTCGGTCTGACCAAGATAAGTAGCGAAATACTGGCTGAGCGAAACATAGAGAGCCTCCAGGCTGAGAACTTTCGCAAGCTGATCCTAACGATGAATGCGGACATTCGCGTGATCCTTATTAAGATTGCCGATCGTCTGCACAATATGCGTACACTAAGCTCGATGCCTGAGCATAAGAAGCTCAAGATAACTGGCGAGACCCTCTACATCTATGCTCCGCTAGCTCACCGTCTAGGGCTTTTTGCTATTAAAACGGAGTTAGAAGAGCTGGTCTTCAAGCATGAGCACCCGAAGGCTTACGAGGATATCTGTAACCAGATCATCGATACGGAGCAGTCGCGTGCTGAGCTATTCGAGCAGTTTAGCGCCCCTATCCATCCCTTTCTCAAAGCTCGTGGACTAGACTATGAGATGAAGACACGGGTCAAGTCCTGCTATTCGATCTGGAAGAAGATGCAGAAGAAGCAGATCCCCTTTCAAGAGATATATGACCTCTATGCGGTACGTATCATCTTTGAGGAGACACCTGGGCTCAATGTCAAGGAGACTTGCTGGGGCATCTATACCGACATCACGAGCCTCTATCGTGTCAATAATGAGCGTACTCGAGACTGGGTCGCTCAGCCTAAGAGCAATGGCTACAGAGCACTACACTTTACAGTCATGGGACCTACGGGCAAGTGGATCGAGGTGCAGGTACGCAGTCGCAGGATGGACGAGATAGACGAGCGTGGACTAGCAGCTCACTGGAAGTATAAGTCTGACGGTGTGGAGGAGGATCAGGAGATCACCAAGTTCCTCGATCAGATCAGCGAACTACTGGAGAATCCAGACTCGAGTGCTATGGACTTCCTCGATACGATCAAGCTCAACCTCTACGGAGACGACATCATGGTCTTTACCCCCAAGGGAGACCCGATCACCCTTCCTCACGAGAGTACGCCGCTAGACTTTGCCTATGCACTCCACTCGACACTCGGTCAGACCTGTATCGGAGCTAAGGTCAATCATAAGCTGGTACCTCTCAGCCACACGCTACAGAGTGGTGATCAGGTGGAGATCATCTCTAGTAACAACCAAAAGCCCTCAGCACTATGGCTCAAGTATGTCAAGACGGCTAAGGCTAAGAGCAAGATCAATGAGTACCTACGTATAGAGCGTCGCAAGCTAATCAGCCAAGGAGAGGAGAGTGTGATTAACTACTTCGAGCAGCACGATCTCTCTGTCGATGCAGGACATATGGATCTCGTGGCATCTCTCTTTGGCTTTCATAAGCGTGAGGATCTTTTCTACGCTGTCGGCTCTGGAACGGTCAATCTTGTGGACTCGCTCTACAAGCGTATCAAGTCGAGCAAGAGCAATCGCTTCTTCAAGTCGGTCAAGGAGGCACTCATCGGCAAGCAAGACTCTACGCCTAAGCCTACAGAATCTATCTCTCAGATCAGTGAGATAGACTATAAGAAGCCTTACCTACTCCAGAGCGATGCTATCAAGAGCAACTACGTCATGGCCGACGACTGCAATCCTCTACCAGGGGATGAGGTAGTCGCTTTCGTCATAGACAACCAAGTAGTGGTACACCGACGCACCTGCACCGAGGCTATGCGCCTGAAGAGTAGCACTGGCAATAAGCTCCTCTCGACGATCTGGGGCGATCAGGGGGATACCCTCTTCACGGGATCGATTATGATCGAGGGTATAGACTCTAAGGGCATCCTCAATGGGATCGTGCAGGTGATCACGGAAGACTTTCTAATCAACATCGCCTCCGTACAGCTTCAGACACAAGACGGCATCTTCGGAGGAAAGGTGGGACTAGAGGTACACTCAGCTGAGCAGGTGGAGCAGCTCTGCGCAGCGCTCAAGCAAGCTCCTGGCATTAGCAATGCCTACCGCATCTACTGATACGGAGCGAGAGTACCACCGAGACTAAGTAGAGCCTGCGGCGGGGTATACGCTTTTTGGTGCTACTCTTGCTATTTAGTACCTTTGCAGGAGATTAAGTATAATGCTCCGTATGCAACCCCACAAGATGACCACACCCTACTACCTTCTAGAGGAGTCTCTCCTGAGGCGTAACCTCGCGCTGATACAGTCCGTAGCAGAGCGGGCGGGCGTGGAGATTATCTTAGCCTTCAAGGCGTACGCCCTGTGGCGCACATTCCCCATATTTAAGGAGTACATCCACGCCAGTACGGCTAGTTCGCCGTGGGAAGCACGCCTAGGCTACGAAGAGATGGGAGCACCAGTACACGCCTACTCGCCAGCTTACAGCGAGGATAATATAGTAGACTTCGTACGCTACAGCAGTCACATCACGCTCAATTCGCCCACCCAGTGGCAGCGCTTCGGGCCTGCCTCGCCTTACGCCGCCGAGCACATCTCTTACGGTCTACGACTAAACTTAGCCTATTCGCCTGTCAAAACGGAGATCTACAACCCCGCTATGCCAGGGACACGCTTCGGCGTGAGTGCCGAGACATTGCGACAAATGGAGCAAGATGGTGCTTTGACAGGACTGGAAGGTGTGCATTTGCACGTTCTTTGCGAGGGTGATGATGAGCAGCTGGAGCTAGTACTAGAGCGTCTCGAGAAGCGCTTTGGCTTTATCTTAGATAAGGTGCAGTGGCTCAACCTAGGTGGCGGACACTTGATGACGCATCGGGAGTACGATACGGAGCATCTGGTGGCGCTGCTACGAGCTTTCCGTGAGCGCCACCCGAACCTGCGAATTATTATGGAGCCAGGCAGTGCTTTCGCTTGGCAGACGGGCGACCTCTACGCTCAGGTGGTGGACATTGTGACCAACGATGGCATCAAGACGGCGATTATGAACGTCTCCTTCGCCTGTCATATGCCAGATTGTCTCGAGATGCCCTACCACCCAGTCGTGGAGGGAGCGACACAATGCGACACGCTAGAGCCAGGCACGCACAGCTACCGCCTAGGAGGCAACAGCTGTCTGAGTGGCGACTATATGGGCTATTGGACCTTTGACCATCCGCTGGAGATCGGTGAGACGCTCGTCCTCAAGGATATGCTACACTACACGACGGTCAAGACCAACATGTTCAACGGCCTACAGCATCCCGCCATCACACTTCGTCATCTTGACGGTTCGGTGGAGACGCTCCGTAGCTTTGACTATTCGGACTACAAGTCTCGCATGGACTAATCATTTAACTTAGAAGAAAGAGACCAACTATGGGACTATTCGGACTATTCTCAAAAAAGAAGAAAGAGACACTCGACACCAGTCTAGAAAAGAGCAAGACCTCGATGGTAGACAAGCTGACTCGTGCCGTAGCTGGCAAGAGCAAGGTCGATGATGAGATCCTCGACGACCTAGAGGATATACTCGTGACGAGTGATGTGGGCGTGGACACGACGCTCAAGATCATCAAGCGTATCGAGGAGCGTGTGGCTCGGGACAAGTATGTCAACACGAGCGAACTCAAAGGCATCCTGCGTGACGAAGTGGCCGCTCTCCTTGCGGAAAATGGTACGACCGACGGGGAGAGCTTCACACTCCCTGCAGATGCGCACCCTTATGTGATCATGGTCGTTGGGGTCAATGGTGTAGGCAAGACAACCACCATCGGCAAGCTCGCCTATCAGTTCAAGCAGCAGGGCAAGCGCATCGTACTAGGCGCTGCAGATACTTTCCGCGCTGCAGCTATCGAGCAGCTAGAGATCTGGGGAGAGCGGGTCGGTGTACCAGTCATCAAGCAGAAGATGGGGTCAGATCCCGCCTCGGTAGCTTTCGACACGCTACAGTCGGCTGTGGCTCAGGAAGCCGATGTAGTCATCATCGATACGGCTGGTCGTCTACACAACCAAGTGAGCCTGATGAATGAGCTCTCTAAAATCAAGCGTGTCATGACAAAGGTAGTCCCCGACGCTCCACACGAAGTACTCCTTGTGCTTGACGGCTCTACGGGTCAGAACGCTTTCGAGCAGGCAAAGCAGTTTACCGCAGCCACCGATGTCTCTGCCCTCGCCATCACAAAGCTCGATGGAACGGCAAAGGGCGGTGTCGTCATCGGTATCTCCGACCAGTTTAAGGTACCTGTCAAGTATATCGGACTAGGCGAGAAGATTGAGGATCTGCAGGTCTTTCGCAAGCGCGAGTTTGTCGACTCTATCTTTGGCGATGAGCTTTAGTCTAGTAGCAGCTCTGCGATGATTGCCAACCAAATCGATGTCATCAGTCTAGGGTGCTCTAAGAACCTCGTCGACTCCGATGCGCTTATGCATCGGCTCGCTCAGTACGGCTACACGCTACGGCACGACCCCGAGGAGCTGACTGGCGAGATAGCTGTAGTCAACACCTGCGGCTTCATACAGGCTGCTCAAGAGGAGTCGATAAACCTGATCCTCTCTCTCATTGAAGCGAAGAAAGAGGGACGCATTCGGGCCATCTATGTGATGGGCTGTCTTGGCGAGCGCTTTCGTGAGGAACTAACCGCCGAGCTTCCCGAAGTGGACAAGATCTATGGCAAGTATGACTGGAAGCAACTCATCACCGACTTAGGTCCCGCACTCAGCGCAGACGATGCCACGCCACTATCCTATCGTACACCTCCGCCTAGCGTCACGCCACGACACTACAGCTATATCAAGATCTCCGAAGGGTGCGACCGCACCTGCTCTTACTGCGCCATCCCGCTCATCACTGGCCGTCACCACTCCCGTCCTATGGAGGATATCGTCCAGGAGGTCGAGGAACGCATTCTCACAGGCTGTCGAGAGTTTCAGATCATTGCTCAGGATAGCACTTACTATGGTGTAGACCTTTACCAAAAGCAAGCCATTGCCACCCTACTCGACCGCCTGGCTCAGGTGAATGGCGTTCACTGGCTCAGACTACACTACGCCTATCCGAATCACTTCCCCCTCGAAGTACTTGATGTGATGGTGAAGCATGACAACATCTGCAAGTACCTCGACCTGGCACTCCAGCACAGCAGCAATCATATGCTTCAGCTGATGCGTCGGCAGATCAGCCGTGAGGAGACTGTCGCCCTGCTGGAGCGGATCCGCGAGCAAGTGCCTGGCATCGCCCTGCGCACCACGATGATGGTGGGGCATCCAGGGGAGACGGACGAAGACTTTGCCGATCTCCTCGACTTCGTTAGCCAAATGCGCTTCGAGCGACTTGGGGCTTTCCAATATTCACACGAGGAGGGAACCTATGCCTACAAGCATTATCAGGACGATGTCCCGCCAGAGGTCAAGCAGGAGCGGTACGATGCTCTGATGTCTCTCCAAGCGACCATCTCTGCCAGCATTAATAGCCGTAAGGTTGGCACCTCACTGGAGGTAGTCGTTGACCGTGAAGAGGAAGACTACTACGTCGGCCGCACACAGTACGACTCTCCCGAAGTGGATGGCGAAGTGATCCTCAGCAGCGACAGCCCGCTCCGTGTCGGCTCCTTCTACCGAGCCGAGATCACAGGCGTAGAGGAGTACGACCTCATTGCGACTACATCTCCAGAGCATCTCATCCTATGATTACGACCGAACAATGGCTCCTCGAAGTCGCCGAGCAGAGCCAGCTGGCACGGACCACCTGCCAGCAACTATGGAGCGAACTCACCTCGCTACTCATCGGGCGACTCACTCAGGGGAGCACCAGCTATATGCGCAGCGTCGGTCTATGGTTCGCAGAGAGCCACAGTGCCACCATCGCCTTACTACCTAGTGGAGAGCGATACTTGATGCCCCCGAGCGTCACGCCACGCATCACCAACCAAGAGCAACCGCTCTCTACAGAGGAGATTGGCGAACTTCTAGCAAAAGGGGTGACCCAGATACCGCAGACGCTTCAGAGCTTCTACAGCAGTGTCACGAAGCTCTTTGAGATGCACGAGCGACTAGGTCACACCCTTGAGTGGACTCCCCTAGGCACATTCGCTCCACAGCCCATCGCAAGTGAAGGAGATAAAAGAGGGATCAGCTATGCCTTCACCCCCTCTGACGAATTGCTCCGGCAGGTCAACAAGCCCTTTGAGATGTTTGCTCCTACCCTCCTCAAGGAGGGCATCCACTGGCCAGATGTCGAGGAGCGCCCAGTCGAGAGCCTAGAGAAGGCTTACCCGTCTACCATCTCCAGCCGTATCGCCGAGCGCATAGTCGCACCTCAACCCGCAAGTACTCCGCCCGCCTGGACGCCTCAACCCCAGGCCGAAATGCCCGCCACGCCACCACCTCCCCCCATACCAACTAGCGAAAGCAACGAGACAGAAGTCGTCGTTGCCACGCCGCCACCTTATCAAAAAGAGGAGCCACAAGAGAGCGAGTCCACCCCTTTAGAGCGAACGAATCGCAAGCTGTGGCTTTGGATCGTCATCCCGCTAGGCGCTGTTCTCCTGATGGTCGTTGTTGCTGTGGTTCTTTGTCTGTGGCAGACAAGAGACGCAGTGCCTCGCACCACGCTCCCTCCCAGAACTACGGCACCCGTTAAGGTAGCTCCAACGATAGACTCCATCACACCCAGCGACAGCATCGTAATGCCTGCCGACACGACCGCTCATCCAGAGATCCTCACCACCGTGACACTCGGCTCTGGCGACTATCTAGCACGCTATGCACGTCGCTACCTAGGTCGTAGTGAGTACTGGATCTACATCTACCTTGCTAATAAGGAGCAGATCGAAGACCCCGACAACATACCCCTCGGCACCGAAATCAAGATACCCTCGCCCCAGAGCGTCGGCATCACGGGTGACGAAGAGGCCGACCTCGCCGAGGCAAAGCGCCTCACCCGCGACTACTACAGCAGCAAGTCCAAGTAGCCTGTTGCACTCCACATCCTAATTACAATTCCCCCCTATAATACAAATCACTAAATACAGAAACAGAATGAAGAAGACCAACCTTCTACTCTTCCTCCTGCTGTCTCTTTGCGGAGTAAACCTACTTACGGCTCAAACGCCTGAGATACAGATCAAGAGTGACAAAGCCTTTGGTTCTGAGATAACAATCTACCCCAAGACCAAGTCTTATGACACCCCCATCATCGTCGATTGGGGAGATGGCAATACCGAAAGCTACAACGTTGACCCAAACGGCTCTGGATACTTTGCCAAAGTCTCTGGAAGCGTCAAGGGAAAGACCATCCGCATCCTCTCTAGTCTCACCAGCTTAGAGGCTACAGAGCTAGAGATAACTTCCTTTGTCGCTACAGGACAGACAGAGCTGAAGTATCTAGACCTCTCTAAGAATAAGCTGACAAAGGACAACTTTGCACTCAACGAAGATGCTCCACTAGAAAACCTAAACCTCAAGGAGAATGACTTCGCAGTCCTAGACCTACGCTCCTATACAAGCCTAGAGGCTATCGACATCTCTGGGAATCCACGACTCGGCTCCGTCCTCGTACCTGAGGGGAGCAGAACCCTAGAGCGCATCTCTGCAAACGACTGTGATATCAGTCACTTTTACCCCGTCTCTCTGCCTGCGCTTACGATGCTATCGCTAGATAATAACTCGCTGATGGATCTAGAGATCGATGACAACTACCCCAAGCTCTCTTCGCTATCCATCTCTCACAATGAGATCTCTGAGCTAGATGTCACCAAGCTCCCCTTGCTATATAAGCTAGAGATAAACTATAATCACATCTCTAGACTAAACCTTAAGAACAATCCTGAGCTAACCAACCTCTTCTGCAATAAGAATCAGCTCACGAACCTAGATCTATCTGCAAATACTAAACTAACCAGTATAGCTTGTGACAGCAACGCCTTGACGACCCTTGATGTGTCCATGCTCACGAAGCTAACCTCTCTAAGCTGTGCAAGTAATCAGATCACGCTACTAGACCTCACACAGGCGCCCTATATGAGTCGCCTCACAGCTCATAGTAATCAGCTTACCTTCCTCGATTTTAGCGCTTGCTATCAGCTTCAATATCTAGACATTCGCTCTAACCCTACGATGACACCCTGTGCCATCAACTATATGCTACGCTCTATGTGGGATAATCCACGCAAGCCATATGGCGATAATTTTAATCTACTACTCAAAGGGTCTAACGCAGAAACCTCTGATGCAGGTCTTATCAAAGACAATTGGAAGGCAGATGTCGAGGGCGATGGCAAAACAAAGTGTGACAGTGTCTCTGTGATACTTACTCAGACAGAGGGCAAGGTCACACTCCTAGAGCGTATGATAGACACAGATCAGTCGCTCCAGCCTATCGGTGAGAGTGTACTCGCAGGTACGCCGCTCTACGTTCAGATTGATGAGATACCTGAGGGCAAGGAGTACCTCGGAGTCAAGGTGAACGGCACACTCATCAAGGAGCATATATTTGTAGTCACCCAAGATCCTACCAACGTAGAGCCTATCTTCACCAAGCCCTCTATGATGCAGATGGGCACCAAGGTAGGACATGATATATCCTTTGCACTAGTAGCTCCGCAGGAGGGCACTGAGATCCTCATTGACTGGGGTAACGGTATACCAGAGCGCAACATCATCGGGCAGACGACCAAGCGTCTCGACGGAAAGGCTCTAGGAGACTATATCAAGGTCTCTGGACCAATCATCGAAGCCGATCTATCGAGCTATCCAGGTCAGGGGATTTGGGACAATGAGTTCACCAGTCTCAAGATCGTACAGCCTGACCTACAGGTACTCTACACCTATATGAACCCAATCGGCTCCATAGATCTTAAGGACTGTCCTAATCTAATCCTCCTCGATGTTGCCTATACAGAGATCTCCGAGCTCGACCTCACTCACTGTCTTCAGCTAGATACGCTCCTATGCTACGGGAACAATCTCTCTAAGCTAGATCTATCTAAGCTCACAGGTCTACGAAAGCTAGACGCCAAGGCGAATCAGCTTACCAGCATTGATCTATCTTCTTGTGTCAAGCTTGGCTACTTAGACCTACAGAGCAATCAGCTCTCTGAGATAGACCTATCTATGCTCACGGGACTGCACACACTAGCACTCGGAGACAACAAGCTCTCCAAGATAGACCTAGCCAACCAGCCCGAGATCGAGACGCTCCTCGTCAATGACAATCAGCTCAAGGAGCTCGACCTCTCGAAGCTTACGCAGCTAGCCACACTATACTGCAATGGTAACCAGCTCACCAAGCTCGATCTATCTAATCAGCCACAGCTTCAGATGCTACAAGCCTACGGCAACCAGCTCACAGCTTGTGATGTCAATGATCTATACGCCTCTCTCTGTAGCTATCCCAAGGGTGTCACACTCCAGATGCCCTACAGCCTCTACATCACCAATGACAAGAGCAATCCCGACAATGATGCTCAGCATGCTGACCCAACAATCGCAACGATCAAGGGGTGGCGCGTGAATACCGCAGGAGATGCCTCTGGCTGTGATCAGGTCTACGTAGAGGTCGCTCCCACCACACATGGTGAGATCCAGCTCGCTGACAAGCAGGGTAACGTGATCAAACCTGTATGGAGCACGCTCCCTACGCACATAGGCTACCACAAGGTCAATAAAGATCAGGAGATCGACCTCATCGTCAAGCCCGAAGATGGTTACACGATAGACCGACTCACCGCCAATGGCGAGCAGATCTCTAGCACCAGCCTGACGCCACAGCGCTACACACGTATCAATGCGCTATTTAAGCTAGACAATGCCGTGATTGCACCTGCACAGAGCCACTGCATAGCTATCACCTCCGAGGGTATAACGACACTAGCTGATCTAGCTATGCTGACCATCTTTACCATAGATGGTCAGACATATTACCACCAGCCCATCGGCCGTGGTGAGCTAGTCACCTTGCCACAAGGCAGCTATCTCGTCACTGCACAGGCTGTCGCAGCTGGTGAGACTGAGGTGATACAGGTACTAATCCCATAAGAGTTCATCAGAGACTGCCGAATGACTCAGTAGTCTCAGAGGATTAGATTCAAGCAATAACAGAATAGCCACCGAGGAAATTAGAATTTTCTCGGTGGCTATTTTTTATTCTCCACGTAGGGGCGAAACGATTCCTCCGAAGTTTCATTTTGTCACTACGTGGAGAATTTTGTACGCCCACGTAGGGATTTTTCTTTTTTCACGTCGCTATTTTGGATTTTTCGGTAGGGAAGGATCCACTGTCTGACTAGTACCACCAAGAAGTCTAGGGGTACTAGTGCCACTAGAAACACTAGAGCTACTAGAAAAATCTCTAACCTCTAACTTCTAACCTCTAATTCACTACCTTTGCAGGCAAGTCTTTGAGTTAATCATGATTTTATAGAGATGAAGTCTCTCATACAATGCTTTTGGGTGCTCTTTTTCTTTGCCGTGGGTGAACTGATCGGTATGATGATCGGGCACTTTCTACCTGGGAGTGTGATCGGGCTGATACTGCTCTTTCTAGCTCTAAAAACGAAGCTGATCAAGCCTGACAAGGTGGACAGCGTCGCTAAGTTTCTCACCCTCAATATGGGTCTCTTCTTCGTACCAGCTGGTGTGGGGCTGATCACACAAGTCGAGCTTATCAAGCAATATTGGGCTGCCATCGTGATCTCTATGGTGGTCAGCACGGCACTAGTCTTGGTGGTCGTGGGACGTATGCAGCACCGCTTCGAGCGGCATCATAAAGAAGAAATACCTAACGACAACGCATGATGGACCTCGTCACACTACTCCTGAGCAAGCCTGTCTACTGCTTGCCACTCACCATAGGGATCTACTTACTCAGCCTGCTTCTATACCGCAAAGTGCGGATCGGACTCTTGCACCCTCTGATCGTTACCATAGGCTTGCTCATCTTAATGCTTTACCTCTCGGATACATCGTATGAGGAGTATAAGGAGGGGAGCCAGCTGATCGACTTCCTCCTAGGGCCATCGGTCGTCTCTCTAGGCTACATCCTCTACGAGCAATCTAAGTACCTCCGTGGGCGCGTTGTCTCTATTATGGTCTCGCTCTTTGTAGGCTCTCTGATCGGCATACTCAGTGCCGTAGGGCTAGCCTATGCACTAGGCGCAGGCGACACGATTGCCTACTCGATGGAGTCCCGCTCGGTCACGACTCCTATCGCCATCGCACTCTCTGAGCAGTCGGGCGGTATTCCCGCCTTGACCGCTGTGGTGGTCGTTATATCAGGTATCATCGGGGGCGTGATAGGGCCTCCACTCTTTAAGTGGCTCCACATAGAGAACCGCATCGCTAAGGGGCTGGCACTGGGTGCTGCAGCACATGGTGTGGGCACCTCGGTAGCCATTCAGATGGGAGCTCTAGAGGGTGCTATCGGTGGCTTGGCTATTGGTATTATGGGGGTCTTTACCTCCATACTGATACCGATCGTCCACTATGTCGCTCAGCTCTTTGTTTGAGATCTATGTTGTTGAAAAAGGGTACCTTTACAGCATCAAAAACAATATATCTATGATTAGTATTACTCGCAAAATACGCTTAGCAACGCTCTGCTTGCTCTGCTGTATTACCTTGGCGCAGGCGCAAATATCCTTCGGAGGAGCCCCTGTGATGACATCTCAATCACATCGTGTGGTCGAGATCGTGCCTCCGTTCAATGCTCAGGACTTGCGCTCTGCAGGGCATTGGCATCAGGTGGACGATGGTGCGCCGCTGATCGTGGGACGCATGCTACCGCTCTCGGGAGACTTCTACCAGCAGGCAACCCATGAGATAGTCCAGGGACGGAGTGTCTATCACCTAGAGCTCACAGCGCCTGATGCGCAGGGCTTGTCGCTTTCGTTTGAGGAGCTAGCACTGCAGCCTGGCGACCGACTGTACCTCTTTGATCCCGCTAGGAAGCAGGTTTTGGGAGCATTCACCAGTGAGAGCAATCCCGACGGAGGAATCTTCGGAACCAACCCCATTGCGGGTAATTCGCTGGTCATACAGTACGAGCCTGCGGGAACTTTGGCCGATATACGTCTGAAGCAGCTCGGCTACTTCTTTGAGTCTGTTGCCGCTCCGCACAACATCTCTGGCGAGGGAGCCTCAGGCGTCTGCAATGTCAATGTCAACTGCCCTGAGGGTGCTGATATGCAGGATGTCAAGAATGGTATCGCTCAGATACTCGTTGTACTAGATGGTAACATTGGTTTTTGTAGTGGCACCTTGGTCAACAATAGCAACGAGGATTGGCGTCCGCTCATTATGACCGCTTACCACTGTACCTTCGCCAAGAGTCCTCTGACAGGCAAGGTCATCAATGCGACTGAAGAGGACTTTCGTCAGTGGGTCTTTAACTTCCACTATGAGCGTCCCGAGTGTGCCAACAATCAGTGGATCGGCGAGCAGGCTTACTCCATCAGTGGGGCTAAGCGTCTAGCTGCTGTGCCGATGGATCACGGGAGCGACGCATTACTCGTGGAGACGCTAACGCCGATACCTGACTACTACGGAGTCTACTACAACGGATGGGACCGCTCTGGCGCCCTAGAGCCTACTGCTAAGGGACTCCACCACCCTAGTGGTGATGTGATGAAGATATCTACTATCACCGAGCCTCTCACAAATGGCACTTGGCTAACGGATGACAATGCTGGTGCACGTGATGCACACTTTGCGGTGCGCTATGCCAAGACGGAGAATGGGCACTGCGTAACTGAAGGTGGTAGCTCAGGTTCGGGACTTTTTAATGATAAGGGGCTACTCATCGGGACCCTCTCAGGAGGAGTTGCTGAGTGTGATAAGGGGATCAATGGCAAGAATATGTATGGCAAGCTGAGTGAGCACTGGGCACGATCCACGCAAGATAACTCACAGCAGCTACAACCGCTCGCCAAGATACTAGACCCTAAGGGAGATGGCACAGCGATGACGCTGCATGGAGTTTACAAGCCTGGCGCTACGCTGATAGCTCCTGTGACGAAACTACAAGGCGTCTATCAAGATGGTCAGGTAACTCTATCGTGGCAACCGATGACAGCCCTGCCTACGGGCGTCACTGCTGAGGTGCAGATCTTGCGCAATGGCAAGGAGCTAAAGCGTCTACCCGTTAACACGGGACACTATACAGATAGTCAGGCAGGTAATGAGAGCGGTATAGTGACCTACACGCTACGCTACCAATATACCATCGGAGGAGAAGCTACACAGCACTACACAGCTCCTCGTCATATCTCTTTCCTCACTTCAGACCTAGCGGGTGTCTCGCAGTTTGATCAGAAGAAGGAGGGAAGCCAAGTGACCCTCACCTGGCATAAGCCTGTCAATCGTCAGCTGATCTCTCAGCTCACACTATCTAGCGAAGGAGAGGCTCAGGCAGTTGCTCCTCTAGAGTATCCAGGCTTAAATCCTGAGTACAAAGAGGTCTACCTCGGCGTCCGCTACGATGGACGAGACTTCACCTCTCTAGGAGCGACTCGCCTAGCTGCGATGCGCTTTATCCCAGCTCGTACACCTCGTATGCACACCTACACACTCTTCGTACGCAATGGTCAGAACATAAATGTGATTTCCGCTGGCGCAGAAAAGGATTGCTACGAAGTGATCGCAGACGATGCCACGACAACTATAAACTATTCTGTCGGAGATAAGTTTGAGCAGAAGAAGTGGCTCTGGGTACAAGGCTTTACGCCAAAGTTGATACGACCAGAGGAGATGCTCATCGTGGGTTATAAGATCCAGACACGCACCGACTTCACACGTGATGTAGCTATGATCGATCCAACGCCTGTGACCGAGTGGAGCAGTCATCACAACGTCCTCTCCTTCGACACGCACTACTGGATGCCAGCAGACATTGATCGGTCCCTCCCCATAAAGAGCGGAGCCTTTGCCATCGAGTTTATGATAGACGATGGAGAGCCTGGCGCACCTATTGATGTGACTGGGACGATAGCTCGCGGCTTCCATCCAGCGCAGTGGCCCGTAGTCAAGGAGTATATCATCTATGCCGACGGCTCCGAGATAGGACGTACGCGAGACCTCAGCTACACAGTCACCAATGCCACGGGCAAGGAGTACAGCGTCAAGCCACTCTACGAGAATGGTCTGACCTCCGCTGTCGAAACTCTGTCTACCGCACCTGATGCCATCCATGTCTACCCGACGATCTGCACGGATCATCTGACGATTCAGACGAATGGGCTGACGGGTAGTTACCAGCTCTACACACTCGACGGCACTCGTCTCTCCGAAGGCGTGCTAGCGGATCGCTCTATCGACACCTCCTCGTGGGCAGTCGGTAGCTACCTCCTACAAGTAACCCTCGCAGACGGCACGACGACGCTCCACCGCATCGTCAAGCGATAGCTTCTACAGCTCCGCTATCTCTACAAAGCAAAGGTACTCCTCGTCAGAAGGGTGCCTTTGTTACTATAAAAGGAGAAGCAAATGTAGCTTATTCAATATCTATTTGTTACCTTTGTGGTGCTAATGCTCGCTAATGATATATTATACATAGATACTTTATGAATTCATTCTGGAAGACCTTCTTTGCAACACTATTAGCTATCGTCGTAAGCTGTGTCATCTTTGCTTCTCTAGCGGTCATCGTCTTGATCAGCTTTGTAGCAGCTCTGAGCGTCGGAGCGAAAAACGAGACCAAGCAGATTAAAGATGGTAGCATCCTTAAGGTCGAACTAGCACACATATCTGACACTTATGTGTCAAACCCTTGGTCTGATCTAGGTTTAGACAAGAGCGATGGGAGTAGCGACCTGCCTCTCTCTTATGTCCTTGAGGCTATCGATGAGGCTAAGAAGGATGATCGTATCAAGGGGATCTATCTCAATATGACGGATCCAGGCTGTGGCTATGCTTCGGCTGAGGCGCTCAGAGGTGCTCTGGAAGACTTCAAAGAGGAGGGCAAGTTCATCGTATCTTACTCTGACTTCTACTCGCTCAAGGGGTATTACCTAGCCTCCGTTGCTGACCAGCTATATGTCAATAAGGAGGGGTCTATCGCTTTCGACGGCTTGGCTGGCGGAGCTGTCTTCTTCAAGGACTTGCTAGACAAGATCGGTGTGGAGATGATGGTCTTTAAGGTGGGAACCTTCAAGAGTGCTGTCGAGCCCTATATACTCAATAGTATGAGCGAGGCAAATCGCACCCAGATCACCTCTTACCTTGGCGATATATGGGGACGCATCTTAGGCGAGGTAGGTTCTAGCCGCAACTTAGACAATGCTCGCCTACAGTCTCTAGCCGATAGTATGCAGTCTGTACAGTCTACAGACTCTTATCTAGCTAACGGACTCATCGATGGAGCACTTTATCAAGATCAAGCTCTAGAGGCTCTCTGCTCACTCGTGGGGGTAGATGAGAAGGACGATCTACGCTTCGTATCTTTGCGTGATGTGTATGCTACACGAGGATCGGCCCGTAAGGGAGGAGCTAATGTGGGTGTCCTCTTTGCTGAGGGTGAGATCAATATTGAGGTGGCAGACTCTCCTCTAAATGCAAAAAAGGTGGTCTCCGATCGACTTGCTGATCGTATCCTCGAGATGGGCGAAGATGACGACTTCGATGCACTCGTAGTACGTGTCAATTCACCTGGAGGTAGTAGCTATATCTCCGAGCAGCTCTGGTACGCAGTCCATAAGGCTAGCCAAAACAAGCCAGTCGTCATCTCTATGGGAGACTACGCTGCTTCGGGCGGTTACTATATGTCTTCGGGCGCTAGCTACATCTTTGCCGAGCCATCGACGATAACGGGTTCTATCGGCATCTTTGGCGTTGTACCTAATGCCACCAAACTGGCTAACAAGGTCGGAGTACACCAAGATGTGGTCAAAACAGCACAATATGCTGACCTAGGCGCTCTCGATCGCCCCTGGACTGAGGAGGAGCGTGCGCTCTTCCAGCAATATGTCAACCGAGGCTACGAACTCTTCCTCAAGCGAGTCTCCGAAGGTCGTGGCATGACAAGAGATCAGGTCGACTCTATCGCTCAGGGACGCGTATGGACTGGTGCTCAAGCTCTAGAACTAGGTCTCGTCGATGAGCTAGGAGGTCTACAAGATGCCGTCGCTTATGCAGCAACACAAGCTGGCTATGATAACTATCATGTGACTTACACAAGACGTGCAGTCAATGTACTACAAGAACTCTTCAGCACATCGACACAAACTGTACGTATGAAGCTCATGACCTCGTGGTTTACCGAAGATGAGATCAGCTACATCGATCAGCTACGTGAGCTACGTGCTATGTCAGGTCTTCAAGCTCGTCTACCACTGGTAGTAGATCTCTAGTCTCTCAGAGCAATACGGACCACCCAGCCTCTCGACTCTCTTACCTAGTATGGATCAGACACCCAAGATAAATAGATGGCTATTACCGCTCTCTGGTATTTATGGAGCGGGCGTGTCGCTACGCAATAGCCTTTATAATATGGGGCGTCTGAAGAGTCACACCTTCCCCATCCCCATCATCTGTGTCGGCAACCTAGCCGTAGGAGGCACGGGCAAGACCCCGATGATAGAGCATCTCATACGGATGCTTATGGGCGACCTGCGGATCGCTATCGTCTCTCGTGGGTATAAGCGCAAGTCTTTTGGGCTTAAGGTTGCGGAGCTGGGCGATAGTGCCAGTCGCATCGGTGACGAGCCAGCACAGCTCCTACGTAAGTTTGGCGACAAGATACAGATCGTTGTAGATGGCAACAGGGTGCGAGCGATCAATCACCTAGTCAATCAGCCCTACTCACAGCGTCCCGATTTGATCCTGATGGACGATGGTTTCCAGCACCGCTCTGTACAACCCTCGCTCTCGATACTTCTGTCTAGTTACAATAGGCTTATGACAGATGACGTGCTACTCCCTGCAGGGCGCCTGCGTGAGCCAGCCCGTGGGCGCTATCGTGCTGATGTAGTGGTGGTGACTAAGTGTCCTACCCTACTCAAGCCGATCGATTGCACCTTTACGGAGCGAAAGTTAGATCTCTACCCGCATCAGAAGCTTTTCTTTAGTGAGGTAAAGTACGATAATCCCGTCCCGATCTTCCGAAGAGATGCAGAGCCCACTAAGATAGACACTAATGCGGTTGTCATCGCTATATCTGGGATCTCACATCCTGAGGAGTTCTTTGCTTATGTAGAGCGAGGCTTCTCACGTGTGGTGACAATACCCTACGGAGATCATCATCACTACTCTAGGCGCAATGTCACCACGTGGGAAAACATCATGACAGACTACCTAGCGCGTGGCTCAGAGGTCGTCTTCCTCTGTACTGACAAGGACGCCGTCAAGATCTTCGAGCTAGAGTCGTATATGAGTCGTGAGCTACGGGAGCGATTCCTCCGACTACCTATACAGGTACGCTTTAGATCCCATGGCGAGGAGGATCTGCGGGAGTTAGTCCTGGGTCATATAGCTCAGTTCACATCAGAGCAAGCTCAAAAAGAGGAGCAAGAGGGGAACGAGGAAAAGGAATAATCTATGAATACACCTATCTCTGACTTGGGAGAGTTTGGACTAATCCGAAAGCTCACCGAGCAGTTTGCCATTACATCTCCCAGTCGTGTCCGTATGGCTGTGGGAGACGACGCAGCTATCTTACAGATGCAGCCTGACGAAGAGCTATTGATCACGACCGATATGCTCCTCGAGGGGGTACACTTTGATATGACCTATATGCCACTCAAGCACCTAGGCTACAAGGCGGTCGTGGTCAACGTCTCCGACATCTGCGCCATGAACGGCATCCCCCAGCAGATAACCGTCTCTCTAGGGATCTCAGCAAAGTACACCACCGAGATGCTCGAAGAGCTCTACAAAGGTATCGAACTAGCCTGCCAGCACTACCAAGTCGACCTAGTCGGTGGAGACACCTGCGCCTCACGAAACGGGCTCGCCATCAGTATCACATGCCTAGGCTCTGTCCCTAAGGGAGAGGCTGTCCTGCGCTCTGGCGCTCAGCCTAACGACCTCATCTGTGTGACGGGCAATCTAGGTGCAGCCTATATGGGCTTCCAATTGTTAGAGCGTGAGCAGCGCACCTTCCTCAGCGCACCGACAGAGGAGTTTGAGCCGCACTTCGAGGGGTACGAATACCTCATCGAGCGTCAGCTTATGCCGTCAGCACAGCGCTGGTTGCGTGGCAAGCTAGCCGAGCAAGGAGTCACACCGACAGCGATGATAGACATCAGCGATGGTCTAAGCTCCGAGCTACTCCACATAGCGGAGCGATCACAGGTAGGTGTGCGGGTCTATGAGGATCGGCTACCTCTCGATCGTGAGACGCTAGCTCTCTGCGAAGAGATGAATATGTCGCCCATTACGGCAGCTTTCAATGGTGGGGAGGACTACGAGCTCCTCTTCACCGTGCCACTGGCACAGGTCGGTCAAGTATCGGCCATCGAGGGAGTCTCTATCATAGGACATGCTACGGAGCTCTCTGAGGGTCGTCGCTGGGTATCGACCGATCGTGCCGAGCACGAGCTCAAAGCTCAGGGCTGGAACGCCTTCTCCTAGTCCCTCCCCCCTTGGAGCCGAACAATTCCCCTCTTGGAACCGAAGAGCTCCAAGAGGGGAATTGTTTTTTGGGGACTCGTATGTATAACCGATTCAGCACGATACATAGAGCGCAGAGAAGTATCACGCTCGATGACACCCACAGACAAGGGTTAGCTGGAGGGCGTCCCTATAAATCGTTACTCGCGAGTCTTGCGAAGTGGAGGGGGACTATTACGTTGTCATATAGAAGGAGTAAAATTTGTACCTTGGCACTCTGAAACTTTTACATTTCATTTTATGAAGCGACTTCTACTCCTTCCCGTACTCTGCTTGAGTATCCTAACCTCTATGGCGCAAGAGGCGACAGTCCGACTGCTTGTCAAGCCCGATGCTACAGAGGTCACGTTTGTCTATCGCCTCGCTCAGCAAGGAGCGACCGCACAGATAGACCTAGGTGGCGGTGAGACCGCTACGCTAGAGCAACCCGAAGCTGAGAAGCTACAAACCTTTAAGCACACATTTGCAGAGCCCAGTAGCACACAGCGCACTATTGCCATCTCGGCAGATCAGCTAGTCACGCTACGCTTTACAAGTAGCAAAGCTATCTACGGTGTCACACAGATTGCTGCACCCCTCCTGGAGCGCTTTAACTGTGACTACACAGCGCTTATGGAGAGCGAAGAGCTAGACTTCTCCGCTTGTCCTAAACTTGAGGAGATCACGCTCAATGGTGCCGAGGTCTCACGAGTCATCTTACCTCCTAATCGAGGATTGCTCAAGACCTTCCAGTGGGCTACTCCGCTACTACCCACCCCTGACAGTAGACAGCTAAAGGAACTAGACCTATCTGGCTGCACAGCTCTGGAGAGTCTATCGCTACAAGGCACTACACTGCGTACGATCGATCTGACAGACACGCCTCTTCTCAAGCAGCTCGTTATCACAGGTCTCAGTGCTAAGGAGTATCCTCGTCAATTGATAGGAGGCAAAGCTTTGACTCATCTAGAGATGGTGACTCTGCAGTTCTGCGCCTTCACCTACGATATGCTTCCTGATCTCAACGAGACGCCACTGGACAACTTTAAGGTCTCGAAGATGTACTTCGCTCACGTAGATCGCTCGCAGTATCGAGATATGACGATCGATCTCTCCAACATAGCCTCTACTAAAGGTATTGCGCAGACACCGACACCCACGACCTTCACATGGTACTATAAGGATGCGGACAAGAAGTGGCAACCGATCCCTGCAGACAAGGTTGTAGCAGGCGACAAGCCTGGGGTCTATACCATTGACGAGTCCCTGCTAGACCCTACCACGCACCAGATTACGGTACGTGCCAAGCTTTTTAATGCTGGCTATCCTGACTTAGCCTTCTACAAGGGTGGACTGCACACCTATAATATCACACTACCTTACAAGCCCACCACGATGTCTCTATCTGTGACTACGGAGTCTCCAGGTCAAGATGAGGATGGCTATGACATTGATGAGATAGATCTATCTTTCCAGATAGCTGCAGCTAAGGCTGAGACCAAGATCCAGATCGACTGGGGCGATGGCCAGCTTAGCGACTATACGATCCCCAAGGCTAAAGAACCTTTTACCGTATCCCAAACGGTAGACCTTGGGGCTAAGATCAAGCTTTATGGTCCCGTGACTCTCGTAGACGCTACGGGGAGCAAGATCGTCGCAGTAGCCTTCGAAGATGCTGCAACAATCGAGACTCTTCGTCTCTCTCGCAACAAGATCGAGCAGATAGAACTCTCTCGTCTGCCCAACCTCAAGGAGCTACAAATCTCGGACAATAAGCTTGCCGAGCTGTCACTATCCGCTACACCAAAGCTCGAGGAGCTCTACTGCGGATACAATAAGCTCACGCAGCTACCTGTAGAGCAGACTCCACTCCTGAGCGTCCTAAACTGCAACGACAATCAGATCACCTCCCTAGCTCTAGCATCTCTGCCTAAGCTAGAGATAGCGGTACTGAGTGGCAATGCCTTTGGCGAGAGTCTAGATCTCTCTGCCAATAAGGAGCTACGTGTACTGGACATTGAGCATTGTCAGCTCTCTCAAGCAAAGCTCGAGAGCGAGTACCTAGAGCGCATCAAGGCTAATGGCAATAAGCTCACCGAGCTACAGCTCATCCCCTACGCAGGGCTGGCTCTCAATCTTCACAGCCTAGACGTACGAGACAACAGCTTCACAGCTTGTGATCTCAACGACCTGCTCATACAGCTACCCATCGCAGGTGACACCAGTGAGGGACTCTATCGAGTTCAGCTCAGTGGCACACCAGGAGCAACCACCTACGACAAAGCTCTGCTCAATGGTTGGATCGCTGATAGCGAGGGTAGTAGCGAAGGGTGTGAGACCGCCAAGATTTTTGATGCCTCGACGAGAAAGCACGGACATGCTTACATAGCAGTCGGTGATAAGCAAGTGGACTTTGCAAATCCTATCAAGAAGACTACTGGAGGCGCTATCGTACTGGTTCCAGACGAAAGGTATATCCCCGATTACTGCAAGTGGAGCACGAGCAAGCTCACGGCAGAAGATGAGGCTGGGACTAGATACCTCTTCGTCCTGACCAACAACGTCTTCGTCTCTTACGCCTTTAAGAAAGATACAGGTGTCGCTCCCGTTACCGATCGTCCTAATGTCTGGGTGATTACTCCGACAGCTACGGGCTGGGATATAGAGACACCATACAGCCAGACGAACTATGAGCTGTACGACCTCGCGGGACAACTCCGAGCTTATGGCATAACGGATCAGACCGGGCGTCTCTCTTGCGAACTCCCCACAGGGAGCTATCTACTCTCTATCGCAGGAGCAACGATCAAGCTGATACGCTAAGCGACTGAACAGCTACAGAGCAAGCGAAGCCCCATACTCCGACTAGCTGAGTATGGGGCTTTCTTATGCGCATTGGGTCGTCTTCTCTTTGTAGAGACCATTATTGGGGATCTCCACGTGAGGATTTTCTATTCTCCACGTGAGCAAGGAATATTATCCACGTGGAGACGAAATGAAACTTCGGAGGAATCAAACGATAAGTCCGAGGAAATGTTTCTCGTCCACGTGGAGAATAAAAAATAGCCACGTGGAGGTTTGACGTTTTCCACGTGACTATCTATCCGTTGTCTAGACACAATCATTTCTAACCAATGGGGAGAACTAGACATTTGTCGTGAGAAGCTTTTATCAAGGCACTATAGCATCGTTACATATAGCCCACTTTCTCATCAATAGATCGCTAGAAATGAGGCGATTGAGCCTTGCGGGCCTATCTACGCTATGCTTTGCAGTGAGGTCAAGTTGTCGCTTTTTTGTACCTTTGGCTCTGCTAACTGAGTGCTATCGCAAATAAAAGCGACAGCTCCAATTATATAGAAGAATATGCCTGAAGTAAATCCAGAAAACATAATCATGCTCGACTCGACGGCGCTCACCAAGGAGGAGATCGTCGATAGTATCGTCAACTTTAACCTAGCCGACACCCTCGGATCATGGATTGATACGGCACTCAATGTGGGTATCCGTGTCCTCCTAGCTATCCTTATATTTTATGTGGGCCGCTGGCTGATAGGTTTTATTATGAAGGGGGTCACCCGACTCCTTGATAGGCGTGTCGAGGCGCTTGGCTTGCGGCACTTCGTCCGTTCGATAGCGCGTGCTGGTCTTTGGATTGTACTGGTTATCGTAGTGATTAATATCCTTGGCTTTGCCGCTGTATCCTTCGCTGCATTGCTCGCCTCTCTCGGTGTTGCCATTGGTATGGCACTCTCAGGGCAGCTGCAGAACTTTGCCGGTGGAGCTATCATCCTGATCACGCACCCCTTCCGCATTGGCGACTACATTGTCTATCAAGATGTCGAGGGTACGGTACAAGACATAGGTATCTTCCACACCTCTATCACAACGATCGACAATACGAAGATATACCTCCCCAATGGTAATCTGAGCACTAACGTAATCAAAAACACCTCCGAGATGTCCACTAGACGGTGTCAGTGGAAGTTCCTCGTGGACTACGACGTGCCATTCGAGCGTGCTAAGAGCATCCTCCTAGCGGAGCTACTTAAGGACCCTCGTATCCTACAAGATCAAGGTGTGCTAGCCGTAATCTCTGATATGACGGAGAGCAACTATACGATTATGATCCGTGTATGGTGCGCTAATAATGATCTGTGGGATCTCTTCTGGGACTTCAACGGCAGAGCTACCGAGCTCTTTGCTGGCGAAGGCTTTCCACGTCCATACTCCAAGGTCGAACTGCGCAATAGCACTCCATATAATAATAAAGAGACTGAGTCTCACGACTAGTCTCTTCTGTCTCGCTTTATAACTCTATTCATCGGCTCCTAGAGAGCCTATGTCTGATTCGTATGAATATATCTTTCAACTGGTTACAGCAATACCTACCTCGTCTAGAGGATTACAATGCAACTGAAGTAGCGGAGACGCTCACGGCCATCGGTCTCGAGGTGGCTGGCATCGAGGAGACCGAGTCGGTACGAGGCGGTCTGCGTGGTGTCGTCATAGGGCGCACCCTCACTTGCATCCCTCACCCTAACTCCGACCACCTGCACATCTGTACGGTCGATCTCGGCGAGGAGGAGCCTGTGCAGATTGTTTGTGGAGCGCCTAACGTGACTGCTGGTCAAACGGTCGTTGTCGCTACTGTCGGGACCACCCTATACGGACCCGATGGCGAAGCTTTTAAGATTAAGAAGTCCAAGCTACGTGGGGAGCCTAGTATGGGTATGATTTGCTCGCAAGTCGAGATTGGTATGGGAGCCGACAGCTCTGGCATCTGGGTGCTAGACGATGAGACGGTGAAGCCTGGGACACCTGCGGCTGACTACTTTGATCTAGCCAGTGATACCGTCATAGAGATAGACATAACGCCTAACCGTGTCGATGCGACCTCGCACTATGGCGTAGCTCGCGACCTAGCGGCTTACTATTCCTATCGTGAGGGCAAGATCATCCGTGCTGAGCGCCCTGCCCTAGCAAAGCCTCAGGCAGTCGATGCGAAGGCTCCTGCCATACAGGTTGAGATGGAGGTATCCGCTGAGGACTGCCCCCGCTATCAGGGAGTGACCATACGTGGTCTTAAGTGTGTCGAGAGTCCTGACTGGCTCAAGGAGCGACTCCAAAGCATCGGGCTGCGTCCGATCAATGCGGTGGTAGATGTGACCAACTTCGTCTTACACGAGATCGGCCAGCCGCTACACGCTTTTGATGCTCAGAAGATCGCTGGCGGTCAGCTACGCATAGCTCATCTTCCTGCAGGCACTCCCTTTACTACGCTAGATGGCGTAGAGCATAAGCTCACAGGTATGGAGAATATGATCTGCGACAGTCAGCTCACACCGCTCTGCATAGGTGGTGTGATGGGTGGACTCGACTCGGGCGTGACGATGGAGACGACAGACATATTTATAGAGGCGGCGAACTTCAACCCGACGATCACACGTCGAGCTGCTAGAAGCCACGGGCTGAGTACCGACTCCTCCTTCCGCTTCGAGCGTGGACTAGATCCCGAGGCGACCGACTGGGCGCTACAGCGTGCTGTCTCCCTTATTCTAGAGATCTGCGGGGGAACGCTAGCAGGAGAGATGGTGGATCACTATCGTATGCACCTGGATCCCGTAGAGTTGACGATCTCTACCGACTATGTCTCTCGGACTATCGGGCGCGATCTGACGGCTGACCAGCTACAACTCATCTTAGAGGCTCTAGAGATGTCTCCTGAGGCTGTGGAGGGTGATGCTTTTGCCATCTCTGTGCCTCGCTATCGCTACGATGTAACACGACCAGTGGATGTCGTCGAGGAGGTACTACGTATCTACGGCTACAACGCTGTCCCGCTATCGGGCTATGTGCATGCGAGTCTCTCTAAGCAGAGCGACCAAGACCATATCTATCACGCTCAGCTAAAGCTTTCGGAGCTACTCACAGGTTTTGGCTATCGAGAGATATTGAACAATTCGCTCACCTCTCGGCAGTACTTTGAGGGGCAAAAGGCTTTTGACCCTAAGCAACTCGTACCGATAGAGAATCCGCTGAGCCAAGAGCTCAACGTGCTACGCCCCACCCTCCTTGTGGGCGGTCTAGAGACGATCTCTGACAATGTGCACCGCAAGCAACCCTACTGCGCACTCTATGAGTGGGGCAACGTCTACCGCTACAAGCAAAACGATCAGGCGGCTACTCCCCTAGACCAGTACACCCAAGCTCACAGACTAGGCTTGTGGCTCTCGGGGACGCTCATGCCAAACAGCTGGACAACCGCAGGCGAAGCTACCTCTCCCTATATGCTACGAGGGGTGGTCGAGAAGCTCCTAGCGCATATGGGCTTTACGACAGAGGACTACTCGGTGACTACACCAGCCGAGTGCCACGACCTATGGAGCGACGTAGTCTGCTACACCGATCGAGAGGGCAAGAGTCTTGCCTACGTAGGTGTCGTGAGCAACTACTGGCTCACCAAGTGCGACATCAAGCAGCCTGTCTACTATGCTGAGCTATACAGCGACACATTGATGGCACATCTACTACAGCACAAGGTGGTCAGCACGGAGCTAAGCAAGTTCCCAACGGTGAAGCGTGACTTAGCGCTGCTCATTGATAACAACATCACTTACGAGGCATTAGCTAGCACCGCTCGCAAGGCTGAGCGCAAGCTACTTCAGCGTATCGAGCTCTTTGACGTTTACACAGGTAAGGAACTACCTAAGGGCAAGAAGAGCTACGCCTTGAGCTTCTACCTACGTGACGACAAGGGCACCCTACGAGACGCACAGATCGATGCCGCTATGAAGCGCATCTGGCAAGCCATCGAGCAGGAGTACCACGCCACACTACGCTAGTCTATCCAATCCTATCACCTGACATATAAATCAACTAACATAGTTAAGTATCCAATCCAATCATGGGAAGAGCATTTGAATATCGTAAAGCACGCAAACTAAAGCGTTGGGGCAATATGGCTCGTGTATTCACTAAGCTAGGCAAGGAGATTACCATTGCCGTTAAGGCTGGCGGTCCCGATCCTGATACCAACCCACGACTACGCGTCCTGATCCAGACGGCAAAGAAGGAGAACATGCCTAAGGAGAACGTGGAGCGTGCTATCAAAAAGGCTACCGACAAGGACAGCAACACCGACTACAAGGAGATGAACTATGAGGGCTACGGTCCGCATGGCATCGCCATCTTTGTAGAGACGGCAACAGACAATACGACCCGCACGGTCGCCAACGTGCGTAGCTACTTCAATAAGTTTGGTGGCAACCTCGGTACGACTGGTAGCTTGGAGTTTCTCTTTGATCACCGATGCGTCTTCCACGTCCAGCCCAAGGAGGAGATAGACCAAGAGGAGCTGATCCTAGACTTGATAGACTATGGTGTAGAGGATCTAGAGCAAGAAGAAGAGGAGTGGGTCATCGAGGGAGAGTTCTCTCAAAACGGCGCTCTCCAAGCCAAACTCGAGGAGCTAGGATTTGAGATTAGCTCGGTCGAGTTCATCCGCGTACCCAAGGATACACGTCCTGTCACAGCTGAGGAGCGCGAAGAACTCAACAAGCTCATCGAGAGACTCGAAGAGGACGAAGATGTGCAGAACGTCTTCACCAATATGGAGGACGAGGAGGAGTAATCGGCTCCTCTACCCTCTCCGCAGCTTCGCATCGCCCTTTATTTCCTTTCTTACAGCAGACAGACTGTAGCACTGTTGCCTTTCCACTTAGCGCACGAATCCCTTTAGCACATGCAGCACATACGTAACTTTTGTATCATAGCTCACATTGATCACGGCAAGAGTACCCTCGCTGATCGCCTCTTGGAGTACACAGATACCGTCCAAAAGAAAGATCTGCAGGATCAAGTCCTCGATAGTATGGATCTAGAGCGTGAGCGTGGTATCACCATCAAAAGCCACGCCATACAGATGACCTATACTAAAGATGACGTAGAGTACACGCTCAACCTGATTGACACACCAGGACACGTGGACTTCAGCTATGAGGTATCTCGCTCCATAGCTGCATGTGAGGGAGCACTGCTCATCGTGGACGCTTCGCAGGGCATACAGGCGCAGACCATCAGCAACCTCTATATGGCGATCGAGCACGACCTGACGATCATACCAGTAGTCAACAAAATCGACTTGCCTGGCGCTTCTCCTGAAGAGGTGCAGGACCAGATCGTCAGCTTGCTGGGAGTAGATCCAGACGAAGTGCTCTTTGCCAGTGGTAAGACGGGACAAGGTGTCAACGAGATCCTGGATGCCATCGTAGAGCGTGTGCCAGCCCCTGTGGGTGATCCCGAAGCTCCGCTACAAGCACTCATCTTTGACTCCGTCTTCAACCCCTTCCGTGGGATCATTGCCTACTATAAGATTGTCAATGGCTCCATAGCCAAGGGCGACAAAGTCAAGTTTATCAATACGGGCATGGAGTACGACGCCGATGAGGTGGGCGTGCTCAAGCTCGATATGGTGCCGAGAGATCGGGTCAACACGGGTGACGTGGGCTACATCATCTCTGGTATCAAGACCAGCAAAGAGGTCAAGGTAGGTGATACGATCACACACATACAGCGCCCTGCCTCAGAGGCTATCGCAGGCTTTGAGGAGGTCAAGCCGATGGTCTTCGCGGGTGTCTACCCCATTGACACGGAAGACTTTGAAGACTTACGCGCTTCACTCGAGAAGCTACAGCTCAACGATGCTTCGCTCACCTTCACGCCTGAGAGCTCGGCAGCACTAGGCTTCGGCTTCCGCTGTGGGTTCCTGGGGCTACTCCATATGGAGATCATTCAGGAGCGTCTCGACCGTGAGTTCAATATGAACGTCATCACGACCGTTCCCAACGTCTCCTACCTCGTTTACGACAAGAAGGGTGGCGTGACCGAGGTGCACAACCCATCAGGTCTGCCCGATCCGATGCAGATCGATCACATCGAGGAGCCGTACATACGAGCCACGATCATCACAGACACCGCCTACATCGGTCCTATTATGACGCTCTGCCTCGACAAGCGTGGCATCCTCATCAAGCAGGAGTACATCAGTGGCAATCGTGTCGAGATCTACTTCGATCTACCTCTTGGTGAGATCGTCATCGACTTCTATGACAAGCTCAAGAGCATCTCACGTGGCTACGCTTCCTTTGACTATCATCTGAGTGACTTCCGTCCCTCTAAGTTGGTCAAGCTAGATATCCTCCTCAATGGAGAGCCCGTCGATGCGCTTTCGACACTGACGCACTTTGACAATAGTGTCCCCTTCGGTCGTCGTATGTGCGAAAAGCTCAAAGAGCTCATCCCGCGCCAGCAGTTTGACATAGCTATCCAGGCTGCCATCGGTGCTAAGATCATTGCCCGTGAGACCGTCAAGGCGGTGCGCAAAGATGTGACTGCCAAGTGCTACGGCGGAGATATCAGCCGTAAGCGTAAGCTACTAGAGAAGCAAAAAGAGGGTAAGAAGCGCATGAAGCAGATCGGCAATGTAGAGATCCCGCAGAAAGCCTTCCTCGCTGTCCTCAAGCTCGACTAAAGCCTCTATTATAGTTTCTTTCATCACCACAGCCTAGGCTCCTCGTCTAGGCTACCCACTTGTCCCCTGTACGTAACAATTCACCTAGCCAAACGCACTAACCTATGCCACCCTTAAAGACGACACAACAGAAGCAGCTCCGCAAGCCACAAGCCTCGCTCGATCGCACGACCGAGGGACGTGTACCACCTCAAGCCACAGACATTGAGGAGGCGGTACTAGGCGCCATACTATTGGAAAAGGAGGCCTTCTCCGAGATCAGCACGATCCTAGAGCCTGAGAGCTTCTACGTCAATGCGCACCAGACCATCTTCGAGGTCATGCGTGACCTTAGTCTGGAGGAGCAGCCCATAGACCTGCACACGGTCAGTCAGAGACTACAGCGTGAGGGCAAGCTGGATCAGGTCGGAGGGATGCCCTTTCTCGTCGACCTAAGCAACCGAGTCATCAGTGCGGGCAACCTAGAGTACCACGCTATGATTGTGGCGCAAAAAGCACTGAGTCGCAATCTCATCAAGTTCTCTACCGAGGTACTCACCTCTGCGTACGAAGATACCATCGACATTGAGGATCAGATGGAAACCGCCGAGGGAACACTCTTTGCACTCTCGCAGAAGCATCTACGCAAGGATGTACAGCCTATAGACTCCGTTCTCAAGATTGCTATCGACGACATCAAGGCTGCTGCCAATAGTGCCGAGGGTATCAGTGGTATCTCCTCAGGCTTTGACGGCATCGATGCGATGACCGCAGGATGGCAGAAGTCAGACCTCATCATCATCGCTGCGCGCCCCGCTATCGGTAAGACAGCCTTCGTCCTATCGATGGCAAAGTACATCGCGGTGGACAATAAGATACCCGTTGCCCTCTTTAACCTTGAGATGAGTAGCGTACAGCTGGTCAAGCGTCTTATCAGTAACGTCTGTGAACTCCCGGGCGAAAAGCTCAAAAGCGGTCAGCTCGAGAACTTTGAGTGGACGCAGCTTGACGAGCGTATCAGCGTATTGGAGAATACGCCCCTCTACATTGACGATACGCCCAGTCTCTCCGTCTTCGAGCTACGTACTAAGGTGCGCCGTCTCGTGCGGGAGCACGACATCAAGATCATCATCATCGACTACCTCCAGCTTATGAACGCTAGTGGTATGAACTTTGGCAACCGTGAGCAAGAGGTCAGTACCATCTCGCGTTCGCTCAAGATGCTTGCCAAGGAGCTGGACATCCCCATCATCGCCCTCTCACAGCTCAACCGTGCTGTCGAGTTGCGCAAGAACGATAGCGGTACGAATAGTAAGGTGCCACAGCTCTCCGACCTGCGTGAGTCAGGAGCTATCGAGCAGGATGCCGATATGGTTTGCTTCCTACACAGACCCGAGGTCTATGGCATTATGCAGGATGACTATGGAGATACAAAGGGTATCGGTTACTTCATCATTGCCAAGCACCGTAACGGACCGATCGGCGATGTGCGTATCGGCTTTCGTGGCGAGTTTGCTAAGTTCTACCCACTCGAAGAGGCTAATATGCACTACACCTCTCAGATCAATGGCGGTAGACCTCGCTCCGCTTCTACATCGACACCTGGTGGCTCTTCTATGGGCAGTACTCCCCACCCCTTCGATCAGTCGTTTAGCGCAGAAGCCTCTGACTTCAACCCGATGACCTCTGACGACGAGGAGAGAGACTTCCCCTTCTAAGACTGTTGCAAAAGTCAACAGTCTCACAATCTTGCAAGCAAGATTGTTATGACTTTGCAGAAAGGATGAAGCGCAAGGCGCTGAGGGTGAGGTCTGAAGGGAGCATACCTCCGTATGTGACCGAAGCCGAATCCCGAAAGCAACACAGCGATTCGCCTTTATGCAACAGTCTCCCTTCTAAGACATTTAGTCCGCTACTAAAGCAACCCATTGACGAGACTGTCACCTTACCGTGGCAGTCTCTTTTTGTTTGCGCGCCCTCTTGAGACTGTTGCAAAAGTCAACAGTCTCCTCTTACTCCTCCTCAAAGTCTACGTACTCCCCTTGGTCCTTCTCAAACTTCTTCTTCGCTATATCCTTCATATCGAGCTTGCCCTGCTGTGACTGTGTGTCGGCAGAGCTTTGCTGTGAAGTGGCTGAATGCCACCCCTTGCGAGGAGCTTTTCGTGACTTAGTGTGTGGATCAGCTTGCTGTATGTAGCGCTTCACCATCCACTGTAATATGCGAGGCGCAAAGTATCTAATAAGCAGGTACGTAACTACTAAGACGATGATCAGACCAAGTATGAATTCCATATCGGAGTTAGATTAAGGGGTTATTGTTGAGTCGTAGCATCGATAGCGTCCGAATTGCTCTTGATCTGCCGACCGATGATCAGCGAGACGAGGATGTAGAGCATCATCACTAGGCGCAGAGTACTTGCTACAGAGCCTAGCCACATATAGAGACAGCCCGCAGGAACTAGGATCACGCCCCATGCGATGAGGATGATCGTACCATGAGGCGCTTTCATCTGTGCGCTTAGATGCTTCAGCGAGAGCATCGGTATACGGCTCACCATCAGGATGCAAGAGAGAATTAGCAATCCGTAGCTAGTTACTAGCGAAAGCGTATCCACCGCACAGGAACAAGTGGAGAGCGAGATGCCGATCCACAAGAGCGCAGAGGCGGGTACTGGTAGCCCACGAAAGTAGTTGCTCGACCCCGTATCATTATTAAAGAGTGCCAAGCGGTAGGCTGCAAAAGGTAGGATCAGGAGAAAAGGTAGCGACATCATCAGAGCCGTAGACTCTGCGTAGCCACTCGCCAGTAGTCTCCCCACCATCGTGCAGAGAGCTAGTAGTGCTGGTGCTAAGCCAAAGGTCACCACATCTGAGAGCGAGTCTAGGTCAGCCCCTATCGGAGAGGTCGCATGCAGGAGACGTGCCACCATACCATCGAACAGGTCAAAGAGAGCACCCACGGCAATCCAGATGGCACCCATCTGGTACTCCTTATAGTATAGGATCGAGATGACCGCTGCTGCACCCGAGAGGAGATTGCACAGCGTCAGGAGATTCGGGATAAATTGTCTGATCTTCATCACAACGTTGTTTTGATCATCATACAGCAAGAAGCGTGCCTATTGGGGCAGATAGCCTAGCGTTGTCTCACCGCCCACCACTTCATCGCCTATTTGGATCGCTATCTCCGTACCGAGTGGCAGGTAAAGGTCGATGCGTGAGCCAAACTTGATGAAGCCGAGGAAGTCCTCGACCGTCACCTCGTCGCCCACCTTCGGGTAGGTAGCGATACGACGTGCCACAGCACCAGCGATCTGACGCTCTAGCACCTCATGACCACCATCCGTACGGATGATCACCGCCGACCGCTCATTGAGTACACTACTCTTAGGGAGAAAAGCCTTGTAGTAAGCACCGCTCTGATGCTCCACATGGGTGATCGTACCATTGCAGGCGACCCAGTTAGCGTGTACATTGTAGAGCGACATAAAGATCGAGAGCTTGAGGCATCGGCGTCCTAGTAGCTCAGGCTCCTCGACCTCCTCCATGACCACCACCTTGCCATCGGCCGGCGCTACGATGAGGCGTCTATTGGCCGCCTCGCTATTGCTACGCCTGGGGAAGCGAAAGAAGTTTAGCGCTAGCCCCATCACCGTAAGCGACACCAGCAGAGTCAAGATAAAGACCCCCTTAAAGGGTACAAAGACAAAGGTTGCCCAGCAAGCCAACGTCAGTATGAGAAAGAATGAGATGAGGAGCCCCACCCCTTCGCGATGTAGTCGTACCTTTTTCATTATGGATTAAGTAGAATAGGAATCGGAAGTAATTATGATAGGCAAAGATACAAAATAGCCCCCAAAGCTCTACCCCCACTACCCCATCGTAGATTCAACTATCAAATGCAACTGAATTGGTTTCGTCGAGCTTTTGATAAAA
>UQDF01000021.1 GCA_900539765.1 uncultured Porphyromonas sp. | reverse complement strand
GCTTCCTCCGTCACCTGCACTCGTCTTATTGCACAACAACGAGACGAGTAACCCTGTGTATCACAGCGACACGAGTAACCCTTCGTAGGGACGCTCGGTCCGAGCGTCCGTTGTCGAACCAGCAAGACGTCGTCTATTGCATCAACGCATTAGCGCACCGAGGTTTTAACGGGAACGGACGCACGACTATGCGTCCCTACCCCAAGTTTCACGGGAGAGAACGTGTAATGGTTGCTGGTTGCGGGCTGTGACGTTTGAGTTATGGACTGTGTGTCCTACAGATTTGAGTTAGTCATTGTATTGCGCTTCTCTGTGCCTTGTTGAAACATTTACAAGCTACAGACAGACATTGAATACACTAGAGTGTATGGCTCTATAGCTTGCTATATTACCTTTGCATTGTCTATCTATAGTAGGAGGCTACAAAGTAACGACAACCATTTCAACCAAAAGTACCCTACAAATCGGAATCCGCCCCACTCACCGAAGAGCGACCTTTGACACTCAATCAGTTACGACTTTCGCCTCCTCTAGTTTCGCAACAAAACGCCCCGAAATTCATTTTTGCCGTGAAACTTGGGCTAAAGCAAGAGAGCAATCCGCCTTTATGGGCACAAGCTCCTTTTTACGCCATGCTCTCGATGAAGTCTCTTTACGGGAAACATATACAAAGAGAGGAGGGAGCTACATCTATATTAGTAGCACCCTCCTCGTTATTAAGTGAGAGAGTCTATTGCTTAGCGCAATGGTCTCTATTAGTTATCTCGCTTAGGTCTTGCTGAGTATGATATATTCAGTGCATCAGCACGACGTAGCTCTTGCTTGATATCTGCTATGATTTTCATCTTAGTAGAGGCATCACCCTTGATAGAGATGGTCATCAGCTTGCGACGCTCATCTTGTATCTGAGCTTCTTGATCCTTGACGAAGCCGTAGACGGCAGAGGCATCCGTAGTAATCTGGTCGTTGAGCTGGATAGCTGGCGCTGTACCAAACTTAGACTGGAGCTCTGGTATAGGCTTACCTACATAGATAAAGGATACAAGAGACTTCTCCTCCAACTTGGTTAGCTCTGTCGCTGTGGGGAGATTCTGAAAGGCTACCTTAGGAGTGACCTCTCGAATACTCGTCACCATCATGATGAAAAACAGAAAGGCAAAAATCAAGTCTGGCAGTGAGGATGTATTCAGCTCAGGCATCGTACGCCCTCCAGCTTGTTTGAACTTTCCCATAATAAAGCGCTATAAGTTGAAGATTAGGAGTTGAGTGGCATCTCAGAGATGTGCATCGGATAGCAGTCGACTACCACCTTCTGCTTGTCTGGTGTAAGGTCATCGTATGGCTGACCATACTCCTTCTGAGCGACGATATCCCATACCTCATTGTAAGCACGGAGTAGCTCGTTCTGTACATCGATATACATCTGGTAGCTGGTCTCGACCTCGTTCTTGAGCGAGATAGCATACGAAGATATCGTCACGAGTCGATCTCCTAGTCCTGCGATGTAGCGTGTCTCCTTCTCTGGGAGATGTGGCAAATCTTGAGGGTTGAGGATAAACTCGACAGTACGATCCTTGAGCCTATCAAGAGGTACGATAGCCATATCGTCACGTCCTGACGCATCTTTTTTGATGATAGCTATCTGATCCGAGCGGTTCACAAGGATACGGAGTACGTTACGATCACGTATCTCAATATCTTGTTGCTGTTGCTCGGGGGGAACCAACGGCGGTAGGCGCCTCTTTAGTCCCTGATCGGTGTCCATTGAAGTAGTAATCAAGAAGAAGATCAGAAGAATAAAAGAGATGTCGGCCATGGATGACCCATTGATACTGGGTACCTTTTTTTTAGTTTTAGACATTGCTCTTTACTGATATGTTTGATTACTTACTTGGCAAGACGCTTGCGGATACCACCCCAGATGACACCCGCGATGATGAGAGCGACGAGCGTATAAGTGGTGTAGATACACATGTCGATGGTCTTAAGCCACCCTGGAGTGTTGTATTGTGCTGAGTCCTCGTTGACAGACATCGGAGTGCCATCGCCTATAGCATAGGTGATAGCTAGTATGACTATCAATAGGATGAATACTAAGAGACTCTGTAGAGCTCTCTTAGGATTAGTGCGGAATCCTTGGATTAGGGAGATGATAGCGAAGACTATCGTTGCTATGAGCGTCAGCGCAACAAGTGTATAGCCCCAATACAAGACTAAGTCTGTATTGGCATAGACCTTATTGCCCGCAGCATCTAGCTCGACTCCCCCGACGAAGAACGCAAGGCAGACCGCAACGGAGACTACTAAGAGTACTAGTAGTGTCCAGCTAGAGATCTTACGAATTTTGGTTACTGCCATGATTGCGTATTACTTATGGAGGTTGTACTTGATAGCAAAGTCAACTAGCGTGATTGAAGCATCCTCCATACGATTGAGGATAGACTCAACCTTAGATAGGATGTAGTTGTAGAAGACCTGTAGGATCATGGCGACGATCAGACCACCGATGGTCGTGATCAGAGCCACCTTCATACCACCAGCGACGACCGTTGGGCTGATATCACCTACCTTCTCAATCTTATCGAATGCCATAACCATACCAACAACGGTACCAAGGAATCCGAGTGAAGGAGCGATAGCGATGAAGAGGGTAATCCAAGAGAGGTTCTTCTCGAGAAGTCCGCCCTGTACACCTCCGTAGGAGACGATAGAACGCTCGACT
The DNA here is from genome assembly GCA_900539765.1 of uncultured Porphyromonas sp. Classification (GTDB taxonomy): domain Bacteria; phylum Bacteroidota; class Bacteroidia; order Bacteroidales; family Porphyromonadaceae; genus Porphyromonas. The sequence continues at coordinate 31,041 of UQDF01000021.1, read as the reverse complement.
ACGTCGATACCCTGATCAAAGCGCATGAGTGCTTGGTATGCAATGGAAGCGACGGGACCACGCGTGTTGCGTGCGATCTCCTTAGCACCATTCATATCACCGCGATTGAGAGCCTCCTCGATCTTGCGTAGGAATGCCTCGTAGTTATTGTCTGCTAGGTTGAGGTAGATGATACGCTCTAGGCAGAGAACAAGACCGAGGATCAGGACGAGCGCGATGAGTGCCATAAAGTCAGCACCACCCTCGATGAACTTGGTCTTGAGAGCCTGGTGGAAAGACTGATCAGCCGTAGCATCTTGCTCCATCACAGCCTCCGTGTCGACTGCGACAGCCTCATCAACGGGAGTAGGTGTCACCTCCTCTGTGGTCGCAGAGTCTACAGCATCTGCGGTAGCCTCCTGTGCGTAGGTCATCTGTGTGAGGCCCAGTGTGAATAGAGCCATGCATGATAACGTTGCAAATAACTTTTTCATTGCGATAGTTGTGTTAGTTGATTATTTCTAGTTTGATTGTTATTAAAGCGGAGAGAGAGGGATTCGAACCCTCGAAACGTTTTCGACGTTTACACGCTTTCCAGGCGTGCCTCTTCAGCCACTCGAGCATCTCTCCTTGATGAGTCTGTTCTTCTAGTCCTTTATTGCTATGTTTGCTTGTTCTTTCCAACTACATATCTCAGCGAATAGGCTCTCTTGATTCGTTTACTAGTGCAAATCTAAAGAAATTTGGCGACTTAGCACGCATCTAGACCTCTAATCTCGCTTTTCTCAATCTAATTCGGGAAGCATTGTGATCTATTACAAACTTCGGCTAATCGACTAAGTCTAACGAAAAGAGCTGGATAGCGTTACTTGTCGTATACTCTGCCAAGCTCTCTAGTGGGATGCCAATCTGATCTGCTACATAGCTAGCTGTATGAACTAAATATGCTGGCTCATTGCGCTTCCCCCGCTGGGGAATAGGAGCCAAATAGGGTGCATCTGTCTCTAGTATCATCTTGTCTAGAGGTATCTGAGACAGCAGTCGAGCGGTACGAGACCGCTTATAGGTTACATTGCCATTGACCCCTATCATCATCAGTGGCAAGTGATCCAAAATGCGCTGTAGCTGCGTCTCTTCGCCTTCGAAGCAGTGAAAGACTCCACGGAGCTTCTCGGGAGCGAAATGTGATGTCAAGAGATCGATCGTCTCGTCTAATGCTGATCGTACATGCAGTATCACGGGTAGATCTAGCTCTGTAGCCCATCCGACTTGCTCGATGAGAGCTCTCTGCTGCTCTTCGGCATAGGTGCGATCCCAATAGAAGTCTAATCCGATCTCTCCTATCGCTACGATCGCCTCGCTAGACTGAGCTATGTATTGGCGTAACTGACGTAGCTGCTCTGCGTAGTCTGCCTCCACCGAGATGGGATGTAGCCCTAGAGCCATCGCGGTACGATCAGGATAGGCGTGATGTGTCTCGACTAGTAGAGGAAGTGACGTGAGATCTACATTGGGCATAACCATATAGCCCACCCCTGCCTGAGAAGCTACTGAGATGACAGCATCTCTATCAGCGTCATACTCGACACCATATATATGTGTGTGGGTATCTATCAGCATCTCTGTCCTACCTCGTTGTTCTAGCCAAAGGAAGCTTTTCCCTTTCACTAGAAGATGCCAGTCCTTCGCTAAGGACTTAGCGTTTAAGTATTGCGCTCAGCTAGTTTGGTTACAAAAGCTCGCAACTGCGTAGCCTCTCTACCACAAGTAGACTCCAGAGCGTCTAACGCTTTCTGCGCCTCTGCTAAGTAGTCTCTCACGAGTGCCTGTACTTGAGTAGCTACGTCGATCTCGTCATATAGAGCCTTGACTGCAGAGATCTTCTCTTCAGCCTGCTCGTTAGATCTCCTCATTGCCTCTGTGAGTGCTTGCCGCTGAGCTTGAGAAGCAGTAGCATAGGCGAGTGTATGGAGGATAGTCTTCTTGCCCTCTAGGATATCCCCGCCGAGAGGCTTGCCAAAGGTCTCGCTATCTCCGTATAGATCTAAGTAGTCATCTTGAAGCTGGAAGGCTAACCCGAGGTTCCACCCAAAAGTATAAGAAGACTCGAGCTCAGCAACACTCCCCTTCGAGAGGATAGCTCCAAAGCGCGTTGCCGTGGCTATCAAGACCGCTGTCTTATAGCCGACCATCTCTAAGTATTGCTCCTTAGAGACATAGTCTAGCTGCTCATACTCCAAGTCTAGTTGCTGACCTTCCATGATGAGCGTAGCCATCTTATTAAAGTCCTGTATCAGATCAGGGAGCATCTCAGGAGAGACACCCTCTGTAAGCATCTGATAAGCTAGAATGAGCATAGCATCTCCCGAGAGGATGGCGGGTGTCAGTCCATACTTAGCATAGACCGAGGGTTTACCGCGTCGTACGGGAGAATTGTCCATCACATCGTCATGTAGTAGCGTGAAGTTGTGAAAGACCTCTAGAGCTACTATCGGCGAAGCTACTAGGGGAGCCTCAGGACGTAAATACGTCTGCATCAAGAGAGCCAAGACTGGACGCACGCGCTTAGCTCCCTCTTGCTCCAGCGTGTACCGTATCGGAGCATAGAGCGCTTGAGGAGTGCGCTTATCTAGTTTCAGACGCTGCAGTGTCTCCTGCACTATCTGACGACAAGCTCCCAGATCTTTTGCTTCTAATGTGTGAGACATCCCTTAAATAAGTATCGGTATAGAAACTTTCTGTGACATGTAGCTAATGGGTGATATAGTTGTCTACCTATCCAATCTACGCAATAGCGGGTTAGTCAACAACGTAGGGAGACACCTATATCATCCGATAGCTTTGTGTGTTATTACAGAAAGAGTTTCACACCTTTTGCACTAGCCTAGTACGAAGGCTACAGGTAGTGTAAAGTAAGAGCGTACAGGCTTACCGCGTTGCTTACCTGGCGTCCACTTAGGCATAGACTTAAGGACACGTATAGCCTCTTTGTCTAGTGCGGGATCCACCTTGCGTGCCACAATTACATCTCCGATAGATCCATCCTTCTCCACGACGAAGCGGAGTACGACCTTACCCTGGATGTTGTTGTCTAGAGCGCTCTGTGGATACTCGATGTGATTAGCGATCCACTTAAGCATTGAAGGGATATCACCCATAGGAGGTACAGCGGGATTCTCGACAATCTCGAAGATCTGATCCTCAGGCTCCTCGACCGTCTGTACAGGCTGCACGATAACGGGTGGCGGTGGTAGCTCACGATCCTGGTCTACAGAGACGATTGAAATCTTAGCAACCTCCTTATTATCGTCTACAACCTTAAATTCCTCAGGTAGTGCTACCTCTACGACTTCCTGTGGAGCCTCAGGTTCTGGCTCAGGTTGCTCTTCTTGCTGCTCGTGAATGATGAGCGCATCATCTATGTCGGCGATATTTAGTGCGATCGTCTCATCTGCACTATTGTCCTTTGTAGAGGTCCACTCTAGAGCGGTATAAAGGACACCTAAAGCTAAGACCAAACCCATAGCCAGCGACAAGGGTATCGTCCTTCTTAGGTCTGCGTGGGGTGATTTCTTGATTTCCATATAGCGAGTTATCTTATTTCTTCGGTGTGAAGGGTAGTTCTTTTGGAGCGTGCTATCACGTGAAGCCAGCTCTCTTGGCACAAATGTACGAAGATTTTTGCGAGTAGCCTACACCTTCTAGTTAAGTCTTCACTAAAAGGTACGACGTCATACGCCAAAAGAACCCCTTCCCCGATGGATAAGTTACTTCTTAATATTCGGCAACTCAAGACCATAGCCCTTCTTTTTGTCAGCAGCCTTAAGGAGTATAGCCGTGATGAGAGCTACTACACCAAATGCTGTAAAGACGAGCATAGCCTGGAAGTAATCCTTAGGCTGTCCAGGAGCTACGTTCTGGTTGTTAGCATCAAGGATGGCACCAATGAGCATAGGCACAGCCATAAGTCCGATATTCTGAATCCAGAAGATAGCTGAGTAAGCAGAGCCTAGCACCTTAGCTGGGATAATCTTAGGTACGGAAGGCCATAGAGCTGCAGGAACTAGTGAGAAGGAAATACCTAGTACTACGATGGCTGCGACGGCAATTGTGGTAGCTAGCCCGTGAGAGACTGTGCTGAATGGGAAGAAAGCAAATGTACCATGGCAGACGATCATTAGGATAGCACCGATCATTAGCATCGTCGCCCCCTTACCACGAGCGTCTAGGTAGAAGCCCAAGATTGGGGTTATCACCATAGCTCCTACTGGGAAGAGACTAAAGATCTTAGCAGCCACATCTGGCTCAAAGCCCACGTTGCTCACAAGCATCTCAGTAGCAAACTTCTGGAAGGGGAAGATAGCTGAGTAGTAGAGCACACAGAGGATTGCAACGATCCAAAACATCGAATTGCCAAAAACATGCCCGAGATCTTTAAACTTAAAGGGTTCTTCCTCCTCTTGCTCTACAGCAGCATGAGCAGCCTCTAGCTGCTGATCAAGCTTCCTATCCATAAAGAAGTAAACCACGTAAAGGAGTAGAGCTACTACAAGGAGACATGTGCCAAAGAATACAGAAGCGCGTACCGTACCATACTTCTCAGCGATCATTGGGGAGAGCCAAAAAACAGCAAAGACACCAAGACGAGCCACGGCCATCTCGATACCCATAGCTAGAGCCATCTCCTTGCCTTCAAACCACTTAACGATCGATCGAGAGACCGTCACACCTCCCATCTCTGTACCGCATCCGAAGAGCGCAAAGCCCACACAAGCTAGCTTTGCGGAGGCTGGCATAGCGGGCCAGAAGCTATTGAAGAAGTTATACCCGAAGCCCCCTGCATTAAAGGCGGGACTCAGTGCGTACAGCTTGATCAAAGCTCCGATCACCATCAGAGAGCCTGATAGGAGGAAGGTAAAGCGTACTCCCATCTTGTCTAGGATGATACCTGCGAAGATGAGGAAGAAAAAGAAGACGTTGATAAAGAACTCACTACCTCCATAGGTGCCGAAGACGGTGGAGTTCCAATTGAGCTCGGACTCAACCATCGTCTTGACAGGTGAGAGGATGTCTACAAACATGTAGGCGAAAAACATCGTGAGTGCGACTAGTGCCAGTGCTAGCCACCTCATCCCTGCGTTGTCTCGCAAGGTCTTTAGTTGCATAGTTTCAGTCATTACTTTATGTAGTATGTTTAGTTTGTTGATGCGTAGTTATAGATAGAGCGTCTAGCCCTCCGTAGGGAGTGGACGCTCTTTTTGTATCAAGGGATAGCTCTTGAGTAGCTCTGCCACGATGAAGTTACTACCGCCCACGAAGATCAAGTCGCCAGCATTAGCATGCGCCAAGACTTCCTGTAGCGCATCCTCTACCGAGGGATAGGCTCTTCCCCTGAGACCGATAGTCCCAGCCCGTTGCTGAAGCTCTTCGGCAGGTAGCGTACGCTGTGATGCCGTCGTGCAGAAGTAGTAGCGAGCCGACAAGGGCAAGAGAGCCAAGTTGGTATCTATATCCTTGTCGGCACTCATACCTATTATTATATATAGGTGGTCGTAGGTCTCCTCTTCTAGTTGATGTGCTACGACAGCGACCCCAGCTGGGTTGTGCGCCGTATCGCAGACGATATGTGGATCCGTCGAGAGCGTCTCCCAGCGACCACGTAGTCCCGATAGCTTGTACAGCTCCGCAAAGCCTCGTGCCACCACCTCATGGGTGAGTGGCGTGTCGAGTACTTTGTCGTCAAGGATGCGCAATGCGGTCAAGACGGTATGCGCATTTTCCAGCTGTGCATCGCCCGAGAGCGGTGTCTCTAGGAGTCCATAGTCGACCGTGTCTAGTCGCATGCCAGGGTGTAGCTCATCGTATCGCTTGATCGTGTGCTCATCTTCGCAGAAGGTAATCGGAGCGTGACGCTCGTCAGCCACCTGCTCAAAAATCTCACGCACAGAGCCTCCCGCATTCCCAATGACTGCATGGACGCCTTTCTTGATGATCCCCGCTTTCTCATAGGCAATCGCTTCAAGCGTATTGCCGAGATATTGCGTATGGTCGAGACTTATGTTGGTTATGATCGAGAGCTTAGGCAGTATCACATTGGTACTATCTAGTCGCCCTCCTAGCCCCACCTCGATGACAGCGTAGTCCACATCATGGGTGTGGAAATGCTCAAACGCCATCAAGGTCGTATACTCAAAGAATGAGGGTCCGACAGACTCAATCAGGGGACGTGTCCGCTCGACAAAAGCGACCACCTCCTCCTCGGAGATCATCTCGCCATTGATCCGTATGCGCTCACGAAAGTCCACTAGGTGTGGCGAGGTAAAGAGTCCCACCTTGTAGCCAGCAGCTGTCAGCACAGAGGCTATGAGCGAGGTGGTCGAGCCCTTACCATTGGTACCGCCCACATGGATGGTGCGGATGTATCGCTGTGGATTGCCTATAGCCTCGCACATCTGTTGCATACGCTCTAAGCCAGGCTTATAGGCATCGCCCCCTTGGTTTTGGTAGCAAGGGGTCGCTTGGTAGAGATAGTCTACCGTTTCTTTATAGTTCATTGTTGAGCTTGCGCATAATGGTCTGTGAGCGGTCAGGCCCTACAGATATGATCGAGATTGGTACTCGTAGCTGTGCCTCTAGGAAGGCTACATAGTGACGGAAGGCGTCTGGGAGCTCTTGCTCCGAGCGACAGCCATCTAGTGGTGTCTGCCAGCCTGGGAGCTCCTGATAGATAGGCTCTATATCTGCCTCGAGGGAGTACGGCATATTCTTGTACTCCTTGTCTCCTATGCGGTAGGCGACACAAGCCTTAATCGTAGAGAGCGTATCGAGCACATCACTCTTCATCATAATCAGATGAGTCACACCGCTGAGCATGATCGTGTAGCGCAGGGCTACAAGGTCTATCCAGCCACAGCGACGAGGACGTCCCGTCACTGCGCCAAACTCATGACCACGGTCTGCCATCAGATGCCCCACCTCATCTTGTAGCTCTGTGGGGAAGGGACCTGCACCGACACGTGTACAGTATGCCTTGAAGATACCGTAGACGCGACCTATCGCTTTGGGCGAGATGCCGAGACCGATACAGCAACCAGCACTCACCGTGTTACTGCTCGTCACAAAGGGATAAGTACCAAAGTCCACGTCTAGTAGCGATCCCTGTGCACCCTCAGCAAGGACGTTCAGCCCCTCCTCCAGAGCTTCGTTGATGAGGATCTCACTATCTACAAACTGATAGTCCTTGAGGTACTCAATGGATTGGTAGAAAGCCTCCTCCATCTCCCCCAGCTTAGAGAGGTCAGCCCCCATCTTCTGCAAGAGATCCACATGGCGATCCCGTATAGCTTTGTAGCGAGTCTCGAAGTCTCGCTCGATGTCACCGACGCGCAGCCCCGTGCGAGCCACCTTGTCTGTGTAGCAAGGGCCTATGCCCTTGCCCGTGGTGCCAATCTTAGCAGCACCCTTAGAGAGCTCCTGAGCAGCATCTAGCAGACGATGCGTCGGGAGGATCAGGTGCGCCTTGCGGGATATGACTAGTCGCTTCTTGATATCATGCCCGCTCTGAGCTAGCTGCTCAGCCTCCTCACGTAGTAGGACGGGATCGAGTACGACACCATTGCCGATCAGGTTGAGCTTGTTGCCCTGGAAGATACCTGAGGGGATCGAACGCAATACGTAGCGCTGTCCCTCAAACTCTAGTGTATGCCCCGCATTAGGGCCTCCTTGAAAGCGTGCTACCATCTGATAGCCTGGGGTCAGGACGTCAACGATCTTGCCTTTGCCCTCATCGCCCCATTGTAGTCCGAGTAGGACGTCTACCTTTTTCTTGTTCATATCTTAAATATATCTCTATCTGTCAGCGACTTCAGGAGGCTTGTTGTTGCCTTCCCGACTGGATCGCTGACTTCTTGTTATTCGTTTTAGCCATCTCACGCTCGCAGCGCTGACATAGTCCGTAGAAGATCAGCAGAGGCTGTGCCAGGCGATAGCGATGCGTAGTAGTATGACGTAGCGCCTGAAGACGTCGAGGCTGTCTGTAGAGCACCTCAGCACCACAAGAGCGACAGCAACAGACAGCATAGAGACTAGCCTGCTCACTGGTCAGATAATGCGCCTCGCTCGCCTGCGGGAGCTGTACGATCAGCCCCGACTCAGCTAGCAGACGCACCGTACTATAGACCGTGCCACGGCTCTGGCGATAGCCCTCCTCCTTAAGCTGAGCCATCAGCCCCTCTGTCGTAAAGATACGACGCTGCTGACTGACCACCTGAGCGATTTCCATGCGCTCAGATGTCAGCTGATAGCCGTGCTGCTTGAGAAAGGTCTTAAAGGGCGACACCAAATCCGACATCATACTGCGCCACTCCCCTATCGTAGGAGAGATGACATACTACCATTTTACTGCGTTACACATTTGTGAGTATCACTACATATGTATGTAGTAGCCCCACAGCGAGACGCGTCACCACTTCGTGCGACACGCTCCACGGCAGCCCACCTCACATCACCTTGCCTCTAACTAGAAAGCCAGACTTGTAGCAGGAGCTGACCGATGTCGCAAAGTTATATAAATTACTTTACTTACGCCACCTTTCGGCCAGAGCTGACGCATTATAAATGAAAAGCTGATTTTGGTGTTGAGGGAAGAATGAAGGGCCTAAAAATGGGACTCAACATAGTCGCAAAAACTCTTCATTTTCCTCTTCAAAAAGCTTGTCCATGTCGTAGCTTTTTCGCACATTTATAGCTGGTAATCAATACCATATAAAGATCCTATGAGCATATTCAATCAGCTTCTAATGGTCGAAGATCCACGCATAAATCGATGCAAAAAGTTCCCCCTAGGATACAGCCTTACGACGGTATTCACGGCTACTCTCTCTGGCTGCTCCTCTTGGTACGAAATAGAAGACTATGCAAAAGAGTACAAAGATGATCTAGAGGCTCTATATGAGCGTATTTCAGGAGAATCAAGCTCTTGGGGTACTACAAGAAGATGGGACTACTACACTCGATCACAACCGACAATGGAAGTGAGTTTGCCAAGTTTAAGACCATAGAGAGGTCTCTCAAAACTCCCGTCTACTTTGCCCACCCCTATCAATCCTGGGATAAACCTCATATTGAGTACCTAAACAAACTGCTACGCCAGTTTATCCCTAAGTCCTCTACTTTCGAGGACTTAACTGACGCAGACCTTAGACGCTTTCAGAACCTACTAAACAATAGACCCCGTAAAAACCTAAACTATAAGACACCCAATGAAGTCATCAAAACATCATTCTTGAGAAATTGCATTAACGGGTGAAATGTACGCAGCCCTGGACGTTTTCGGCAGGATAGTGCTTGGTAAAAATATTTTTTGTACCTTTGCCAACTGAAGCTTTTACTCATAGCAAGTAAGTTCTTCACCATAGTAATCATAAGCATCAGAGACATACCGATATGAAGCGTACATTCCAACCATCGAACCGTAAGAGAAAGAACAAGCACGGATTTAGAGCTCGCATGGCGACTGCATCAGGTCGCAAGGTACTAGCTATGCGTCGCGCCAAGGGTCGCGCTAAGCTATCCGTATCTGACGAGTACTAGTACCCCATCGCACCACTTCTCTAACCCATAAGGTTGCATACTCTAGGTAGCGAGACTATCTAGATATGTGTAAGCTCACACTTAGAGTACACGCTACTCTAGGTGTGAGCTTGTTTTTTGTCGAGAGAGGAAGTTCTCGACGTGTAACCCTGTGTAGGGACGCTCGGCTAGTGTCTAGCGAGAGGGCGTCCGTCCCCGTTAAAGCGAGACGTGTAACCAGCTGTAGGGATGGGTCAAAGATTACGGAGTCAATACTCGGTTTTGACCTGTTCGACAACGGACGCACAGATCGTGCGTCCCTACAAAGGACTACTCGTCTCTCTAACCTCTAACTTCTAATCTCTAACCTCTAATTCTATACGCTCCGACCACGGCATCATCGCATTGATGAGGGCGATGCGATCGTAGGCGGGTAGTGTGGCGAGCGGTATATCGCGAGGCGTCAGTACCCCCTCAGCGATCAGATGCGCGCGCTGCACCCCCTCGAGTAGTGGCACACGAGGCGTGTACCAGTGGTTTCCTTGGCGCAAAGCGATATTCGTATAGGAGCTGTCCGTGAGCAAGCCCTCCCCGTTGACAATCACGATATCATCTGCGTTACCACGCAACTCCAGTAGTGCCTGCAAGGCTTTCCGATCGGCCCACTTGAGGTGGTAGTCCAACGCAGGCGCAGCGACGGCTCTCAGCGACTCAATCGTACGACGATGATAAGGAGCGTAGTCCACCTCCAGGGGTTCAGCATCGTATAGGAGACGGCACTTGACCACCCCCACGAGCGATGCAGGACATGGGTGCTGCGCCAGATAGTCCGCCAGTCGCCAGTGAGGCGTGATGCCATACGCAGCAAGCGACCGGTCGATCCGCTTTTGGTGTAGTGGCAACAGCTCAGGCTCGCCATCTACATAGCGGATGCTTTCCAGTAATAGTGGTACTCGACTCATACGAATGGTAGATAAACCTTCTGACACACCTCTCGATACTCCTCCGCGCAGTGACTATTGATCGTGATCCCGCCACCGCTACGGTAACGCAGCGCACCATCAGTCTGCTGCTCTATGAATCGTATCATCACGCCACTATCTAGCGTCTTCCCATCGAAGTATCCGCAGATGCCTGTGTAAAAGCCTCTTGGCTCCCCCTCCGCCTCAGCAATCGCCCGTACGGTCGCCTCCTTAGGCGCCCCACTAATAGAACCCGCCGGGAGCAGTTCGCTTAGGATACTTCCCAGATGAGTGCGCCAGTCAGGAGCAAGCTGCCCAACGATCTCCGAGCTCACCTGTAGCAAGTGCCCACGACTAGTAACCAGTTCATCGATATACCTAAAGCGTCTCACCTCGACATGTTGACTCACACGGCTCAAGTCGTTGCGTATCAGATCGGTGATCGTGTAGTGCTCGGCCGTCTCCTTGTAGTCGCTGAGGATGGTCTCAGCAGCATTGGGCAGGGTCGCATCTATCGTCCCCTTCATCGGGAAGCAGCTGATCTCATTCCCCACGATGCGCACGAAGGTCTCAGGCGAAAAGCAAACGAATCGTCCTGGCAGATAGCACTTATAGCGAGCTTGCGAACGAAGGAAGACCTCCTCCAGCGAGACATTCAGCTCTATGGGGGTCGCCACCGTCAGATTGGCCAAAAAGCTGTCGCCTCGCTCCAGTGCATGACGGATCACAGCGAAACGCTCTGCGTAAGCCTCTTCGCTGATCGGCGTGGCCTGTAGCACGGCCGGCGTATCGCTCACGGAGCGTGTCAAGCTATTGGTCACGCCGCCAATATCGAAGCGCAACTCTTGCTGCGCCAATGGCTCCTCGAGGAGGATCAGTTCGTCCATCTCATAGTCTAGGCAGAAGACAAACGGCTTGCCCTGCCCTCCCAGTTCGTTTAGCCTATCAATCATCGATTGCTTCATATCATTCACTCGTTCTGCATTATGTATCCGCTCCACGAGACGAGTAACCCTTTGTAGTGACGCACGGTCATGTTTCCCTACAGGGCGATGTGGACGCACGACCGTGTTTCCTTACAAATCATTACTCGTCAAGTGTGACCACTTGCGTCGTTAGTATCCGCAAATATACTATCTTCGTAGCTTGTATGAAACATCTACTGATAGCTGACAACCACGACTCCTTTGTCTACAACCTCGTAGAGCTCCTGCGGCAGCTCAACGAGTGCACCCTGGAGATACACTACACGGAGCAGATCACGCCCGCCATGGTCGCACACTGTCACGGCATCCTGCTCTCTCCAGGTCCTGGGATACCCAGTGAGCAGACACACCTGATGCAGCTCATAGACAGCTACCATACGGAGCTGCCGATGCTGGGCGTCTGCCTAGGACATCAAGCACTCGCCAGCTACTGCGGTGCCGATCTAGCGCAGCTCCGAGCGCCCCTCCACGGGCATACCGACCAACTCATCATCGATTATCACGACGAACTGCTACGAGACATCCCCACAGGGAGCCGCATCGGGCGCTACCACTCGTGGGTCGTGCAGCCCGACAGCCTTCCCGACACACTACAAGTCACGGCACACGCACAGTCCGACGGCACCATTATGGCGCTACGACATCGCAGCCTGCCACTATGGGGCGTGCAGTTTCACCCCGAGAGCTACATCTCCGACCACGGGCGCCACTACCTGCACAACTTCATCGCCCAGCTCTAGCGCCTCATCCCCGCCTTCTACCAAAATCACTTTTTGAAAAGCTACTTTTGCTCCAAAAACCACTTTTCGAAAAGCTACTTTCGTGCGAAAAGTCGCTTTTCCAAAAGTTATTTTGTACCTTAGCTCCGTACTTATCAAAGACTCAACTAGCGTATGGAGCAGCAAGAGATACTTCCACTACTAGCCACTTATCATCGCCGACTGGCTCTGATAAACACCCACTTCGTGCGTGCTCTGCACGACCAGATACACTGGGAGTCGAGGCTCATAGGGATACGGGGTACTCGTGGCGCTGGCAAGACGACACTCCTCTTGCAACACATCAAGCAGCGCTTTAGCCACGTAGACGATGCGCTATGGATCTCCCTAGACAATATATGGTTCAAGGCTCATAGTCTCACCGACCTTGTAGCCTATCTGTATAATCATGGGCTGAGACATCTCTACATTGATGAGGTACACAAGTACCCCGACTGGGCTATCATCCTCAAGAATCTCTACGATAGCTACCCCGATCTCAACATCGTATACACAGGCTCCTCGATGCTAGAGATAGACAACTCGCAGGTCGACCTCTCGCGCCGTCAATCTCTATACACGCTACCCGTGATGTCCTTTAGAGAGTATCTAGGACTCTATGGACTGATAGATATGGAGGCCCTCTCGCTCGAAGAGTTGCTCAGAGATCATGTTGCCATATCTATGGATATCGTCTCTCGCTGTAAGATCATCAAGGCGTTCAATGACTACTTAACGAGCGGGTGCTATCCCTTTAGCCTAGAGGCAGGTGAGGAGTATCTGCTCAAGCTGGCAGCGATCGCCACCCTCGTCATCGAGAGTGATATGCCTGCTGTAGAAAACGTCTCATACGCCACTGTCGAGAAGACCAAAAAGCTACTGGCCATCATAGCGCAGAGCGTACCACTGGTACCCAATGTCAACAAACTAGGACAAGCTCTGGAGACCACTCGTGATAATTGCTTGAGGATGCTCTACACACTAGACAAGGCGCAGATTCTCTCTCTCTTGACAAAAGAAGAGAAGAGCTACAAGCGCATCTCATCACCCGAAAAGATATACCTAGGTAATACCAATCTGATGGCTGCTCTAGGGGTACCAGTCAATGTAGGGAACAAACGGGAGACCTTCTTCAATAACCAGCTCCAAGCAGTAGCCACTGTTACTTTGCCTCCGAAGGGAGACTTCCTCGTTGATGGTCGATACCTCTTTGAGGTGGGGGGCGCTAGCAAGACCTTTGAACAGATCAAGGACACGCCAGACAGCTACCTCGCAGTGGACGATATAGAAACTGGGGGTGGCAACCGAATTCCCCTATGGATGTTTGGACTACTGTACTAGTCACACGAAAGTATGACACGATAGCCACGTGGGAAATGTCAATTCTCCACGTGGCTATTTTTGATTCTCCACGTGGAGGCGAAACATTTCCTCCGAAGTATCATTTGATTCCTCCGAAGTTTCATTTCGTCCCTACGTAGGCATTTTTTATTTTCCACGTGGAGGTTTGAAAATCCCCACGTGGGGAAGAGGTTGGCAGTTGGCTCTTAGCTGTTGGCTAAAGGCACTAGTGCTACTAGAAATACTAATGCCACTAGAGAAATCTCTAATCTTCTAGCTTAGACAAACCGCTACTCGTCTCGTCGGATTAGTCGTGAGCTTTGCGAGATCGAGGACGGCGCTCTGCACTCCACAGGAGGCTGTTGCAAAAGTCAACAGTCTCCACAGGGGCATTTTTGTTATCTTTGCATCATACCTCGGGTGGCTCTCGAGCGCACCTCTATAGATCAAAGACAATATCCTATGTATCGAGTCAACGTCTCTCTCTTTATCAAAGCTCAGGAGTATCAGCTCCTCGATAACTTCCTACGCACTACGCTAGTGCCACAGCTACGTGGCGATGAGGGCGTGGCGCAGGTGGATCTCCTAGAGGTGATGGCACAGGCGCCTGTCATGGAGATGGCGCAGCCGATGGACGATATGGTTCTAGCTTTGCTCATCTCCCTAGAGCAAGAGCGAGATCTGGAGCACTATCTCTCTGGGGTACTATGCGAGCGACTGGAGCTACTGGGCAAGACCTTTGGCGAGCGCGTCCTATACCATGTCACCCCGATGAGACAGATCGCCCTATGAGCAAGTCACGTGGCGAGCGCATCCTTATCGGCATCGACCCTGGCACCATCGTGATGGGCTACGGACTACTCTCCGTGCGGGGGCAGCAGGCCGAGATGCTCACTATGGGGGTGATCGAGCTGAGCCGTTACGAGGACCACTACACCCGTCTAGGACGTATCTATAGCCGTGTAGCGGGGCTGATCGATGAGTTCCTCCCTGACGAGATGGCTCTGGAGGCACCATTCTACGGCAAGAATGTGCAGTCGATGCTCAAGCTGGGGCGGGCGCAGGGGGTCGCTATGGCGGCAGCTCTGAGCCGAGACATACCCATCGCGGAGTATGTGCCGATGCGTGTCAAGCAGGCGATCACGGGTACGGGGCAAGCTTCCAAAGAGCAGGTGGCGACGATGCTACAGCGGGTGCTGCGCATTCCCGCCGAACTGATGCCCGAGAAGCTCGATGCGACCGACGGCTTGGCGGTAGCCTACTGCCACTTCCTGCAAACCTCTAATGCGGTGGCTACGTCCAACGTGAGTGCCAAGAGCTGGAAGGAGTTTATCAAAGCCAACCCCAACAAAGTGCACGGACTCTAAGCAAAACAGAACCATTATAACTAAACCTATGACCTCAATCCGCAAACTACTCATACTCCTCTGCTGCTACCTCTGTGGCGCACTGCTCCTCTCAGCGCAACAAGAGAGTGGGCAGGCAGCTCCCCTCGGCATCTGGGAGGGAGCGCTACAAGTCTCAGGCTCGGAGCTACCGCTCCGCTTCAACATCTTCAAGGATCAGCAAGAGCGTGTCTGCTGCACGATGGATAGTCCATCGCAGATGGCGACAGGTATCGAGGCAACGATCGAGCTTGCCGAGGGCATTGTCATCACCATACCGAATCTATACATTCGCTATCAGGGTAAGCTAACGAGTAGCGACACCATCGTGGGTACCTTCGCACAGGGAGGCATGTCGCTACCGCTCACACTCGTACGAGCCAGCAAGCCCGCCAAGGCTGATCGTCCGCAGACGCCACAGCCCCCCTACCCCTACGAGACGGAGGAGGTGACCTTTTACAACGGCACGGCACCGCTCCACGGCACGCTCACCTACCCTGTCGAGCATCAGGCGGGGAGCCGTGTGGAGCAGGTCGTGCTATTTGTCTCAGGCTCGGGTATACAGGATCGTGATGAGACCCTTGCGGAGCATAAGCCCTTTGCTGTGCTGGCGGACTACTTAGCACGACATGGCGTAGCGACGCTGCGCTACGACGATCGTGGCTATCACGATGATATAGACTCGGCCACTGTTGCCGAAGCGACTACCGCAACGCTAGCAGACGATGCTGCGGCGGCGGTCCACTACCTACGTGGTCGGAAGGCTTTCGACAAGGTGGGCGTGCTGGGGCATAGCGAGGGCGGTACCATCGCCTTCATGCTAGCAGCTCGCGGTATCCCTGACTTCGTCATCAGCTTAGCGGGTAGCACGCTACCAGGCAAGGATGTTTTGCAAGACCAGATGGGTCTTAGCCTTGTTCAAGCGGGGCTGTCGGAAGAGCTTCGTACAGAGTATCTGCGAGCTACGATGGCGACCTTTGACTTAGCAGCTCAGAGCGACTTGCGTGGCGAGGCTTTGGTCACCAAGGTGCTGTCGGAGGGACATTACCAACTTCCTATCGGATTAGTTTTGGAACTCAAAAAGGTTGCCGATGGGCTGACGCCTTGGCTTATCTACTTCACGCAGTATGATCCGAAGGGGGACATAGCGCAGACGCATTGCCCTGTGCTGGCGCTTAATGGTTCGCTAGACCAACAGGTGCTGGCGGACAAGCATCTAGCGATCATCGAGCAGAGTCTCCCGATGAAGACACCACGCCAAGTGCACAAGCTGGAGGGGCTGAACCACCTCTTCCAACATGCGACGACAGGAGCCGTAAGCGAATACTATCAGATCAGCGAGACGATCGCTCCCGAGGTGCTAGAACTGATCGCCGAGTGGATCTCCAAGCTAACTAAATAAGGACTAAATCAATGAGTAAGATCAAGACTCCACAGAGCGGTGAGACGGGGCAGCTCTCGTGGCTATACGACCCCAAGGAGCAGTCGCTCACGCTATCAGGTGCGGGTGCTATACCCAACTACCCTATTGCAGAAACCCCGTGGCAAGAGTTCAGAGAGCAGATCGAGTCAATCGTGCTAGAGGAGGGGGTGACCCGTATCGGTGACTACGCCTTCTATGACTGCACAGCGCTCAAGAGCGTTGAGATACCCGAGGGGGTGACGCAGATCGGAGAGAGTGCCTTCGCCTGCTGCCAGAGCCTAGAGTCTGTGACGATCCCAGGGAGCGTCACGGAGATCGGCGAGGGCGCTTTTGAGTCTTGCAGCGATCTGCTGGTACTGGAGCTGACTTCGGGACTCAAGCATGTGGGAGCCTTTGCTTTTAGCGAGTGCTTCTCTCTTAGGGCGCTCGACTTGCCAGACTCGGTGGAGCGGATCGATCGTAGTGCTTTTACGGGGGCGGCTCTCCAAGAATTGGTCATCCCAAGCAATGTGCAGGAGATCGGGGACAACGCTTTCAATGGGTGCATCCGGCTCAGCAGTCTCACGCTTTCGGAGGGCATTCGGGTGATTGAGGAGATGGCCTTTAGCAATTGTAGCGACCTCACGGAGGTGCTGATTCCGGCCTCGGTAGAGCGTCTAGGCGATGGGGTCTTTGCAGACTGTCTAGCTATGACGCAGATTGCTGTAGCCCCTGAGAGTAAGCACTTTGTCGTGCGGGATAACATCCTATATAGTAAAGATCTGAGTACACTGGTACACTATCCAGCGGGTAAGGAGGAGCAGGAGTTTACACTGCCTGAGGAGGTGCGCAAGATTGCGGGGCTAGCCTTTGCGAGCAACTACTTTCTAATGGAGGTCATGCTGGGAGATCATCTAGAGGAGGTGGGGTCGTATGCTTTCGCCCGCTGCTCTTGTCTCAGCTTTATGTCTCTGCCAGCGCAGACGACACGTCTTGGGGTCTCCCCCTTCCACGACTGTACGATGCTCCTCGAGATTGAGGTAGATCCGAGCAACCCATACTACTCCTCTGTCGATGGTGTCCTATATAACAAGGATCAGACGCAGCTGATCCAGTACCCCGCGGGGCTGTATGAGGACTTCTACAAAGCCCCCGACACAGTACGAGAGATCGCTGAATACGCTTGCTACGATGCCCAGTACCTCGAAGTCTTAAAGATACCTGCGGGGGTACGTAAGATCGGAGATATGGCGTTTGCTTTCTGCGATAAGCTCTGCGATGTGGAGATCCGTGTAGCAGACCCAGCACAGATAGAGGTCGGTATGATGGCTTTCTTTAGTGTAGCTGGTACACCTCGCACGCTCCGTGTGCCTCAGGGAAGCTGCAAGCTCTACGAGAAGAGCGAGCAGTGGCAAGACCTCGCCCATAAGATTGTCGAGCAAAGGACGAAGAGTTAGAGATTAGAGTATTTTTCTAGTGACTCTAGTGGCACTAGTGGTTCTAGCTAACAGCCAATCGCCAACAGCCAACAGCTAAACCCCTTTTACAAAGCAGTAGCCCCACCCGGTACGATGACCGAGTGGGGCTACGAAGTTTATGGAGCGCTAGCTCCGTCTAGAGCTTATCGCTAGAGGATCAGTCGGAAGGTGCTGACCTCGCCCGCCTTGTGGGCTGCGACGATGTAGACACCAGACTGGAATGGCTCAGCGATGAGTTGCTCAGGCTCAGTGATCTGGTAATGACCTACCTGAGCACCGCTAGCTGTGTAGAGCTCGATGGTCGCACCCTGTAGACCCATCACGAGGATACCCTCGGGGGTCGCTATGACACGTACCGTCTCGCCGTCGATAGCGTCGATAGCCGTCGCCTGTGGGGTGACGATGATGAGCTGCTCAGAGCTGAGTGTCATCTCGCCTCTGCGAGCTGAGACGGTCACACGGTAAGCGGTCTGCTCGCTGAGATTGACGAGCGGTAGCGTAATGCGACCATCTTGTAGCGTGGGCAGACCCTGGAGTGGTGAGAGTTCGCCTAGAGGCGAGCCGTCAGCAGCGATGCTGATGATATCGACAGTGATAGCGTTACCCTCCTTGTCCACCTTAGCCAGCTCGACCATATAGCTCTCAGCCTTGTCAATCGTAGCAAAGGAGATGGAGAAGCTCTGAGCCTGCAGTGAGCCTGCGACGAGCTTAGCATCTAGCTTACCATCGATAGCCTGTGTCGTGAAGGTGGTCTTACCCTGAGCCACAATCTGCATAGCGGGCATAATAGTTGCTTCGACAGATACCTCATAGCGTGTACCCATCTGCAGCCCCTCGAGGGTGGTGTAGACATATCCGTCACGAAGCTCTAGCGAGCGAAGCTGCTGCGTAGGATCGAGGCGCATCGTCTGCGTCTCACTAGCGTCAGCACCTGCGGGGCGATAGCTTACCGTGTAGCTCACCTGCGTGGGGAGCGCCTGCCAGCGTACCTGTGCTGTCGTTTCGGTGGTTGCCATCACCTCGAGAGCTATCTGCTCCTTGGCGGGCTTTGCAGAGGCATCCTGCTTGATGTGCAGGTTGTCCATAGCAAAGTAGCTAGGCGCATAGCTGTCGCTCGACTCGACGGAGAACTTGAGCGTCTTGACCTCACCGAGAGAGGAGAGATCGACCCACTTCCAGTCGTTGACCACTTCGCGCTTCTTATTGCGATAGTCGATGAGTGGTACCTCGACCTTGTTGCCATTGTCAGCCGTGATGGTCACGATAAAGAAGCTACCCTCCTCAAAGGCGGGACGACCGAAGTTCTTGTCGCCCTTGGTAGCAAAGCTCTTGACCCAGGCCGTATTCGTCAGATAGACACCCTCGAGCTGCACCTTACGGTCGCTACTAGGCATAACCGTGACGACGGGATTGTAAGAGCCCCACTGAGGATTATCGCCAGGACAGTAAGCCACGACATACTGCTTGGACTGACCCTCCAGCTCCTGACCACCACCGACGACATTGTTGTACTGCTGCGTCGTAAAGTCGCCCGTGTAGGTCGTGTCGGCACTAGCTGCTAGGGCAAAGCCGCTCCAGCTATTCCACTCAGCGTTGTAACTGTTGGAGAAAGCAAACGAACCACTGCCGAATGGAGCCTTCTGATAGTACGGCTCTTCGCTAGCGAGTGGCTCCTCCTCAAAGGTTGCTACCATCGCCTCGCCGTGTAGTCCATTGACGTAGACATAGACGCTCTCAGTAACCTGGCTACCCGCAGCGTCAGTCACAGTGACACTGTAGCGTGTCGTCTGCGTAGGAGCTACAGAGACAGTCTGTAGCGAGTCGCCTTGTGACCACTCGTAGCTGTAAGGCGCTACGCCACGGATCACCTCAGCCGTCAGCTGAGCCTGCTGCCCGAGACTGATGGTCACGGGAGCGATAGCAAGCTGCATAGCAAGGGCATCGCCGTTGTAGTCGTCGATCCATAGCTTGCCACGGCTCTCGAGAGTCACCTCACGTATGTCGCCTCTCTGAGCAAGATCTACGTAAGCCCACTCCTGCTCAGTAGCGGGAAGGGTGATACGTGTACCGCCATCGATGCGCATATAGACGGGGCGGTCTGCCATAAGCGAGAAGCCTCGCTGTGGTATCCGGCCCTTAGAGTTGGT
The DNA here is from genome assembly GCA_900539765.1 of uncultured Porphyromonas sp. GTDB lineage: Bacteria > Bacteroidota > Bacteroidia > Bacteroidales > Porphyromonadaceae > Porphyromonas. The sequence goes on along the minus strand of UQDF01000021.1, from coordinate 11,033 downwards.
CACGGTGATCGTCACCTTATCGCCCGCCATCTCAGCTATCTGATTGAGTGAGCGGGTGAAGTCCTCGACAACCTTGACACCTACGAAGCTATTGGTGCCTGAGTAGACGACATCACCCTCTATGGTGCGGTTGTCCTTCTCAAAGGTAGCCACTCGTGTAGGCATATAGGTGGTGGTAAAGGTGAAGAGGAGCTCAGGCTCGGTCTCCTTATTATTGAGTGTACCGTGGAGGAGTCCATAAACCTCATAAGTGGTCTCAGGCTCTAATCCCATGATGGTAAACTCAGTCGTACGCTTGGCAAGAGCCGTGAAGTGCGTGCCCTTGTCTCGTATCGTCTCAGCGTCTGGAGCTGTCGTAGCCTCCTCACCCTGTGCGATCGTCATCAGGTAGACATCGGTCATCTGATCTGGCTCGACAGAGATCGTAGCAGACTGATGTAGCGCACGAACTACCTGCTTGTTGATGAGCTTGGGAGCCTCGTCGGTCACATTAGGATCTTGCTCATAAGCTCCAACGGTCGGATGCTCTTTGTCACGCGCTGCTCCGAGTATGTCCGTCGTGACAGCAACGTGCGGAGTTCCCTGTGGCAGTACGGTCATATCCTTCGGGTAGAGTACCTTGTCAGAAACGAAGGCAACCTCTACGACCTTAGATGCTGTACTCTTTGTCGCCTCCTGATAGTTGGTTGCGTCGTACTTTGTCCCCTTAGCGGTGATCAGTACACCCTCACTGTCAGAGGTGTAGAGCGCATTGCGGTCGCAGGTGAGCTGCTCATTGGGGAGAGCTTGATTGCTAAAGAGGATGCCTCCACCGTCTCGGTTCTGCAGGATGTTGTCAGAGAGCTGAGACGAAGAGATATCGCCGTTGAGCATAAGGAGTGCTGTACTCTTACCGTCACGAGCTATAGCGGTGTTGAAGACAAAGTTCAGTCCCGTAACGTTGCTCGCCTTAAAGGCACGGCTATCAGAAGAGCCACGCGTGATGCGGATCACATTGTTGGCAACGAGTAGCCCCTCGCCCTGCACCTCACGGACAGAGATACCGTGTAGTGAACTGAGTTTATAGGCCTCGGGCTGTGTCAGGTCAAAGTCGTTGCCTATGACCTTGGCATCTGTGTGGAAGGTCGCATCGATACCGATGTACTCCCTCTGAGGAGCGATCTGCTGTACCATCTCGTTGCCCTCGATAAGGACTTCGGAGGAACGAATGACATAGATTGCCTTGCCACTATGATCTACGAAGCGGTTGTTGCGCACCGTGTAGCCCTTACCCACGGGGTTGGCTACAGTACTGGTACCTCCAATCTGTAGAGCAATGTGTCCACCCTCAAAGAGCGAGTTCTCAACCAAGACATCACAGCTCTGTGCGTGTGGGTTGCTGGCCGCCTCTATCTTAACAAGGTGCGGAGACATATTGTAGCCAGTATTGCTTGTGTTCTTGGTGTAGACATGGCAATTGTCCATCGTGAAGTGCGATGAGTTCTCCTGAACGTAGACCATCGTTGGGAATCCGAGGTCTGTCGAGTGGATCGTCATATTGCGCAGCGTCACGTAGGGGGTATTGCGTACGGTCATCACACCATAGTAACGTCGATAGGCATCGTCTCCAATAGGCTTGTTATACCCATTGGCAGAGATAACGACCTCGTCACGAGAGTTGCCAAGACCAACGATGGTGATGCTGTTCTTGGCAGAGGCTCCGGGGACACGCTCGAGGAGAACTGTCTCAGGATACTCACCCGGCTCCACCTCAACGGTGACAGCACCAGAGACACCCTGCTTGGTTAGATCCTTAGCGGCTGCAGCTAGACTCTTGTAAGTGGCTGCACTGCTAGAGCCAACACGGAGTGTGCCTTGGAGTCCGCCCTGGCGCGTCTTCGTGTCAAAGGGCTTCTCCTGCGTCACATCGTGCTTGGCACCTCCGATGGTCACACTCTTGGCGGTAACCGAGATGGGTGTGCCTGCCTTGAGGTCGCCAGCGAGCTGAGCCTTGACCCAGTAGTACTGCGTGCGTGGTAGTGTCAGTGTATCGGCGGGGTCAAGCTTAAAGATGACATCCGTCTGCGTAGCTAGTGGCTTGACAGTCGCTATCAGATGAGCTTCGTCAAACTCATCGATGGCTCCCGTAGCGTAGAGTGCGAGCTCCTCGATGCCTTCGCTAGAGATCTCTAGCTGTAGCTTCTCGAGGGTCGTCTTGCCCCTTTCACCAGCGGTGGTTAGGTCGATGCGTACAGCGGGCAGTGAGCTACCCGAGAGTACACCCTGCTTGTCTGCGGGGAGAGCCACGGCGGAGACCTTCTCGACGAAGAGGTCGCGAGGCTTGACGCTCTCTACACGAGCAGCCCACCCGAAAGTGTAAGTGTCTGAACCCTTGAAGTAGACCGTCAGAGAGCCGTCCTGCTCTTGCGAGACAAAGGTTCTGACACCAGTCTGCTTGAGTATATTGTTATCTCCTGTGGAGAGCAGCTTGCTCTCATTTGTATGGTCACGTCCTGAGTAGATGCCGAAGGTGGCTCTTCGTAGATTTATTGAGTCGATCGTGAGGGTTATCACCTCGCCTTCATGGGCTGGGAGGAAGGTTACGTACGACCCTGTGTTCTTGAGCACCTTGCCATTGGGACCGCCCTCGTCGTAGTACGATAGGGGCGTGGTGACCGTCACCTCCTTATTGTCACCCGATGATGGGTGGTTGAAGATGTTGACCAGCTTGTACGATCCCTTAGGATCTGCGTTGCGAACGTCAATAGGCTGACCAGCAACAGTTAGCTTGGCGATAGCCACGTCTATACTGTCGGCTGCTGGAGCATCCTTGCGAATGTCTAGTGCGAGGATGTAGCTATTGGCAAACTCCTTCAGCGTGCCGTACTTCTGCAGTGAGTCGGTCGGTAGGTCTACGCTTTGCATCGTTGGCTCTACCTGAGTAGCTGCGATGAGCTTGTTCGCATCGAGCGTACCCTCGGCCGTAGCGGCGTAGAGAGCTACGCGCTCGATCTGAGGAGCACCACCCTTGAGGTTGACCGTGAGACCATCGATATGGATCGGCTTGCGGTCTCCGATCGTATGTATGTCAAGAGCTAAGACTGGGTTCTGCTCTGATCCGACAGCGATGAAGGGTAGCTCGATCTGCTTTGCAGAGGCTGAGTCAACCTTCATGTCCTGTGGCAGGTACTGCTTGACCTGACCACGCCAGCCTAGCGAGCCAGAAGCGCCTTTAGCATCAAAGACGAAGGTCAGAGCCTTCTGCGTAGAGCGGATGTAGTCGGCTGGCTTCGTCTTGTAGGCATCCTTGTTGGGCTTTAGCTCAAAGAGCAGAGGAGCCGTGGCATCCTTGCCGTCATAAATCTTGAGCGTAGGCTTGCTACCCCAAGAGGAGTAGTAGAAGTCCCACTCATTGATGTCTAGCTGGATGACGTTGTCTGGAGCGGTCGCCTCAAAGGTGACGCTACGCTCGCCTGCATCGGTGTCATATCCCGTGGTAAGTTTGTGCTTGAGCTGAGGCATAAAGTCCCAAGTCTCGTACACCTTGACATGATGCTTACCGAGAGTGAGCACCATCTTATTCATTACCTCTAGAGCCTCCGTGCGAGTGCGCTCCTCTTCGGGTAGCGTCTTCTCGCCTGCTGAGAGGTGGATCTTGTCAATAGAGAGGTTGATCTTATTGCCCTTGTGAGCAGTCTCCTGGAGGTCTACAGCTAGGTAGAAGTGGTTAGCGCCCTCGCGCAATGCTTGAGGCGTGGGGAGCGTGGCGGTGAGTGCCTCGGCAAAGTCCCAGCGAGCGATCTCCTTAGCCTTCGTAAAGTCATCTACAATCGGGCTGTAGTAGAGAGCCACCTGCGCTACGTCTGTCTTCTTGCTGATAGAGCTTAGGTCTAGACGCTGCAGTGTGACAGGGTCTTTGGTTCCCTTAGCAACGAGCGTGAAAGCAACCATACCGACCTGCTTGACGCTTGCATTGATAGGCATCGCAAAGGTGTCGACCTCGATGGTTCTACCCGAGAGCGAGTCGACCGCCATCGGCATAGGTGCAATCTGAGAGACTAGAGCCTCAAAGCCAGCCTTGGGAACCCCCGTATTCGTTACGAGACGGATCGTCAGACTACCATCAGGAGCTGTCGAAGTTGCCTTGTAAGCTTTCTCCTTGTTGAGCTTGATGATGAGGTTGTCAGCGTTGACCTCTGAGCCATTGTACACCTCAACTAGGTCGGCACGACCGATAGAAGAGTAGCTAAAGAGATCTAGCTTCGTAAAGTCTACCTGAATCACCTTGCCAGCAGTCTCAGGCTTGAAGACAGCGTATCCGTCAAACTTCTCGCTGATCGGCTCATACTTACCGCCATCATCGTATAGTGTCAGCGACTTATCACCTATGGTATAAGTTTTCGGAGTCTTAGCGAGTGCGTAAGCATCCTCTACGGTGAGCGTCTTAGGCTCTTGGAGCGTTACGGCGTGATCGCCGAGAGTCGTCGTGAGCTTCGTCGTCGCGACATTGATACGGCTACCAGCCGCCACGTCGCTCTTGAGGTCAACGACCAGAACTAGATCATGGTTAGGCTCAGAGAGCGTGTACTCCTTAGAGAGTGTGATCGTACCCTCGGCAGAGACTTCGGTCGTCTTGCCGAGTAGCTTGCTAGCGTCTAGCTGTTTGGGCTTACGGCTGTTCACCTCGTAGAGGTATATCGCCGTGATGTCGCTCGGCTTTGTCTCGCTGAGCTTATAGTGCAGAGCCGTCAGCTGGGGAGCCTTGGCTAGTCCCTCGGTTGTAACCTTGAGGTTAGAGACGATGAGCGACTGCTCACCGATGTAGGGGTCGTGGCTAGCACTCTTGTCCTCTAGGATAGAGGTAACCTTGATCGCAGGCTGATCGACCGTGCGTACGATGATCTTAAAGCCGGCGCCTGGATTAGCTTTCGTCTTGCTACCGATTGTTAGCTTACCAGACTTGTCACTAGAGCGAAGCTTAAGGGGTAGCGTCGGTTTATCCTCCTTGGTAAACTTCCTGATAATTAACTTCTCATTAGGAGAAGACCAACTAGAGAAAGGTGCGGCACCCTCGAGGATGTAAAGCTCGTCTTGATTGTCTAAAGCAAGCTCCTGTATCTCTATCTCGATACACTTGCCAGCTTGCTCTGGCGTGAAGAGGATCTTCCCCGTCTTGTATGCCTGAGCATTGCCATCGACTCCTCCACTATCGTAGAGGATCAGCGGGGTATCTCCCACCTTATGCTCGTTACTGCTCCAAGTATCTGTGGGCATCAAGAGTTCGTTGTCCTCTTGTCCCCACACGATCGGTGGCAGGAGTAACCAGCAGAGTAGCAGGAGCGTTGTCGTTACTGTTCTTTGCATAGTAATTGAGTGAATATATAGTTTGTTATTGTCTGCATATACGTTGCGATGTCGTAGCTCCGCCCTCTAGGCGCAAGAGTGCGACATAACAAGCACCCATAGCGGGCAAAGCGACCGTAGTACGACCCACAGAGAGCGGATGCGTTAGGATCAGTTGCCCGTCTATATTATATAGGTATAGCGTACCGCTCACCTCGCTCTCGATCTGTAGCTGCTTGTCGCTATAGGAGAGACGTACAGCGGGCGTCGCTGTGGGGGAGACGATGCTGGAGCCCTTGGCGAGAGGCTTGATGCCCGTAAATTCGGTCGACACTTCACCCGTCACATCAGTCTGCTGATGGACGCCCGTCTGCACCTTAAGGAAGTCGATACGATCTAGGTGTACCAGCTCACCCGCGGCATTGACCGCACTATCTATATCAATGTGGCTGCCCGAGGAGTCGTTGGGATGATTATCCGCATAGCCATAAGCGTAAGGCTCAGATCGCCACTGCCCAGTCGCAGGGTCTAGCTTCATACAGTCAGGCAGGAGGACACCCGTGAAGGTCACTTTATCACCCTCCCAGAGCGGATAGTAGCTATTGGTCGTGTGGTACTTATTGCGCGGTATGAGCCCCGACTCTCCCTCCGAGTCGCTCCAGGCGATGGGGTCTTTGTATGGATCTTTTGGCTTGTAGTAAGTGATTGTGTAGTCTAGGTTGCTACGATAGTCCTCGCTGCCACGGATGCGGTACCACGGGTCGTCCGCTAGTCCGTTGCTATTGACATCTTGGCTCACATAGATGATTCCCGGCTCCGCATTGCCGATGAAAGCATTGCCCAGTATGGCAAAGTCCGCCTGATCAGGCTGGTTGACCAATGCGGGTTGAATCCTCACGACAATGTACCCACCCCACCCACCGAGAGAGAGGAAGGTATGCTCCTCGACAAGGCGCTGCTGCGCTTTGCGAAGAAGATCAGCGTAAGTGGTGACATCTTGGCTCGCCATCGCCTCGCTACCCATAAATTGTCCTGGAGCGGGGTGGTAAGCGAGCACCTCCGTAATGCGACTCTCCTGCGCAGAGAGTGTCGCCACACCTAAGAGGAGTAAACCAGTGAGGCTGTGCAGTACAAGCAAGTAGATATGTCTCATATCAATAGAGTCTAGATAATCCAAAATACTGTCTCAGTACTGCATGGTAGACTCTACGTCATTACGGCTCAACGAACTATAGACTAGGAGTATCTATCCTAGTCGTCTAGTACAAGGTGGGGCTCATATGAGCTGCCCCTAACTAGAAGCGTATCGTACTGCAAAGTCCACGTTGCAGGCTGATGTGTACAACGATTGTGGCAGGTCTTCTGGCTTAGCTCGCTAAGGTGTCTCCTTCCCATCCCTTAGTAACATTAGCGGGACAGTGGTCTCATCTAGCTAGATGGCACCTTGGCCTATGGTGAGCTTTACAGCAACGGGTTTGCTCAGGACTTGCACCTGATTCCCTCTTAGAGTGGTGTGACATACGCTACACCTCGCATAGGTGTAGTGAGCGGTATGCCTATCCACTAACCAAAATCTCCCACAAAGGTACTGAAAAGCAACCAGATCAGCAAAGCTTCAGATTTACTCGCAATTTCGTACAGGCTAATTTGGAGGTGCTGGGGCGCAACACTGACACGTGATAGACAGGGGGCCAGGCTTCGATATGATTTCACCTTCGAAGAGTGGATCCCCACGTGGAAAATCTCAAACGCCCACGTGGAAAAAGAAAATTCTCCACGTAGGCGAGAAATAAAACTTCGGAGGAATCAAATGATACTTCGGAGGAAATGATTTGCGCCTATGTGGAGAATAGAAAATAGCCACGTGGGAAATGTCAAATCCCCACGTGGCTATCGAGTCTGAGGTTAGAGGTTAGAGGTCAGAGATTAGGAACGTGTAACGATTGGTAGGGGCGGATCTATGTGTCCGCCCGTCCTCATCGAAGCGCAGTATGCTCTGTGGGGCGGACACGCAGGTCCGCCCCTACACAAACTACATCAGCACGACGAGTCCAGCCATCAGACACTGTAACATTTGACACAACGGACGCACCAACGGTCTGCTTCCGAGCCGTGCGTCTCTATAGGGCGACATCTCGTTTTGACACGACGATCACTGCTCATCAAGTGCCTCCCGTGCTCAAGATAGCACGTATAAACAAAGAGAGGTGATAACCAATCGGTCACCACCTCTCTTTATATTTAGATTTTTGCACCTCTACATGTCAGACCTTATCTAGCAAAGAGTCATGCCATGACAATGTGAGAAGTAGCTATCGTTGCTGTCGCTTACTTGATGTTGATGATCGCAACGCGGTTCCACTCGTTTGTAGCAAATGGCTGTACAGTGTCGCCCTTGAAGTCGATAACGATATCGTTAGGATTGACTCCGTAGTTGTTTATGAGGGCATTCTTGACAGCTTCAGCACGACGCTCAGAGAGTGACATATTGATCTGAGGATTACCAGTCTGCTCATCAGCATAGCCGACGATGTAGATCTTACCTCCGTTTGCCTTAGCAGCCTCAGCAGAGTTGTATACGTTGATCATCTGGTTCTTGTCGATCTTAGCGCTACCGATACGGAAAGCTACGACGTTCTCTATAACGTTAACAGTCGATGCAGGAGCTAGAGCATCTGGACACTCAGGGCAAGAAACAGGACGCTTGCTGAGCTCAGCATTCTGAGCGCGTAGCGAGCTGATCTGACCATTGAGGTCATTAACTAGTTCATAGTCCATAGGAGTGATCGGCTGGAAGGCGACACGACCGAGCTTGAAGGTTAGACCTGCTGATACAAGAGCTGTAACATCTGCAGGCTGATGAACTGTCTGAGTACCTTGGAAGTTATTCTTAGATACCATCATCTGACCCTCGAGGTTGAGGTCGACACGCTTGCCTAGACGGAACTTGAGTGCGAGACCTCCATTGAGGAGACCACTGTAGTCATTTTCTGTACCAAGCTTATCACCGCTCTCATCGTTTGCTGAGTAGAACTTCATGTGTGCACCTAGACCGACGAAGGGAACGAGGTGGAAGACACGACTCTCTCTGTATGGAGCGAAGTAGTTGACTAGATCAAACATAAACTCGAGTGAAGCTGCGCCAAAGACGTTCTGATAGCGAACGACCTCGTTAGCAGGCTTCTCAAAGCTGTATACATTCCAAGCATAACCACGCAAGCGGGTTGCAAAGTATGGTGAGTGCCAGCGTCCGAAAGAGAGACTGACAACGGGTGAGAGACGATCTACAAACTCGGCGTCCTCATTAGCCTTGTTGCCAAAAGGTAGCATAGCAGCACCTCCATGTAGCTCAATGAACCAGTGAGCTGCAGGGTCTTGCTCAAACTCCGTCTTATATGCGGGGCGGTTGTCGACCTCAGGAGCCTCCTGAGCTTGAGCCACAAAAGCTGTCAGGGCGACAACGAGTGATAGCATAAATACTTTTGCTTTCATATTTCTAGTGTGTTTAATTCGTAGATTGATGATTTGAGTGAGCTATGCGACTTACTTAGAACGTATGATGACGACACGATTCCAAGCCTTAGTGTCAAATAGCGTATCCGTAGCACCCTCCCACTGAGTAGTGATCATATCAGGAGAAACACCGAAGTCATTGACAAGGGCATCGGTGACAGCCTTAGCACGACGCTCTGAGAGACCTAGGTTGTAGGTAGCATCTCCAGTCGTATCGGTGTAGCCGATGACTAGGATAGGTGTATTATTCTCCTTGACATACTCGCTGACGTTGTACAGCGTGATCATCTGGTTCTTGTCGATGCGTGAGCTATCGAACTTGAAGAGGATCGTCTTATCAGACATAACCTCTCTCGTAGTAGGCTGTGCAGTTAGCTCTGGGCACTCAGGGCAAGATACAGGGCGCTTGCTGAGCTCTGCGTTCTCTGCGCGTAGTGAGCTGATCTGGCTGTTTAGATCGTTGATCAGAGCATAGTCCATAGGTACAACCTCTGTCCACTCGACACCACCCATACGGAAGTTAAGACCGCCTGTGAGGGCTCCGTAGAGACCGTTGTATGCGTTAGGATTCCACGCGTTAGCCTTAGGACAGTCACTATAGTCAAAGTTGAAGTTGTTGTAGATAGCCTTACCCTCGATAACGAGATCAACACGACGACCTAGACGGAACTGGAGCTGTAGACCAGCATCGACAGCTGCAGTGTGATGAAGATCCTCAAATGACTTGTTAAACTTCATGTTGTAACCCATACCTACAAATGGGATGATGTGGAAGACACGCTTAGCGTTGTAAGGGCTAAAGTGATTGACGATGTCAAACATGAAGTCGTAATGAGCACCTACGAAGCTAGTCTCGTAGTTCATCACTTCGTTGCCCGCCATGTAATAGGTGTGAGCCTGTGCTCCAACTAGATTGAGACGTGTAGCAAAGGAAGGTGTGTAATACTTACCCAAAGAGAGTGAGTAAGACATCTGAAGACGATCCCCAAAGGACTTCTCTTCGTTGCCTTCTAGAAACTGAGCTCCCACACCACCTTGTAGTGTAAGGAACCAATGATCTGCTGCTGTGCCACGCTCAAAGGTTGTCTTGTAGACAGGCTTTGTGCCAGCTTGAGGTGCTACAGTCTCCTGAGCACTCAGCGTTAGAGTCGTTACTCCCAACAAGAGGGAGATCAGAAAGAGCTTTACTTTCATAATTATACTTTGTCTTGTTACTGGTTTGTTTCTGATTAGTTTATAGCATGTTAGTGTATTGCCTATAGCTCAAGAGTAATTTCTATGAGCACGTAATACACTGCAAAAGTAGTATTATTTATCGACTTAACCAAATGGAGGACCAGAATAGAATTTTTTTTAGCCCTCAAAAGACTCTAAGCGGACTCTGAAGACTAATTTATGACTGCATACAGGGCTAATTCCTATTTTGAGGTGCTGGGGGAGAAGCCACCCATAAAAAACTAACTGAAGTGAATTGATTAACTTGCACCCCCAAATGAATGTGGAGAGCTCTTCGGCTCCCCCCTTACCACCTCAGACATGACTAAAGAACTAGATTGGATTGAGCTGTTCGCTCCCCAAGAAATCCTTCAAGATTTTGACTTCGAGAAGTTGGTTGAAGAAAGCGGTGTTTACCGCATCTATATGGTAGAGAAAGAAGACACTGACCATATCCCAGCAGAGTTGAAAAAAGAGGTCAACGGAGACCTCTCAAACGTAGTCCTAGACGGCTATACGAACTACATCGAGTTGCAGACCTTCCCAGCTATGGGCAAGGAGGTCTTCCTCTATCTCAAGCGTCGTCGCTGGAAGATAAAACAAGAGCAGCGACAAGAGCAAAAGAGCTACACCAACAGCTACTCATACAATGAAAAAGGCATGAAAGCGACCAAGGCTTTCGGCGATTTTTTAAAAGAGATTGATTGGGTCTAAGCCCACCAGTATCGGGCAAGTCGCCTACTGTATGGGGATGAGCTCGAAGAAACTCTTTCGCTGGTACAAAGATGTCCTGAGCGGATACAAAAGCCCAGCGCACCAACGCCATTTGCAGAAGCCTGGAGCCTCACGATCTCCAGGCAAGTCTTCTGCTAAAAGCACTGTAAGTTCTGATCTGAAGATCCCCATACTCAATGAGAAGAATATGGGCTCCACCATCTGCATAGACGAAAAGAACATCAACGGGGATTGCTACACCATCGTGT
>UQDF01000020.1 GCA_900539765.1 uncultured Porphyromonas sp. | reverse complement strand
GAAGTTTCATTTGATTCCTCCGAAGTTTTATTTCTCGCCTACGTGGAGATTTTTTGTTTTCCACGTGGAGAATCGGAAATTACTACGTGTAAGCAGCTGTAGGAACACTCGCTAGTGTCTAGTCGGATGGCGTCCGTTGTGTCAAAGGTTACAGCGTCAAGACTTTAACGAGGACGGACGCACAGACCGTGCGTCCCTACAAAGGGCTACAAGTATCGAGCTGACACAGAGAGCGTATCGACCTGATACAGAGAGCGTATCGACCTGGCACAGAGAGCGTATCGAGCTGGGCGTTACTGCTGGGTGAGGCTGATGCGGAGGGCGACGCCGAAGGAGGTATTGTTTACGGGGAAGGAGGCGGTGCTCACGAGCGGGTGATTCATATTCCAGTCGAAGTAGCCTCGTATGGTGAGCATACGGCTGAGAGCGTAGTCGGCACTGAGCTTGATGACGTGCGCCACGTTGCCATTGGTCGCCTGCGTGAAGGACTCCTGTATCTTGCGAATGAGCATCGAGGAGTGATTGTACGAGTACTCGCAGCGCAGCGTCATAGCACCGCCCGAAGCAAAGAGTGGGTTCTCCTTATTACCTCCCTGCGCCTGTGCTCCCGTGCGCTGAGGTGCTCGGCGCTTGATGCCGATGAGCTTGCTGAAGTCATCGACCTTGTAGTTGATCCCGACGGAGATCTCGTTGCGGCTGTTTTCGATAACCTGGAAGGAGGTGAGGTTGAGCATCAGATCTCTCGACTTGTTCCAGCGCGTGTTGAAGCCAAGTCCATTTTGCAAAGTTATCTCGACCCCAATGAGCGGTGCAAAGGACTCACGGATGGAGACCTGCGTGATATCGTAGGGAGAAGAGGCGACACGACGCATACCATTGGCACCACCAGTAGCATCATCAGCGGGCATCTCTATGTAGCCCATGCGTTGCTCCTGCGCGATCGGTTGCCACGAGATAAAGGAGTTGTAGTTCGCCACACTATAACTATTGCGATAGGTGTGGGAGAGGGAGAAGTTGCGGAAGAGATCTGCCAAGACGGGAATCTTAGTCAGCCCCGTGTAGGTAATGCTCCAGTTGGGGAGGGTGCGCCAGATCGAGTGGAAAGGCGTCGCTCCGTCTAGACCACGAGCCGTATAAGCAGCGATGAAGGCAGGGATCAGTACGTCGGGACTGTTGGGGCGCACCTCGGGCGCATCAGCTCCGGCGATAGCACTATATTGGTTGGTCAGTCGCTGCACCATCTCCTGCTGGTAGCTGAGGAGGTTGTCAAAGGTACTCGTCTTGTAGCCATCGCCAGCATTAGCACTGGCGAAGAAGCCCTTGAGTCCGATGGTTCCGGCGGTAAAGGTACCGCTGTAAGTCTCGGGAGCTCCCTCAAACATATACTGCGTCTGCACCGCTTTATTGGTATGGTAGTCCCAGGTGAGCGTCACTTTGAGGTCTTTGAGGGGCTCGAGGTTGAGACGTGCCGTAGCGTCTTCCGCGAGGGAGTACATAGCGGGGTTGATGTTTTCCGCCTGCTTGAGAAGCCAACCACGCTGCGCCGCCTCACGGACGAAGTCATTGTCAGTAAAGCCAAAAGCAAAGGCAAGACCTGGAGCCATAACGCCCTGCATCGGGTAACCCTGGCCGCCCGCAGCCTTGATGTCGGGAAGGAAGCCAGGCAAGTGCAGCGACGAAGTGCGGGTGTAGGTGAGGGAGATGTCACGCAGGAAGGTGAGCAAGGAGATACCCGCATCAATGTATGGATAGACGCGCTCCATACGCATCTCACGAGCTTTGTCGGCAGCGTAGACATTGACCCGTATCGTGACGGAGTCGGTGCCGGTGACGGTGATGCTGTTGGGATTGACCACGGCATACTTGACGGGGTAGTTGTGTCCGAGCGAATCCTTGGCGGTCACCTCGGGCTTAGCACTGCCGAGCTGGTGGTTGATGGTAATCGTCGTGTCAGGACGTAGGACCACCTCTTTAGTAAAGCGCAGTGGCGCAGGCTTCTTGCGCTGTGAGGCTTCAGGAGCTTTGTCCGCAGGCTCCTGATCTGAGCGACTGGCACGAGCATCTCGGCGAGAGGCGGAGCGGTTGTCACGATTGTTGCTCTTGTTCTGTCGCTTCTCGTAATCTTTGTACCAGTCGAACTTACGGTAGAGTGTCTGGAAGAGGATGTTGACCCGTCCATCGAGCTTCATCTGATTGCGCACCACATTGCCCATAGAGGCACCCTGCTGTGTCAAAGCTCCTCGGTCCCAATTGTACGAGGCCATATAGGTGGCTGTGGCCGAGACGAAGTCCATAAAGGGAATGAGTGCGAGCGGAAGCGTGTAGGTAGCGTTTGCAGTCTGGTTGTACTGCATCGGGAGTCCCCAGCTACGTATGCTCTGCCAGACGGAGTCGCGCCATAGCGTGTAGTCGTCAGGAGCTAGCTCACGATTGACCTGTACGTGTGGCTCTACGATGCGGGCATTGGTACCAGAGTTAAAGGAGAGCTTGAGATTGGTCGTGGGGTTCCAGACAATGTTTGCGGCACGCTGCCAGATGAAGTTCTGCACGAAGGTAGCAGGTAGTGACCAGTCAGCCATAGCAGCGCCGCCAGGCATCAGGTTGCGCACCTGATGCTCGCTGTAGTTGCGCAGTATGGAGCTGTTGAAGGCAAGTCGTGAGGGGAGGTAGTTGATCTGGTAAGCTCTCAGCGTCGAGGTGACCGTGCGGATCGCCTCGGAGGAGCCTTTGCCTTGTTTTAGCTTGGTAAAAGGCTTCCACGGAGCCACCACAGGCGTGTACTGATACTGCGCCGTAGCTTGCCACGTGCGATTGCGGTCGTAGACAATCTCGGGGCTGTTCTTCTCATCCCAAGACCTTGAGTAGCCGAATGTAAAGTTGGCTGGGTCGTACGGCATCGGAGTCTTGCTCTGTATGTTGACCCCCACGTTGGAGAGCGACAGCGCATGAGCCTGTGTCCGTGTCAATGCCATCGTCTTGATAGAGTCGCGTACTGACTCGTTGGCGGCATTGTCGAGTGCCTCCGTGAGGAGCAGGTCTTGGTCTAGTGGGTTGTACTGCGGACGGATCACTTCGTTTTGGTAGCTGTAGTAGAGCGGTATGCGTACCTTCGCCTTCTCGGGGAAGAACTTACCCAGCTCCACCTGCGTCGAGAGGTTGAGGAAGCCGGTATCCTCTAGCTGTCTCTGCGCGAGTGACTGATCGAGTGCGCCAAAGCCCGCCGTGCGGTAAGAGCCTCGAGCGTTAAACGAGCCTAGGTCACTCAGCTGTACCTGCAGGTCAGCATTGGTCGCCCAGCCCCCCTGCTCTTGGTACTCGCTCAGGCGTAGCTCATTGACCCAGATCTCGGCACTCTTGATCTGGCCAGCGCTGTTTCGCACACCGATCATGATGGTCTTGACATTGCTCAGCGAGGGGTTACCCATCACGGTGATCGTATTGCGTGGACGCTCAGCATCGGGCACCGAGTATGGCGTGTAGAGGTCGGTCTCGCCATTAGCCTGCGCAGCGTTGCGCTTCATTTTGAGTCCCGTGAGGAGGTCAAAGCGGAAGTCCACCTTGTTATCCTTTGGCCAAACCATCTCTCTATCCTTAGCATTGTCACTGTAAGTACCGAAGGGGGTCAGCTCTAGGGGAACGCTGTACTCGTAGTAGTTGTTTGTGTAGTCAGAGCCTAAGCGGAGGAAAGCGGTCATCTCGCCATTGCCCGTAGGAGTCCCCTCCTCGGGCAGCTCCTCGGCATGGACAAATAGCTCGATGCGCTTGTAGCGACGTAGGTCTAGTCCCGTATTCTTGTAGACAGCTCGTGCATCGCCTGGAGCTAGTCGCTTGATGCGTAGGCTGAGCGCCTGCTCGTTCTGACGAATGGCTTGTGCCTGACTGGGGCTGACACTACGAGAGACGCCTGGCGGGAGGATATAGTTGATCGGCTTGCGGTCACCGTTCTCCTCGATATTGACCGTATTGACCTCCATCGTACCATTAGATATCGGCGTGACGGAGGGAGCGTGTAGCGGGCGGTCATACTGTCGCCACTCACCACGCACCATCTTGAAGGTACCGAAGCGCAGCACGACAGGCTTGTCCCACTGCGTCAGGTAGAGGCGCATGAAGCGGATACTCTTGAGGTCGGCTATGCCCCCTACCCTGCGGGTCGGCTCTCGTACGGGGATCTTAAACTGATACCACTTGACCGTCTCTTGCTTGCCGTTGGCCAGCTTCACATTGACTGACCGCTCGTCAACGATATAGTTGTGCCCCACCTGCATCTCTGCTGGCGAGAGAGCTAGCTCATACTCGAAGTAACTCTCCTGCTCGTTGAGCGTGTTGTCCTGGTTGATGTCCTCCACATCAGGTACGACACGGCTCGCTACGCTGTAGGAGCCAGTCTCATTGGTCGCCTCAGCACTATTGCCCTCGACCCCGTTGTAGTACTTGTATCGCTCTAGGATAGGAGCTTGCAGCTGGTCATACCGCTCGTCACGATAGTGACGGAAGCTATCACCCGCCGGATCATTCAGCGGACTCATCGGATCGCCCTGCCACTGCTCGAGTACTTCGCCCGACACCTTGCCCCTGATTGCGGAGAGGTAGTCAGCATAAGCGGGGAAAGTCTTCTCCTGCTCAGAGCTTAGCCCATTAAAGCCTACATCTTGCTTGCTACGCGCCCCAGCGGCATTGTCAAAGGAGTAACCAGCCGTCTGACGAATAGGCACGCGTCCCCAGACTGTCTCGATGGTTGCCGAGGGGTCATCGTTGAGCGGCATACCATTCTCAAAGAACTTCTTCTCATCCTTCAGCACCTCCTCCGATACCTCACCCAGATTGAAGAAGAGCTTGCCACTCGTCGGTGCCGTCTCGGGATAGATGAAGGGGTCCATCATCCAGAACTCGATGTACTCGATATTGGCCGCCTCAAAGTCGCTCTGGTCTATCTTGCGCATCATACCGCCCCAGTTCTCGGTGGGGTTCATCAGCTTACCATCGCTACCGACCTGATCGCTATTGACATTGTACGGACCACGCTCATCGGGATAGTAAGCTAGGCAGAGCGTCTGGAGGTAGGACTGCTGGGCAAAGTTCTCATCTCTATAGGGGAATAGCTCCGACATACGCACCTCTCGCGAGTAATGATTGGAGAGCATGTCGGGGTTGTTGCGCAGGTAAGAGGGTGTCAGCGAAGAGCCAGCACGATTCAGCATCGGGTCTATGTAAAACCAGTTGAGCAAGGCTCGACGATTGCCGTAGCGCAGATCATTGACCAGTCGCGCCTCGGGGAAGAGATCCGCCGCTCCGTCTGCTGGGTCGTGCCACGGCGTAGAGCTCAGCATCCAGGCGTAGGGATTGAGCAGGTCAATGCTGCTCTGCGACGTCTCAAAGTCGTCTATATAGCTGTGTCCCTTGGTGTAGCGTCCCTCGTAGTGTCCTGGGATCAGGTGAGCAAACTCCATATTGAGTGCGACCTCCGACGGCTTGGTCAAGTCTAGGAGCGGGATGTAGTCGAGGATACGCGTCAGCCACTGAGACTCGGTGCGCCACGAGAGATTGAGTCCCCAAAGGCTGTTTTGCATCGACTCACGCCCCATGACCGGCTTGGCAGTCAGTGGCATCTCGCTAAGGTACATAAAGGTACCGCCCAGCGTTAGGTCTGGCGTAAAGTGGTAGTTGAGGTCCAGTCCCAGCACCGTCTTGCGCTGTAAGTTGAGAAAGCCCCTATTCTCCAGAGATACATCGACACGCGTACCACTGTTGAGGATTGCCTCGTTGAGGATCGTGACGGTACCCATGGCGTAGTTGACCGTGTAGTCCACATTCTCCACCAGCGTTGCTCCGCCAGCGGTCACACGCACCGACCCTGGGGTCACATTCATCGCCCCGAGTGAGATCTGCCCGCTATTTGCTGCTTGGTACTCACCTCGCAGGATAAACTTATCGCGCTCAGCCACCTGCTGCGCTGCGACCATCGTCGTATCGTAGATCTCACGATAGACGTATCGCTCGGCAATGGCAGGGTCGCCTATCTGCTCAGCCAAGTAACTACCGAAAGGCTCCGTAGAGGTAAAGATAACGAGTCCACGCTCCGCATCGACCGTATAGCCAGGGACAAAGTCAAAGACACCATCAGGGTGCGGCTCGTTACGTGAGTCTAGACGATCCATACCCAAGACCCGTGTGAGGAGTTGCCCAGCCACCTTGCCCTCATTAATATAAGGTATAGCGGTGCCAGTGCTATCATTGCGGTAGAAGACATCGAGCTTGAAGTGCTCCGCCTTGAGATTGTAGACGCTGCTCCCAAGACTGTAGACATTGCGCATCATAAACTGCCAGTAAGGAGCCGTCGGGGTCATCGATGAACCCTTGAGCAGCTTGACAAAAAGGTTGTCAGCCGTACGATCCGAGCGATCCGAACTAAACTCTCCCACCTGATAGACCTTGCCCTGATAGGTGTACTCAAAGGCGACGCCCACCACCTCATCGGGCTGGAGACGCACCTGCAGTGAGAGCGTACCGAGCTGGTCATTGATGCGGTACTCATTGGCATTCAGACGGCGTGCACTCTCTATCTTCGCATAGTCCACACCGCCACGCAGCTGCCCCTCTAGCATCTGGCTCACTTGATCCACTTGGCGCAGAGCGGGCTGTCCGAGCAGCCAGCTGTAGAGCGAGTTCGCCTGATTGGCAGGCAGTCCCTGTGTCGAACCATTCGTCGTGACACCACGAGCCGTCACACGCTCCGCCTCACCCATATCGGTAAAGGCGACAATGTTGCGCGCCTCGTCAAAGTTGCCTCGCTTGTTGGTCACCCACACCTCGATACGGTTGATCTTAACGCCCGATGAGATAAAGGGCAGCGTAGACATCGCCTTGTTGTAGTGGTCTCGGAAGTAGTGTCCTAGGTAAAAGTGTCTATTCTCATCATACTGATTGGCCGAAAACTCAAAAGGTGTCGTCTGCGCCCCACGATCTGTCGAGACGCGTTTCGTCTCCGCCTCCTGCTGGCTCACGACGAAGTCCACATCGAGCTTGCCAAACTGAAGTTTGCTATGGATACCGAAGAGCGACGCACCGCCCTGTATCAGCGAGTTCTTGGACTGTAGCGACACATTGCCCGCCTCCAGCACCTTGATAATGTCATCTTCCTCGCCCTCGTAGGCCAGCTTGAGCTTCTTACTGTCGAAGTCAAAGGTAGCCTGCGTATTGTAGTTCAGATTGAAGTTAAGCTTCGTACCCACCGATGCCTGCACATTGGCCTGAATCTTCTGATCGAAGTCAAAGAAAGTGTGTCTTCGTGAGCGAATCGGTATGGAGGGATTGTCCGTGGCATTGCTCTTGACACCCATCGATACCTCCGCAGAGCCTTGCGTCCGCACCCGCACGCCACCAGGACCAAAGATCTTCTCCGCAGGCCCCAGCTCGAAGCCAAAGTCAAACGGGTTGAACCCCTTCCCCTGCTGCTCCTTCTCATCTTGCGCTGCACGCTCTAGAAAGTAGTTCTGCACACCATTGCGCTCCACATAAGCGACATACTGCTCCAGTGTGTAGGGGATCGGTGTGCCTACCTGCTTGCCTCCCACCTTGGTGACCAGCAGATAAAGCCCCGTAGCGGGATTGAAGACGAACTCGTGCGTCACCACGCTCGGCGTGCGCAGATCAAGTGCTGACTCCTGCTCGAGCCACTCATACGACTCAGGCGCTGTCGGCTGCACTGGGTAGCGCAGACTATCTGGTCCCGCAGGAAGCGCCGTAGCAGATACAGAGAGAGGAGGCATAGCGAACAACCTCACCACACCCACCAATGCGCAGAGCAACGCAAGCCATGCACATAGTATCCTGCGCCTAGGGATCATCTAGTGTCTATCTATATATTATATAGAGTCAGTTATGTAACGCTCGAGAGTCCGTTTTGTTGTACCCAAGCCTCCTAACGTCTAACCTCCAATCTCTAACTTCTAATCTCAGAGCTGTGCCAACGCTTGCTTGATCACCTGCTCGACAGGCGTGTCGGGCTTGACAGTCATAATCTGCTTCACCACCTTACGCACATTGGTCTCCGCAAAGCCCAGCATCTTAAGTGCCGAGATCGCCTCCTCAGCCACCTCACGAGCTGCCCGCGAACCGATACCGGCCGTCACATCGTCACGATCTGTCAACGTCTCGGGTAGCTTGCCCTTGAGGTCCACGATGATGCGCTGTGCCGTCTTGAGTCCGATGCCCTTGACCATCTTGAGCCGCTTATCATCGCCACTCTCGATCACCTCCGCCAGCTCCAGTGGTGCCAGACTAGAGAGGATCACCCGAGCCGTAGCGGGCCCCACACCTGACACGGTGATCAGCTTCGCAAAGAGCGCCTGCTCCTCCCTCGTGTAGAAGCCGTACAGATCGCACACCTCGCCCTGGCGCATCACCTCCGTGATCCAGAGACGTACAGGCGCATCACGCTCCAGTCCATGCAGCGTATCATAAGTAGAGAGCGATATATTGACATCGTAGCCCACCCCGCCACAGTCCACATAGGCGTTGGTCGGTGAGAGCGTATCTATCGTGCCACGTAAGTATGCAATCATAATCTTTTCGTCCTAAGTAAACGTCTACTCCAGAGCTAATTGCATCGTAATCAAAGATCTCTCGCCAAACCGCTACAGAGGAAATTCGAAATTCCTCGGTAGCTATTTTTTTATCTCCACGTGGGAAATAAAAAATTCCTCGGACTTATCGTTTCATTCCTCCGAAGTTTCATTTGATTCCTCCGAAGAATTTTTTCTTGCCTACGTGGAGAATTTTTCTTTTCCACGTGGCGATTTGAAAATTCCTCCGTAGAAATCGGTCTCTCCTAAGTCGAAAAGCATCGATATATGCCAGCAATCATTGATTTGCAATGCATCTGCTCTAGTAAGTACCCACAAAGATAGTGGTATTTCCGCAAAAACTACTATCTTTGTCGTGTAGAATACAACGAATCAACAAGTTCAAACAACATACAGATATGAAAAAGGCATTAATCATCCTATCCTCCGCTCTACTACTCCTATCAGTGGGTGCTTGTGCCCCCAAGCAGAGTGCTTATCGTCAGGTGTACGAAAAAGCAAAGCAGCGCGAAGTCGCTACTGAGCAACAGGCTCCTGCACAGACTCCTCCCACTAGTGTCGTCGTCTCTCGTGAGCCTGTCGCTGACATCCAGCTACGTCGCGAGCGTCTAGAGGCCGTCAAGGGTGAGGACGCAACCATGCTCAAGACCTACAACGTGGTCGTCGGCTCTTTCCAAAATCATACCAACGCTTACTCCCTCAAGGAGCGTCTACAGGCTCAGGGTTATAACCCTGTACTAGGTCAAAACGAGGCTGGTATGCTCCGTGTCATCATCACCAGCTTTGACTCTCGTAGCGATGCTGAGAGATCTCGTGAAGAGATCAAGGATCGCTTTGCTCCTGACTTCCAGGACGCTTGGATTCTAGAGAAGATCCGCTAATCGCTTCTTTACCTCGAACCCATGATAAAGGAGTCTTAGAGTTTGCATTGATAGACTCTAAGGCTCCTTCTTCGGACACTATAAACTATGGAGATCAAACAGCATCATCCGCTTAGGGAGTACCACACTTTTGCGATCGACACCACCGCTGACTGGTGGATCAACTACAGCAGTGCTGAGGATCTTCAGACACTGGCACGTGATGAGTACTTTGTCTCACAGCCTTATTTGCCGATAGGCGCTGGGAGCAACCTGCTCTTTACACACGAGACCTATCGTGGCGTCATCCTCTACTCGCAGATAGACGACCTCCACTACTACGATGAGACCGAGAGTGCGCTGACCCACCTAGGGCAGCAGCATGTGCGGGCTGGTAGTGGCATCGTGTGGGATCACTTTGTGGAGCTGATGCTCAGCCGTGGGCTCTATGGCGTGGAGAACTTGTCTCTCATCCCAGGCACCGTGGGTGCTGCTGCCATACAGAATATAGGGGCCTACGGGAGCGAGGTCTCTCAGTACATCGTGGCGGTCGATGTGGTCGACCTAGCGACAGGGATGAAGCTCCGCATACCGAGCGCCCTGTGTGACTATAAATATAGGTACAGCATCTTCAAAGATCCGCAGTACCACTCCTACATCGTCACGCACGTGCACTTCATACTAAGCACCGAGCCGACCTGCAATCTGAGCTACGCCTCCCTGGCAAAAGCTTTCGAGGTTCGCGACACGATGCCGACACCTGAGGAGATTCGCCAAGAGGTGATACGCATTCGCCGTGCTAAGCTGCCCGACCCTGAGGAGATACCAAATGGCGGGAGCTTCTTCATGAACCCTATCGTGCCTCTAGCTCAATACGAGGAGCTGGCGAAGCAATACGACACACCCGTGCCTCACTACCCTACCCACAACGAGGGGGAGGTGAAGCTCTCAGCAGCGTGGCTCATAGACCAGACGGGGCTCAAGGGTTACCGCACAGGTGCCGTGGGGGTCTACGAGAAGCAGCCGCTCGTCCTAGTCAACTATGGCGGAGCGACAGGCCAAGAGGTGGTCGCACTGGCAGAGCATGTGCAGCAGGAGGTGAGTCGTAAGTTCGGCATCTCACTACGTCCCGAGGTGCGCTATATAGACTGAGTCCTATGCCCTCTCGTCACAACCTCCCCTCACCACAGATCGTCAAGCTACTCGGCTCAGGTACCAGCACAGGCGTACCTGAGGTGGGTTGCTACTGTCGCACTTGTCTCAGTCTAGACCCTCGCGACCAGCGCTCCCGTACATCGGTTCTAGTGATCTCACCTGCGGGCAAGCGAATACTGATCGACTGTAGCGCAGACTTCAGGCAGCAAGCACTCCTAGCGGGCATCGATCATCTAGATGCTATCATCCTAACGCACCAGCACTACGACCATATCGGAGGACTGGACGACTTGCGCACTATCTCGTGGCGCACCGAGCTACCGATCTACGCAGAGCCTAACGTACTAGAGTCGATCAAGTCCCGACTACACTACTACTTCGGACCACATCGCTATCCTGGCACGCCACACTTGACGCTGCACCCCATCTCGTCGTTAGAGCCGTTTACACTATACGACCTGACGATAGAGCCGATACGGGTGATGCACGGCAAGCAGCCAATACTAGGCTATCGCATCGGAAGCTTTGGCTTCCTAACCGACCTAAAGAGCATCGCCCCAGAGGAGCTGAAGAAGCTGCAAGGTGTGGAGCTACTCTTTGTCAATGGACTGCGCTACACCAAGCCTCACCCGACACACCAAACGATCGAGGAGGCTCTCGCACTAACCGCCCAGGTTCAGCCACAGCGCAGCTACATCATTCACCTTTCGCACCATGCACCGCCTACTGCGGAGCTACAAGAGCGATTGCCCGCAGGGGTCTTCGTCGGCTACGACGGATTGACCCTACGCTATACCGCAGGGGCTGGCTACACAGAAGAGCCTGATTATTCGCCACAGAGTACACTAGGTAAGTTGACGAGGAGCAGTGCCGAACCTTTTACCTATAGGGATTGTGGCAGGATCGATTACCGAGAGGCGCTGGAGATGCAGCTACAGCTTTGGCACGAGCGTATCGATGCTAAGGTAGCGCATCAGACGATACCTGAGGACCTATTACTCTTTTGCGAGCATGAGCCAGTGCTGACGATCGGCAAGCATGGTAAGCAGACGAACCTACTCGTCTCGGAGGATCTGCTCAACTCTAGAGGCATTCAGCTCGTCCAGATAGAGCGTGGCGGTGACATCACTTACCATGGTCCTGGGCAGATCACGGGCTACCCGATCTTTGACCTAGAGCATTACAACGTGGGGATCAAGGAGTACATCCACACGATGGAGCAGTGCATCATCGACCTCCTCTACCTCTACGGCATTCGTTCGGAGCGTCTCGAGGGCGCTACGGGCGTATGGATCGATGCGCATACGCCGCAAGCTCGCAAGATATGCGCTATAGGTGTACACACCTCTCGCTATGTGACGATGCACGGCTTCGCGCTCAACGTCAATACCGACCTAAGCTACTTCCAGCTCATCAACCCATGTGGCTTTATCGACAAGGGAGTCACCTCGATGGAGCTAGAGATCGGTCGGGGCGAGGTTTACTTTCCCCTAGTCAAGCATCAGCTGGAGGGGATCTTTCGCAAGCACTTCACGCATCTTATGTATCACCTTTCTAACGACGACATACTATGAAATGGCTTAGACCCAACGACAGTTCGGCAAACTATAAAGACAGACGTGGACGCATCTCAGGCAGAGGTCTAGCCCTCGGAGGCGGCATCGGCGGTATCGTCATCGTCCTGGCCAGCCTCTTCTTCGGCGTAGACCTCACGGGGCTAATGCAGGTGGCAAACAATGCGTTGCCAGGCTCACAGACAGAGCAGGTAGACCCCTCGCGAGTCAACGAAAACGAAGAGTTTAAGGTCTTCACGCTACGCGTCTTCAATAGTTGCAACGATGTATGGACAGACCTCTTCACCTCCGAGCTACGACGCTCCTACACGGCACCGACACTGGTGACCTTCACCGATCAGGTGCAGAGCCGTTGCGGAGGAGCCACCAGCGAGGTGGGACCTTTCTATTGTCCTGCCGACCAGATGGTTTACATTGACTTAGACTTCTTCAATCTACTCGCCTCTCGCTTCAAAGCGCCAGGTGACCTAGCCATGGCTTACGTCACGGCTCACGAGGTGGGGCATCACGTGCAGAACCTCCTCGGCATCTCTGACAAGTTGCATCAGCAGCAAGGGCGTGTCTCACAGGAAGCGTACAACCGCGCTAGTGTACAGCTGGAGCTACAAGCCGACTATCTCGCGGGCGTATGGGCATACCACGCACAGCGACTCGGCATCATACTCATCGAGCCGGGAGACCTCGAGGATGCGCTCACAGCAGCCAACGCTATCGGGGATGACACTTTGCAAAAAGAGGCGCAGGGCTATGCCGTCCCAGACTCATTCACGCACGGTACTTCAGCACAGCGCATGCAAGCCTTTCGCTCTGGCTTTGAGTCGGGTAGCTTGGATGGCGCGAGCCGTTACCGCTTGTGAGCAATAACCAATTCTATAGCATATCACAGATGAACCAAAAGATAAAAGTACTCGTCGTAGGCTACGGACACGTAGGCAAGCAGGTGGTGACCACCATACGCACCGCTCCTGACATGGAGCTGGTCGGCGTAGTTCGTCGCTCCAAGGGCGATGATCCACAAAGCCAAGCGTTGATCGCTCACGGCATTGCCGTTTATGGAGAGGGAGACGCCCTCCCCGAGGCAGATGTCGCCATCTTAGCCGTACCGACACGCTCCGTACCTGACTATGCCAAGCGTTATCTCGCACAGGGTCTCTGCACGGTAGACAGCTTCGACATACATAGTCAGATATCTACGCTACGCCACGACTTGATGGCGGTAGCTCAGCAGCACCAAGCGGTCTCCATCATCAGCGCTGGCTGGGACCCTGGGAGCGACTCGATCGTCCGCACCTTGATGCAGGCGATGGCGCCCGAGGGAATCACTTACACAGACTTCGGGCCAGGTATGAGTATGGGACACTCCGTGGCAGCACGTGCCATAGCAGGTGTCCGAGACGCACTATCTATGACCCTACCCGTAGGCTACGGACAGCACCGCAGACAGGTCTATGTGGAGCTAGAGGCAGGAGCCAATGAAGAGCAGGTACGCCAAGCGATCCTAGCCGATGATTACTTCGCTCATGACGAGACGATCGTCACCTTCGTTCCTTCTGTCGCAGCCCTGGAGGACGTAGGTCATGGCGTACATATGATGCGCAAAGGGGTCTCGGGCGTAACGCACAACCAGCGTCTCACCTTCGAGATGCAGATCAACAACCCCGCTCTGACTGCCCAGATGATGGTCGCCTCCGCCCGTGCCACGCAGCGCCTCACCCCAGGAGCCTACACGCTCCCCGAGGTGCCAGTCATAGACCTACTCGCCGGCGATCGCTCCGATTGGATCGCCCAGCTAGTCTAATATCTAACTTCTAACCTCTAAGGTCTAATCTCTAACAACATGCCTAGCACATTACCCTTACTAGCTATCACTTGGGACGTCAGCCCCGCCATCTTTACCATCGGCTCCTTTGAGTTACGCTGGTATGCTGTACTCTTTGCCGTAGGGCTCTTCGTCTTCGGTCCGTGGATCGTGCATCGCATTTGGCAGAAAGAAGGCTTGCCCGAGCCATGGTTTGACAAGCTCTTTTGGTACGTAGCTATCGGTACGATCGTAGGTGCTAGACTGGGGCATTGTCTCTTCTACGATCCTCTCTACTACCTCGCCAATCCCGTTGAAATCTTGAAAACGTGGGAGGGAGGACTAGCAAGCCACGGTGGTGTGATCGGTCTCATCATCGTCATGTGGATCTACGCACGCAAAGTGTCACACAAACCTATCCTTTGGGGTATGGACCGACTCTGCGTACCAGTAGGACTCGTGGCAGCTATGATACGTATCGGCAACCTAATGAATAGCGAGATCTTTGGCTACCCTACCGATGTCCCCTGGGGCTTTCGCTTCGTACGCTCTATGGAGTGGCAGACCATGGCAGGTGGTATGCCTTGCCACCCCACAGCCATCTATGAGGCGCTCGCCTATCTACTCGTCTTCGCCATCTGTATGTGGCTCTACTGGCGTCGCAATGCAGGCTACAAGTATCAGGGACTCATCGTCGGGACGCTCCTGACGCTCACCTTCGTAGCTCGTATCCTCATCGAGCAGGTCAAGTTCGTTCAGGAGCCGTGGGAGCACAAGCTAGTCGACTCCATCGGACTTAACCAAGGGCAACTGCTCAGCATCCCCTTTATCATCATCGGAGTTGGCATGATCATCTACGCCCTACGCCACCCAGTGCCTCAGGCAGAGGTGGATCGTCTACTCGCTGAGGAGGCACGGCGCAAGGAGCAAGCCGCTCACCAAGACAAGAAGTAAATCTATTCACTATATACAAAGCAACCATTATACTATGGAATATCGTAATCAGATTACCGATTCAATATATTATATCGGAGTCAATGACCGCACGAAGCACCTCTTCGAGGGCTCCTGGTCACTACCCCATGGCGTCAGCTACAACTCTTATCTGCTCGTGGGTGAGCAGGTCGTACTCATCGATGGTGTCGAGATAGCCACCGCTGAGAAGCATCTTGGCGAGATCAAAGCGATCATCGGTGATCGTCCTATCGACTACCTGATCGTAAACCATATGGAGCCTGATCACAGTGGCTCTATCGGTCTCCTACGCACCCTCTATCCTGAGATGAAGGTGGTGGGCAATGCCAAGACCTTCGGCATGCTCGACTCTTACTTCGCACCGATCCCCCAGGAGCAGCGCGTAGTCGTTTCAGAGAAAGAGCCTCTAGAGGTAGGGGGCTTCTCCTTCCAGTTCGTTATGGCACCGATGGTACACTGGCCCGAGGTCATGTTTACCTACGAAAGCTCGAACAACGTCCTCTTTACGGCCGATGCCTTCGGCACCTTTGGCGCACTCAATGGAGCTATCATAGACCGAGATATGAATCTCGACCTTTACTATGAGGAGATGTACCGCTACTACGCCTGCATCGTAGGTAAGTTTGGCACATTCGTACAGAAAGCTCTTGAGAAGTACAGCTCTCTAGGTCTGTCGCCACAGTACATCTGTCCGACTCATGGACCCGTATGGACGGAGCACGGCTTCCCCCAGGCACTCGCCATCTACGACCAGCTCAGCAAGTACGATACGAGCTGTGGCGCGGTCATCCTCTACGGCAGTATGTATGGTCACACTGAGCAGATGGCCGAGGCGGTCGCTCAGGGACTAGCACAGAGTGGCATCAAGGAGATTGTCGTGCACAACGTCAGCACGGCCGATCCCTCCCACATGCTCCGTGACATCTTCAAGTATCGCGCCCTCATCGTTGGCGCACCAACTTATAGCAACGAACTCTTTCCCCCGATGCGTGAGATCCTCAACAAGGTAGCCCTCCGCGAGGTCAAGCATCACCTCATCGGCTACTTCGGCGGATGCACTTGGGCTGGTAAAGCTGTTAAGCTTATGCCCGAGATCCTCGAGAAGCTAGCCTTCGAGCAGGTGACTGATCCCGTAGAGATCAAGGGAGCTGCCACACCAGAGCAGCTAGCTCAGGGGCGTGAACTAGGCGCTGCTATTGGCAAGAGGCTACTAGAGCTTTACCGCTAATACCAAATACCAACAACCAACAAATAATCTATGAGACTTGTTATCGAGCAAGATTATGCTGCCATGTCCGCATGGGCAGCAGAGCATGTGATCAAACGCATCAATGAGTTTGGCCCCACAGCTGACCGTCCCTTTGTGATCGGTCTGCCCACAGGCTCTACCCCTATTGGTATGTATCAAGAGCTAGCCAAAGCCTGTCAGGCTGGACGCGTTAGCTTCAAGAACGTAATTACAGTCAATATGGACGAGTATGTAGGTCTAGAGCCCTCACATCCCGAGAGCTATCACTACTTTATGAAGAGCAACTTCTTCGACCATATCGACATTGACCCGAAGAATACCCACCTCCTCAATGGCTTGGCTGAAGACACTACCGCTGAGTGCCAGGCTTACGAAGAGATGATTCAGTCTCTCGGAGGTATCGACCTCTTTATCGGAGGTATCGGCTCCGATGGGCATATCGCCTTCAACGAGCCAGGCTCCTCGCTAGCCTCTCGTACCCGTGAGGTGCGTCTGATGCCCGAGACGATCCGTGACAACAGCCGCTTCTTTGACAATGACCTCTCGAAGGTACCCACACGCGCCCTCACCGTAGGTGTCGGCACCGTGACAGACGCTCGTGAGGTGATGATTCTGATCAGTGGATCTAACAAAGCCCATGCGCTCTGCAAGGCAGTCGAAGGGCATATCACGCAGATGTGTCCCATCTCTGCACTGCAGCTACACCCAGCCAGCATCATCGTCTGCGATGACGATGCATCTGTAGAGCTACAGGTGAAGACCTTCCGCTTTTACAAGCAGGAAGAGAAGCTAGCCCGTGAGGGTCTAGCCTACTAAGAGCGAGAGGCGATCACATAGTTCGGCGGATGCCCTCGTAGCATACGCCACAAGACAAGAGAAGGTCGAGAAGCATTCGTTGCTCCTCGACCTTCTTTCTCTAACCCCACGACTCAATCAAACTTTCCTCCCTTGGAAAAAAAGTTTTCCAACGCTGGAAGAGTTTTGGAAAGTTAACAAAAGCACTCGTCTCCCCACACGAAGCAGCTAGCGATAGCACGGTCGCCTGCTCCGTACTATGGGACGCTTATAGTTAAGTATTGGGACGGCACAAGCTTAATTACCGATGTTTAGGTATTGACTTGCGTAGGCTCTCCTTCATACCTTTGCAGTGCAATCAAACAACCAATTTCCTAAGCAAACAAAGTATATGAAGAAGACAATCCTACTCTCTCTAGTTGCGCTTATGACGCTGCTACTATGCGCTTCGTGCAAAAGCGACAAAGACGAACCGAAGCCTGCGCCCAACCCTACACAGAAGGAGTGGGTGACCAAGCAGATCACCGTAGACGCTTCCGACTACACGAAGTGGGTCTACATCAGCTTTACCAAGGGCAAGGTGGTCAGCGTATCCGCTCCTGAGACCGATCTATCGTGGGATCTAGGTCTGCACCGCTACGACTTCAAGACCAACGGCGGTACCTCGGGCAAGGGCAAGGGAGCTGCTGCTCGCACCACACAAAAGGATCTAAAGGCAGACATCCCTGCTCCTAAGGATAGCGAGTGGACGCTGGACCGTGAGGGTATGCTCCTGATGAAGTTTGGTGCCAACAAGGAGGGGAAGCACGATATGAAGTACGAGAAGCAGTCGGCCAACTTCCTCCTCACCTCAGAGCCTAAGGGCGATGGGAAACCTGGCTACCTAAACAAGGGTATCATCAGCATGGCCGGTATGCCTCCCACGGTTACGATAGATCCCTCTGTCTTTCTCGTCCGCTCAGCTGCTGGGCAGATCGTCCGCATTCGTGTCCTAGACTATCAGAGTGCTACGAAGAAGACGGGACACATCACTCTCGAGTATGCTATGCAGGCAGACAAGAAGTAATCACTCCTTACCCGCTCGGAGCTACTAGATAGACCGCTCTCTGTGGCTCCGAGCTTGCTTAACTCTAAGCGTCTCTTAAGCGCACTGAGCCTATTCTCCCTTTTACGCCCTAAGCTTTACTATATGAAAAGGTCTCTATACACCCTCCTCTCTCTACTCATCCTCGCACGGACTCTCTCCGCTACCCCACTGCTCCCTCAGGACTCGACACTCGTGGACAGTACAAAGGTCAAGTGCCTTAGCGAGGTAGTCGTCACGGGTACCCGCACACGCTGTCCGATGAAAAACATCTCCATACCGATCCGCGTTGTCTCGCCCAAAGAGATCGAAGCAGTGCAGGCACGATCTGTGGAGGATCTGCTACAGATGGTAATCCCTGGCGTGCAGACGAGTACCCACGGCACACAAAATCGTATGAGCATACGGGGGCTCTCGGCAGACTACTACCTCTTCCTAGTAGATGGTGAGCGTATGACCAACGAGGGTTCGGCCAGTAGCGTAGACCTAGAGCGTATAGACCCCTCTTCGATTGAGCGCATCGAGATGCTACAAGGCTCTAGCTCGGCTCTCTATGGGAGCAATGCTATAGGCGGCGTAATCAATATCATCACAAAGCGGAGCCACAAGAAGCTCGGAGCCAACATCTCTAGCCACTACGACACAGAGAGCATACAGCGCTACAACGGTCGTCTGGTGATGAGACTGGGTCGTGTGACCAGCACGACGATGGGAGGCTATGCCAAGCAGCATGACTACGAGCTACCAGGTGTGAGTGCCGATAGACCTCGCACGATGCCAGGCTTCTACACCTTTCACATAGGAGAGAAGCTCCGCTACCTCTCCCCAGACAAGCGTCTCTCGATCACCGCTACAGGACGCTTTCACTCACGCATGCAGGACTTTGACGATAAGGAGAAGAACCGCTACCAAAGCCCTACCGGTAATCTACAAGTACTCTACAAACCGACCGATGGACACTCTATAGAGACCAGCTACCATATCGAGGGGTACAAGCGAGACAAGTACTTCTTCCTCGCCACAGAGGAGGAGGGACCCTGGGAGCCACAGTTTAACTACCTGACGCAGACGGCGCGCATGCAGTACAACTACGACCCTACGGAAGACCCCTACAAGCCTACCTTCAATGCGGGTGTGGAGATACTCCACGAGAACCTGCGCAGCGTACAGGTGACCAATCTCAATGACGTACACCGAGCCTCGACGAAGACGCTCTACGGACAGATGCTCTGGCGTATGGACAATAACTGGAGCACGACCGTAGGTCTTCGTCAAGATATGCACTCGACCTATGGGACGCACCTGACGCCTCGCCTATCGATCATGTGGCGCAATCGCAACTATGCTCTGCGAGTTAGCTACTCTGAGGGCTTTAGATCACCTTCGCTCAAGGAGCTCTTTATGGATTGGGATCACCGAGGAATGTTTCGTATCAAAGGTTCTAGCGACCTCAAGCCAGAGATCAGCCACCTCGTGATGATCGCGCCTGAGTACAACAACTCCTTTATGAATCTCTCCCTCTCGGCCTCCTACAATCGTATCAACAACCGCATCTATCTACGTCCTGAGCAGGAGGGCAGTATACTTCAGTATCGCAACGGGGAGAAGCCCCTAGACCTATGGAGCGGTACGGCGATGCTACGAGTTACTCCCTTCGCAAACTTTGATATTAATGTCAACTACGCCTTCGTCCTAGAGCAGATGAAGGTGCAGGGCAAGACGCAGTCCTTCCATATCCGCAACACGAGACCTCACCACATCAATGGTTCCGTACAGTATGGACACCGCTGGGGCTCGTACACTCTCTCGGGGCAGGTCTCAGGGCGTTACCTCAGTGGCGTGACCTCCGCCGTTTACGACAATGCCAGCGATGACTACAGCTACGAGTCTTATCCTGGCTACGCGCTCTTTAGGGCAAGCGTCACGCAGCGCTGGCAGACCCTCCTAGACCTTAGCCTGACGCTGGGCTGCGACAACCTTTTCAACTATATGACCCCAATCGTTGAGCAGGGGGCTTCCTTATCGCCTGGACGGAGCTACTTCGTATCGCTCTCACTGAACTACTAAACACTCTCCTCCCCTACTAAGACTCTCTCCGTATGACTTTCTCTAAGAAGCATCTCTACTACATCGGTGCTGCACTACTGCTGGGCATCATCTTCCTCTGCTCTTATCTCTTGTGGCCTAAGCCTGTACGGGTCGCACTGGTCAATATGCCAGACTTCATCGCCTCTCGTATGGCAGTGGCGGCCGACAAGAAGAATGTGCGCCTCGCAGCCGTCACGGAGCTCACGGAGCTAAAGAACTACGATGCTATGATCGCCTTCGGAATGGGGCTCAAGTGGACCGATGAGGACCGCACGCTGATCAAACAACTAGGCGAGGAGCGCGGACTGAAGTACCTCGCCTATATGACCACGACACCAGAGAACAACATCTCCAACCTAGACTCGCTACAGCAGAAGACGCTGGAGTCTTATCTGGCCAATGGCGGTACGAGCAACTACCGCTCGGCCTTTAACTACATCCGTAAGGAAGTCCTCGGTAAGTCGCTCCGCACGGGGACTATCGAGGAGCCGATAGAGTACGGCTACGACCTACTCTTTACGGACGAAGACCCCGACCTCGCCTTCGACAGTGTCGAGAGCTTTCAAAAGTTCTACAACGAGCATGGCTACAAGGGGGGAGCTCCTCGCATTGCGCTCTTTACGGGTATCGCAGGCCCCTTCGGATCGAGCCGCGACTACTTGGACGAGCTGATCGAAACGCTGGAGGAGTCTGGCTTTAACGTCTACCCCATCAGTGCGATGACACGCCGACTGGAGTTCCTCACGGAGATCAAGCCACAGGCGGTCATCTACTTCGCCCACGGACGCTTCGGTGGCGACCCCGCCATCGCTTGGCTCAAGGAGCACAACGTACCTATCTTCTCTCCGCTCATCGTGTCGGAGGAGTATAGAGACTGGCTACAAGACAAGCAAGGCATGTGGGGCGGTTACCTCAGCCAGACGGTCGTAACGCCTGAGATAGATGGCACGATCCTCCCCTTTGCACTGGTCACACTGCGGGAGAACAAGCAGGGCTTTAAGGAGTTTCACACGATCCCCGAGCGTCTGCCCGACTTCTGTTCACTACTCCACCGCTATGTCAAGCTACAGACGATGAGCAACGCGGACAAGCGCATAGCACTATTCTACTTCAAGGGTCCTGGACAAAACAGTCTCGTGGCGCAAGGCATCGAGGTAGTGCCATCGCTCTACAATGTCCTGAAGTACCTACAGAGCCAAGGATACGACCTGACGGGGTTGCCCGACACGGAGGAGGCTTTTGCAAAGGATCTGATGTCTCGTGGCGCACTCTACAATAACTATGCGGAGGGCAACAAGCAGATGATGCTACACAGCAACTACCCCGCCTTTGTCTCAACGCAAGAGCTGACGCAGTGGATCGACGACACCTTCCCCCCAGCACTCAAGGACAGCATAGAGACTCGCTACGGGGCAATCCCTGGGCACGACCTTGTCTTAGAGCGTGATGGTGTCGAGGGTATTGCTGTGACGCGACTCACTTATGGTAAGGTAGCACTCCTACCTCAGCCTGGGGCTGGCAGCGGAGAGCTAGACTTCAAGATGGTACACGGCTCTACCTCCGTACCCGCTTACCCATACATAGCGAGCTACTTGTGGGTGCGCAACGGCTGGCAGGCTGATGTCTTGATGCACTTCGGTACGCACGGCAGTCTGGAATTTATCCCCGGCAAGCAGGTGGCACTGAGCAACTACGACTACACCGATAGGCTGGTGCGTGACCTGCCACACATCTATTACTATACGACAGCAAACGTCGGCGAGTGTATGATCGCCAAGCGTCGCTCCTACGGACGGGCAGTCTCTTACTTAGCTCCGCCCTTTATCGATACGCAACTAGACAAAGAGATGCAACCGTTGCGCGACTTGACCGACCGCTACCTAGCTTTGGAAAAAGATGACGACGCACTCTCCAAGCGGATCAAAGAGATGACCATCGCCCAGGGCTTCCACAGAGACCTCAAGCTAGACTCCACGATGAGCAAGCCCTACACGAGAGGCGAGATAGAGCTGGTCGCCAGCTTCATTGACGAGCTAGCCAATGCTAAGATCGTGGGCGGTATGTACACGACGGGTGTCCCCTTCTCCTCGGAAAAGATTCGATCCAGTGTCCGCCTCCTTTCGGTCGACCCAATAGCCTATGCATTGGCTCAGATAGATAAGTCTCGCGGACGGATCACAGATGCTCAGATCAAGGACGATGTCTACTTCAACGCTCACTACCTCCGTCCTGCCGACCACTTCGTGGCTCGTGTTCAGGATCGGGAGATTGCCTCGGGAGAGGTCGATGCGCACCTTCAGTCGCTAGGCGTTAGTGGCGCTGAGCTGGCTCGTGTCGATCAGTTCCTCAAGGCGCAACAAGAGGAAAGCGCACAGTCCGGTATGATGGGCGGTACGCCTCCTCACAGCAAGCCCGCCAGTGCCGAGGCGAAGCAAGACTCCAAACTGGTACTCCTCGCCGAGGGGATCAGTCTGTTGCGTCGCTCCGTGGCAGAGATACCATATTATAAGCGTATGCTGAGCAGTTCGCCACAGCTCGAGCTAGCTTCGCTCGCCAATGCACTCAATGGAGGCTACACGGCACCTTCGCCTGGCGGAGACTTCATCGCTAGCCCCTCCGTACTACCCACAGGGCGCAACCTCTACGCCATCGATCCCGAGATGACGCCCACCGCAAAGGCATGGGAGGACGGACAGCAACTAGCCGACGCTCTCCTAGCCGACTACCGCTCTCGTCACAACGACTCAATACCCCGCAAGGTGAGCTTCACGCTCTGGAGCAGTAGCTTCATCGAGAGCGAGGGTACGACCATTGCAGAAATTATGGCGCTCCTCGGTGTCGAGCCCGTGCGTGACCGCCGTGGCAAAGTGATCGACGTGCGCGTCATCCCCATCAAGGAGCTGGGCAGACCTCGTGTGGATGTGGTCATACAGACCTCCGGCCAACTCCGAGACATCGCAGCCTCTCGCCTCTTCCTCTTGCAAAAGGCTATGGATCTTGTGGCAGAGACCAAGGATGGCAACACGCCTAACCAGATAGCCCTCGGACGTGTCGAGGCGGAGCGTGTGCTCCTAGAGCATGGTGTCCCTCCCGAGCAGGCTCGTAAACTTAGCGGCAAGCGCATCTTCGGCGGTCTCAACGGTGCCTACGGTACTGGTATTCAGGAGATGGTCGAGAGTGGTGACCGCTGGGAGAAGGAGAGCGAGATCGCCGAGGTTTACATGAATAATATGGGTGCCATCTATGGTGACGAAGAGCTCTGGGGCGAGACCGCCAAAGGAATCTTTGAGGCAGCTCTGCAAAACACAGACGCTGTCGTCCAGCCCCGTCAGAGCAATACGTGGGGTGCGCTAAGCTTGGATCACGTCTATGAGTTTATGGGCGGGCTCACCCTCTCCGTGCGTCACGTTACGGGCAAGGATCCCGAGGGCTACTTCACCGATCTGCGTAACCGTCGTCGTGTCAAGACGCAGGAGATCAAGCAGGCTATCGGCATAGAAGCTCGCACCACCATCCTCAACCCCACCTATGTGCGTGAGCAGCTCAAAGAGGGAGCTGGAGCAGCAGACGCTATCGACGAGACCATCCGCAACACCTATGCGTGGAACGTTATGAAGCCCTCCGCAATCGACAAGGAGCTCTGGGATGCTCTCTACGATATGTATGTCGTGGACAAGCATCAGCTCGGCACGGTCGACTTCTTCGAGCGAAACAACCCCGCAGCCCTGCAAGACCTCACCGCCTCCATGATGGAGACCATTCGCAAGGGCTACTGGCAGGCGACTGCTGAGCAAAAGCACACCATCGCTCAGCTCCATGCCGAGAGCTTGGCAAAGGCTGGTGCGGGCTGTAGCGGTATGGTCTGTGACAATGCTAAGCTACGTAAGATGATCCAGGAGCAGCTCCCCCCCGAGCAGCAACAAGAGTACACCGCCGCCCTAGACAAGGCGCTCAAGGTGACCTCTCAGTCTGATCAAAAGCAGCAAGTACTCTCGAAGGACTCAGACAAGGACCAAGGCAAGAAGCAGTCCTCTGGCTCCGTCTCTACAACGGATAGCGAGCAGCTCTACACGACCGAAGTGGTCATCATCGGAGGCGTCATACTCGTCCTCATACTGGTACTCTCCATCCTTTACGGCAGACGTAAGAAGCGTACAAAGTAAGAGATGATACTCATCGTTGCGATCTTTGCGCTCCTAGTGGCGCTCACCACCACAGCCGTACGATCTGATCGTAGGGTGCGACTAGCACATGCGCTCCTTTACATCGTCGGCTTGGTGGCGACTCATCAGGCGACCCTGCGGGTGAGCAAGCTTGCCCTCGACGCTATGCTACGTCAGGCGGAGCAGCTCTCTACACTAGCTATGATGGTCTCGCTAGAGCTACTGCTCACGATGGCGGTCGTCACCTACCGACCCGCGCGCCGACCTTTGCGTATGATCTATCATCGAGAGGGACTAGTCGTAGCGGTCATGACCGCCTGCCACCAGATAGCCGTATGGCTTCCCTCGCTACTGATGCTACCTGCGCTATGCTACCTGAGGAGCTTTGTCATCTACAGCATACCTGGGGTCCATTACTGGGCAGTGACCATAACCTTTGCTGTGGTGCTCCTCCTACTCATCGAGCTGACACCTCGCCTGATACGTGATCGGGAGTTTCTACGTCTGCTCTCGATGCTCTTGGATGGGGTGCTAGCCGTGGGTAGCGTCGTAGCCTACATGCTCATACCTGGAGGCTCAGCCGTACCAGATGTCCAGCTAGATAGCTCCTCGCCTAGAGAGCTGTGCATACTCCTAGCAACCCTCGCAGGTGGTGTCCTCATCGGCTATGTAGCCATGTTCATCAAGGCAAAGGGCTCACGCAAATAAGACAGTTATACACACAACAGATTACTATGAAGTTCATTTCAGACACCATGTTTCTCCTTTCCAATGGTCTCCTCATACCAGTAATCATTGGGCTACTCCTACTCTTCCTCCTAGCCCTCCTCATGCTGGGCGGACTCATCGAGCGAGCACAGCGCTACAAGCGACTACAGCAGCGATACTTCTCCCATCAGCGTGAAGACGCTAGCGCACTACTCAGCAGACTGCGCCAAGAGCTGGGCGGTGAAAGTCCAGAGACAGCACGGCTAGACCTCTTTGAGGAGCTATTGCGCTCGCTCTTCGTGGCTCCCGCTGCTGAGCGCAACCTGCTCATCGGCGAGTATGAGCTACACCTCGACAAGCGACTCGTCTACCCGCAAGTCTTGACCAAGTTCGGCCCAATCCTCGGACTGATGGGTACCCTCATCCCAATGG
Organism: uncultured Porphyromonas sp.; assembly: GCA_900539765.1. Classification (GTDB taxonomy): domain Bacteria; phylum Bacteroidota; class Bacteroidia; order Bacteroidales; family Porphyromonadaceae; genus Porphyromonas. The sequence goes on along the minus strand of UQDF01000020.1, from coordinate 8,660 downwards.
GGCCAGCGCTCGTAGGACTAAGTAGTGGCGATATGGCTACCATGGCGTACAATATGCAAGTGGCCTTTGCGACTACCGTGCTGGGGCTCTTCGTCTCTGCCATTGGCTACCTGACCTTGCAGAGACTCCACCGCTATCACCACCAAGAGCTCATCTACATCGACTACATCGACGAACTCCTAACCCAAGCAGAAGATGAGACGAAGAAGTAAGCGACGCACACTGCGCCACGATGATACCGATCCATCATCGCTCGTGAGCAACCTCTTTGACGTGGCGATGGTCTTTGCCGTGGCACTGATGGTGGCACTGGTCACGAAGTTTAGTATGACTGAGATGCTCACACAGGAGGACTTTACCATCATCAAGAACCCCGGCAAGGACAATATGGAGATTATCTCCAAAAAAGGCTCCTCCATCGAGCGGTACACACCGACCGACAGCGAGGATGCCTCCAATCAGCGCCGAGGCAAGCGCGTCGGCATTGCCTACGAGCTGGAGAATGGCGAGGTCATCTACATCCCCGAGGAGTAAAGCGGAGCAGACAGTTCACAGACCGCCAAGCCGCCCCTAACCCATCGCTAAAATGGTGCTAAACAGCCGCTAAATAGCTCCTAAACCACAACAGCCCCCACAGCTCTCTGGTCGTAGAGAGCCGTGGGGGCTGTCGTTTGTGCCGATGCTTCGCTCGCTCTCTGTAGAGAATTTAGATCCCTCCGTGGGGATCAAATCGTCTCTCCCTTGGGAGCAAACGATCCCTCCCTAGGGATTGAAACTTTCCTCCGCTGGAAAGTAAAGTTTCCAACCTTGGAAAACTAAGTTTCGTCCCTTGGGAAAAAAAGTTTTCCAACGCTGAAAGAGTTTTGGAAAGTTAACAAAAGCACTCGTCTCCCCACAGGAGGAGGCTATGCGTTCGCACTAGCGGAGCCTTCCTCTAGAGGGACAAAAAAAGCGTCACCCCTGAGCGAACTCAAGAGTGACGCATATGGAGGAGACTATATCAGTCTCTGGAGATCAGTACGGAGGGGTTACTTGCCGTAGCGAGCACGTAGCACCTGGATCATATCCTGACTCATGGTGTCGAGGTCGTAGTGTGGCTGCCAGTCCCACTCACGGCGAGCACAGCTGTCGTCGAGCGAGTTAGGCCACGACTCAGCGATAGCTTGGCGTAGAGGATCTACGTCGTAGGTCATCTCGAAGTCGGGGATGATGCGCTTGACAGCAGCTGCGATCTGGCTAGGCTCGAAGCTCATCGAGGCAATGTTGAAGGAGTTACGATGTACCAGTCTCGTAGGATCAGCCTCCATAAGCTGCACCATAGCGTGCAGAGCGTCTGGCATATACATCATATCCATATAGGTACCCTCCTTGATGGGGCAGACGAACTTGCCCTCCTTGACAGCTGCGTAGTAGATCTCTACGGCATAGTCCGTAGTACCACCGCCAGGTAGCGTCACATTGGAGATAAGCCCTGGGAAGCGCACCGAGCGGGTGTCTACGCCAAAGCGCTTGTGGTAGTAGTCGCTGAGTAGCTCACCAGCTACCTTAGTCACACCATACATAGTCTTAGGACGCTGGATCGTGTCCTGAGGGGTCTTGTCCTTAGGCGTCTCATCGCCAAAGGCTCCGATAGAGCTAGGGGTAAAGACGGCACAACCCTTCTCACGAGCTATCTCTAGGACGTTAAAGAGTCCACCTAGTCCGATGTGCCATGCGAGCTGAGGCTTAGCCTCTGCCGTAGCGCTCAGGAGGGCTGCTAGGTTATAGATAGTATCGATCTTGTACTTGTCGACGATGGCTGCTAGCTGAGCTGAGTCGGTAATGTCGGCAAGCTCTGCGGGACCACTCTCGAGGAGCTCGCCCTTGGGAGGCATTGCAGCGATGTAACCGGCTACGACTGAACCATTCTGGTACTCACGACGTAGTTTCATTGTCAGCTCGGAGCCTATCTGACCGGTCGAGCCAATGATCAATATATTCTTCATGTCTTTATATAGTTGAGCTTGTTTTGCTGTGCAAAGGTACCTAAAATGAGATGATCCAGAGCTTTTAGTCTGTGATCAGGTTGCGACGACGCTTGCGCTGTACCTGCTTGACGATGTAGATCGTCAGTAGCAGTAGCACGATCGCCAATATGGAGTAGCCGATGATGTGGCTGTACTCGCTCGCCTTAGCGACCACCTGCTCCTTTGTCTCGATGCCAGGGACACGCGAGAGGAGCACACCGATGAGCGCGAGGATAGCATTCCACACACCAGCCCCTAGAGCCGTATAGCCGACAAAAGCGCCTAGTGGCATGCGGGCTAAACCAGCGGGAATAGAGATGAGCTGGCGAATACCAGGCACCAGACGGCCTACGAAAGTGGAGACAGCTCCCTTGCGAACGAAGTAGTCATTGGCGCGGTCGAGCTTCTCAGGACTCAGTAAGAGCATACGCCCTACTCTACTGCCAGCAAAGCGGTAAACGATAGGACGCCCCAGCCACATAGCTAAGTAATAGTTGATGAGTGCCCCCACGATCGCTCCGCAAGTGGCAAAGAAGAGTACACCGACGACGCTCATCTGCCCGTCCGTAGCGGCTAGAAAGGCTGCGGGTGGCACGACCACCTCACTAGGAAAGGGAATAAACGAACTCTCGATGGCCATCAAGAGGAAGACCGTCCAGTAGTTTAGGTGTTCGAAGAACCAGAGTGTCAGTTGTTCCAGCATAGTGCCTTAAAGTATCTCCTCTCTAGCGACGATCCTTGAGCGACACGGTGCGGTTGAAGACTAGCGCATCGGGACGGCTGTCAGGATCGACCGTAAAGTAGCCGACTCTCTGGAACTGCAAGTGGTCTCCCACCTGAGCGTCTCGTAGGCACTCCTCGACATAGGCGTGCTGCACGATGAGCGAGTCGGGATTGAGGTGATCCTTGAGCTCCTCGGCTGGTACCCCCGATGGGTCTTCCTCTAGGAAGAGTCGGTCGTAGAGACGTACCTCAGCATCTAGTGCATAGGCCGTAGAGACCCAATGTATGGTAGCCTTGACCTTGCGATTGCTACCCTCCATGCCTGTTTTGCTGTCTAGGTAAACTTCGGCAAGAACGGCAGTCACATTGCCCTCGGCATCCTTTTCGCAGCCAGTACACTTGATGATGTAGCCACCACGTAGGCGCACGTCTCTGCCACCAGGACTCAGGCGGTAATACTTCTTCGAAGCCTCCTCCATAAAGTCGCTCCGATCGATCCATAGCTCACGCGTAAGGTGCTGAATATGCGTACCCTCCGATAGATCTTCCGGATTATTGACCATCTCTAGCTCTTCGCCGTGACCCTCTGGGAGATTGGTCAAGATGAGCTTGACAGGGTCTAGGACAGCCGAGACACGTGCTGCGTGCTTGTTTAAGTCATTGCGCACAGCATGCTCTAGGAGCGAAAGATCAATGGTTCCCTCATAGCGGGTGTAGCCGATCATACTGACGAAGTCACGGATCGACTGCGGCGTGTAGCCTCTACGACGCAGACCACAGAGGGTCGGCATACGTGGGTCGTCCCAGCCTGAGACTAGTCCCTGCTGCACGAGACTGAGGAGCTTACGCTTGCTCATCATCGTGTAGGTGAGGTTGAGACGGTTGAACTCAAACTGATACGGTCTGTAAGTGGTCCCCTCAGGCATCAAGAGCTCCACAAGGTAGTTGTAGAGCGGACGATGCGGTACGAACTCCAAGGTGCAGATCGAGTGAGTCACCCCCTCGAAGTAGTCGCTCTGTCCATGTGCGAAGTCGTACATAGGATAGACCTGCCACTCTGTACCGGTGCGGTGATGCGGACGCTTGATGATGCGGTAGATGATCGGGTCGCGGAAGTGCATATCGTCCGAAGCCATATCGATCTTAGCCCGGAGCGTCATAGCGCCCTCGGGGAATTCGCCCGCATTCATACGATGAAAGAGATCCAAGCTCTCCTCAGCAGGACGATCACGATAAGGGCTATTGGTACCAGGGGTCGTGGGCGTACCCTTCTGCTGGGCAATCTCCTCAGCGCTCTGCTCGTCGACATATGCATGTCCCGTCATGATGAGACGCTCGGCAAAGGCGTAGAGCTGTGGGAAGTAGTCCGAAGCGTAGCACTCCTTACCCCAATCGAAGCCGAGCCAGTGTATGTCCTCACGGATAGCGTCTACGTACTCCACATCCTCTTTGATCGGGTTGGTATCGTCAAAGCGTAGATTGCACACGCCACCATACTTCTGCGCTATGCCGAAGTCAATGCAGATAGCCTTGGCGTGACCTATGTGTAGGTAGCCATTAGGCTCTGGTGGGAAGCGTGTCTGCACACGTCCATCGTACTTACCGCTCTGGATGTCCGCTACGACAACCTGCTCTATAAAGTTTAGTCCCGTGCTCTCTGCGCCATTGCTTGCAGCATCCTCTAGTGGAGTCTTGTTCATTGCATCTATATCTTATCGGAGACCCTTGCGCCGTGAGGCAGCCTCCCTCGGTTATCTATCTGAGTACAAAGGTAGATAAAAAAAGCACGCTACTCTACGTTACTGGAGTTGCGACCCGCTAAGGTGAGGCTGAAGCCGTAGCGATAGCGGTCAGCGCCATCGCTCTTGCGGATCATCTCTTGCGTCTGCTCCCACTGCTTGACCCAGAGTGGACGTACCTCTTCGCTCTCCTCCTCGGCAGCATCGTGAGGCATCTCCACTAGAGCGACCTCGACCTGCTCTTCGGGAGCTATCTCCGTCCGTAGGATATACTGTATCAAGCTCATGGCGAGCATATCGAGCCACAGCTCGCTTGGCACCTCCACGGGCAAGCCCTCGAGCCTTTGAGCCAAGCAAGGATCTGTCACGATGAGTGTCAGGTAGCCCTCACGCACCTCCTCTACGGGTATACCCTTAGGGTATTGTAGCGACACCTCCATGTGAAAGTCCTCGTCCGCCACCAGCTCTGCAAGGCGTCGTGAGAGTCCCTCAAAGAGGGCATCGGCCTGACTATCCGTATATAGAATCTGAGGATAAGCCCCCTCGAAGGGCAGCTGCTCATAGAGCGTGCGCCAAGGGTAGTAAGGGAGGAAATGCCCCACAGGAGCCGAGGGCATATATATATTGTGTGAACCAAAGTGATGTGGCTCAGCTAGCTCTTCGGCTATCTTCGTTTGATCTGTCATAGTTCTTTTTGTCTTTCAGTCTTTAGTAGGTTGTGCGGACTCACCCTCTTGTGGCGTGAGTCCACGCTCGGCAGCCTCCTTGAGCAGTAGCTCACGAGCAGGCTCATATTCGTTGGGTATCTCACCATCGAGGATCGCGTTCTTGATCCGCTCCTTGAGCGTCCCCACAATCTGCGAAGGCGGGAGACCAAAGAGACGCATGATCTCGTCACCATCGATCGGAGGTGCGAAGTTGCGAATGCGATCCTTCTCCTCCACCTCTTGGAGCTTGCGTCGTATCACCTGATAGTTGTCCAGGACCTGCTGCACACGCTTAGGGTTCTTGCTCGTCACGTCACTCTCCACCAGCGTCATCAAGTCCTCTATATCATCGCCTGCGTCAAAGAGCAGACGACGTATCGCCGAGTCGGTCACCCCCTCATCGACGAGCGAAGAGGGGCGCATGTGCAGGTCGACGAGCTTAGCGACATACTGCATATGGCTATCCAGCGGGAGCTTGAGCCGGCGAAACATACGTGGCACCATCTTAGCTCCTATATAGTTATGGTTGTGAAAGGTCCATCCCAGTTGCGCATCCCAGCGCTTCGTCTTAGGCTTCGCAATGTCGTGTAGCAGAGCTGCCCAGCGAAGGTAGAGGTTGTCACTCTTTGCTGCCAACTGGTCGACCACTTGATAGGTGTGCGCTAGATTGTCCTTGTGCCCTACCCCAACGACCGTCTCTGTGCCACGCAGTAGCTGTACCTCTGGCAGGATAATCTCCAGCAAGCCCGTCTGCTCCATCAGGGATAGCCCCACACTGGGACGAGGCGAGAGCATGATCTTGTTTAGCTCCACGATGATACGCTCCGCAGAGACGATCTTGATGCGCTCTCGGAGCTTCACAATAGCGTCAAAGACAGCATCATCGATAAAGAAGCCCAGCTGCGAAGCAAAGCGCACGGCACGCATCATACGAAGCGGATCATCATCAAAGGTGACCTGCGGATCGACCGGCGTACGGATCATATAGTCCTGCAGATCCTCCAGCCCGTAGAAGGGGTCTACCAGCTCGCCATAGGTGCGTTCGTTAAGCGAGATAGCCATTGCATTGATTGTGAAGTCACGTCGCTCCTGATCATCTTCGAGCGTGCCATCCTCGACGATCGGCTTGCGACTATCTCGCTGGTAGCTCTCACGACGCGCTCCCACGAACTCCACCTCCACGCCCTTGTAGCGTAGCTGCGCCGTACCAAAGTTCGCAAAGACATGCACCTGGCACTTCGGTCCTATCTCCCGCGCTACCGCTTTAGCTAAGGCTATACCACTACCGACGCAGACGATGTCTACATCGTCGCTAGGACGCTGTAAGAAAAGGTCACGCACCCAGCCACCGACCACATAGGTCTCCAGATCAAGCGTATCAGCCACACGCCCCACCAGCGCAAAGACGGGATGGCGCAGGTACGAGCTGTAATCAGCATAAGGGTCAAAGGGTATCGGCATATCTATCTCCTCTATATGATAAATGAAGGCTGTGGCACAAGTGCCATAGTCTCAGGTGAAGCGTTACAAAGGTAATACAAATTAGAGAGTGTTGCTTAGAACGCATCAAATAGGTTGCCACGTCAATAATTATACTTACATTTGCACTCAGCAAACGGAGGAAAGCATCGACGGCTATGGCACACATTAAGAGTTTAGATAGTCGCCCTTTCTGGCCCGCTATGTGATGACGACACAATATCGCCGTGACAATAGGTGGCCGTATGGTAGCAAATCAGACAGTTTAAGATCTGTATCACATTCGTGAGATGTCTCTCCCCCCAAAAGCTTCACTAATTATTTTCCCTTTTTCCCTTTTCCCTTTTTATGACCCTATATTTAGGCAACTTAAGCTACCGAGTTCGTGAAAACGACTTGGAGCAGCTACTCAGCGAGTTCGGAGAGGTCTCCAACGCTCGTGTCGTCATGGATCGCGCCACTGGGCGTTCACGCGGGTTCGGCTTCGCCGACATGGCAGACGAGGATGCTCGTCGTGCTATCGAGGCGCTTAGCGAGCAGGAGTTTGAGGGGCGTCGTCTCCTCATTCGTGAGGCAGAGGATCGTCCTCGCCGTGAGAAGCGCTTCTAAGAAGTCTCTGAGCCGATTCGAGCCGTAGTGGAGCGAGACTAGACATCTCCATCTCACGATACGGTATGGAGCGGGTTGCTACAGGCGACACGCTCGGTATGGTCTAAACCAATCCCATCAAAAGAGGAGCTACCACCCCATACGGGCGATAGCTCCTCTTTTTGTGTATCTATGTAGGTTTACTGGATCGAAGCCTGATAGACGTCATCGACCGACTTCTCGATCGTAGCGTTGAACTCCTCATCGCTCTGCTGTGCGGACAAGCCCTCAGCGAGTGCACGAGAGAAGGATGCGATCACGCCCTTATTGCGAGCAAGTAGCTCATTAGCGTGCTCACGGCTATAGCCGCCCGATAGAGCCACTACACGAAGCATATTAGGATGCTCGATGACCTCCTTGTAGAGATTGTCCTCCGTGGGGAGTGTGATCTTGAGCATGACAGGGCGATCCAGCTTATCTAGGTGTGCGAGGATCTCACGCTTGAGGATCTGCTCAGCCTCAGCCTTGTCGGGGCAGTGAATGTCCACCTCAGGCTCTAGGATAGGCACGAGATCGTGAGCTAGGATCTGCTTACCCCACTCAAACTGCTGATCGACGATAGCCTTGATACCCTTCTCATTAGCCTCCTTGATGACGCTACGCATCTTGGTACCGAAGATATGATACTTGGTAGCATCCTTGAGCAGATCATCGAGTCCAGGGAATGGCTTCATCAGCTGTACGCCATCCTGTAGCTCCTGCAGTCCCTTATCGACCTTGAGGAAGGGGACGATACTCAGCTTCTCCCAGAGATAGTCAGCCGTATTCATACCGTCGATCTGACCACGCATCGTGCGCTCGAAGAGGATCACACCCACGAGCTTGCCCGTAGCAAAGGCGGGGCTCTTGATCATACGTGTACGCATCTGGTGGATCAGGTCAAACATCTCCTCCTCATTCTTCCAGGCATCCTCTGTTAGGCCGTAAGCCTTCAGAGCCTTGGGCGTTGATCCACCACTCTGGTCGAGCGCTCCGACGAAGCCACGACCGCTTTTCATCTGTTCTAATTGCTTCTGATTCATATTGTGTAAAAAGTAAGTTATACGCTTATCATATTCACTTGGCTCTTCTTCAGAAAGAAGTTCGAGATGCAGACCCATCCGTCATACCTCTCTGCCATAAGCTCTTCAAAGGTAATAAAAATAAGTCACATAGCCCACAATAGCACCGCACTTTCACCGCTCGCCTCCCGCACATCGAGTAGCCCGATGAAACCTGTAACGTGTGACGGGCGAAGCGGGGACGACTCCTGTAGGGACGCACGGAAGTATCGAGCCGGAGGCGTCCGTCCCCATCGGGAGACTGTTGCAAAAGTCAACAGTCTCACAATCTTGCAAGCAAGATTGTCCTGACTTTGC
>UQDF01000019.1 GCA_900539765.1 uncultured Porphyromonas sp. | reverse complement strand
ACACTTGACGCTGTAACCTTTGACGGGGACGGACGCACAGATCGTGCGTCCCTACGTTCGTTAGGTAGCATGGTGGCGTGTTGAGACATTTGCAGGCGACAGAGCGACATTGCGTACAGTCAAGTGCTGAGCCTAGTAGACCGCTATGTTACCTTTGCATCGTCTATCTACAAACTATGGGACTAGGGCTAAGCGACTCTAGGCTGTCTGACTATACGATCAGACAGCAACGATAATGAGAGAAGGCACCTGCCCTAGATGAGGAGCAGATGCCTTCCTTATTATATTATGTACACACGAAGGGGCGTTGATGCCCGCAGCGTGGGCGCAACGCTAGAGTAGGCGGATCGAGGAGATCGCGTTTGAGGCAACATCTGCCTGGGCACCCTGTACGTTGCCACTACCCTTGAGAGCCATCGTGCCGAATGTGTTCTTGACCATGCCCGTCTTGCGGTCGAGGACGATGTTGTTTATGCCATTGCCCTCTACGACCAAGCCCTCTACAGTTGTCGTCGTCTTGCCATTGGCACGAAGCGTATAGTCTGTATCAGATACAGCTACCAGTGTGACGACACCCTCATACTGCGTATCAGCATTCTCCCCTGAGAAGAGAGGACTATTGACCGTAAAGGACTCACCCGGTGCTATCGGCTCTGCGGGGAAGAATGAAGGAAACATCGACATAGAGAGGATACCCTTCTTGACTAGGTCATCCACAAGTTCTCCCTCAGGCTCACCTAGAGGCTTAAACTTAGCGTCCACCCACTGAGTGATCTTCGTATTGACCATCTTACGCATCTGATTCGTTATTTCGTCTTTAGCTTCTGAGTCAGTATCCACATTCATCTCCTCACCCATAGAGCTAGAGGATACTTGAACACGATCGATATTGTACTCCATCAGGTAGTTGCCATCCTTGACATCCAATACCTTATAGGTATAGGTGATGGTCTGGTTCTGCTTGAGCTCCATCTGTTGCCCCATCACAGAGATGGTCATAGGATTGTTGAGCGTCAGCTGATAGGTGAAGGTCTGTCCCTTCTTGAGGTTCAGACGCAGATCATACTTCTCCTGTGCGAAGACTGAGGTCATCACACCGAGTAGTAGCAGGGTGGATAGGATGAGTTTCTTCATAGTTTTATTGTGGTTTGATTATACGTTGTTTACTTGACGTTGTGCAGATCATGCCCCATACGCACTTTTTTGGTATGCAGGTAGTGGGCATTGTACTGATTGGGTTTGATCTCTAGAGGCACAGTCTCCACGACCTTCAGTCCGTAAGCCTCGAGACCGACGCGCTTGACTGGATTGTTGGTCATCAGGCGCATCTCGGTCACGCCAATAGCACGGAGTATCTGAGCACCGACACCGTAGTCACGCTCATCCACCTTATGCCCGAGATGCAGGTTAGCATCGACCGTGTCGAGTCCCTCGTCTTGGAGCTTGTATGCCTTGATCTTGTCCATCAGCCCGATGCCACGCCCCTCTTGGTTGAGGTAGACGATGACGCCTGCGCCCTCCTGCTCAATAATCTCCATAGCCTTGTGCAGCTGCTCTCCGCACTCGCAGCGCAGACTACCGAAGATGTCTCCCGTAGCGCAACTGCTGTGCATACGAACGAGCGTAGGCTTATTGGCTGAGATGTCACCCTTGATGAGGGCAATGTGCTCTAGACCATTGCTCTTCTGGCGAAATGGTATGATGTCAAACATACCCCACTCGGTCGGAAGCTTGGCTCTCACGCCCTCCTCGACGATGCAGTCGGTCTTGAGGCGGTAAGCGATGAGATCCTCGATGGAGATGATCTTCATATCCCACTGCTTAGCGATCTCTACAAGCTGCGGAAGACGCGCCATCGTGCCATCCTCATTGATGATCTCAATGAGCGCACCGACAGGCTGAAGACCAGCGAGACGCGCTAGATCAATAGCCGCCTCCGTGTGACCCGCACGACGCAACACACCACGATTGCGCGCCCGCAGCGGGTTGACGTGGCCTGGACGAGCTAGGTCTGTCGGCTTGGTGTTGGGATCTGCTAGTGCCTTGATCGTCATAGCACGATCATACATCGAGACTCCAGTCGTACAGCCGTGACCGATGAGGTCGACTGTCACGGTAAAGGGGGTCTCGTGTAGCGATGTATTCTCATGCACCTGCATATTGAGTTCGAGCTGGGCTGCACGCTCCTCGGAGATAGGTGTACAGAGCACACCACGCCCGTAGCGCATCATAAAGTTGACCTTTTCGGGGGTTATCAGTTCGGCAGCCGTGATGAAGTCTCCTTCGTTCTCACGATCTTCGTCATCGACAACGATGACAAACTTACCCGCTTTGAAATCTTCGATAGCCTCCTCAATGGAGTTTAGTTTGAAGTCTTGGTTCATATTCTAGGAATACTATATATAAGGAGCAGATCACGCTGTCTGTGACTCGATCTGCTTGACAATATGGTTCAATATGGGTGGCATCTGATGCAGCTGTCTCTTGTTGCGCCGTAGAGCGATGCCTAAGTATAGCATCAAGAGCAAGGAGACTGGTAACAAAGGTATGCAAATCCAGACACATAACCTATTTTGCCAAAGAGGATTTGCAAAGGTCTTGCCCAGCATAGGTAGGCTCAGAAGCTGTGCAAAGACATACTTGTCGGGATAGTTGTGCAGCGTCTCGACAGTCTCCTCTAGCTGCTGGTAGAGCTGCTGATACGCCTTGGCAAAGTCAGGCAGGCGATCCAGCCTTAGTCCTCTACTATGAGCATAGGTCATACCGAGCAGTGCGTCCATCTGACTTTGTAGTTGTCCTATCTCTCGTAGCGCCTCTTCAGAGGTGGCGGGCTGCATGATAATCTCCTTGTACTCCAGTTGTCTTGAGTAGCTTGGATGGAAGATGCGACGGAAGAAGACCACGTAGGCATCCGCATTGAGCGTGGCTGAGTCTCGCGAGGCCTTGTAGGTGAGGAAAGCTCCCAGCGGAAGGATCACGGCACTCGACAGCCACATACCAGCCCAGACGGGGATCTGTCCGCTATTGATCATCTTGAGACCAAAGGTGTCGATGACGTAGTAGATAATGAAGATAAGCACCGCCAAGACCATTGGCGTACCCACTCCACCCTTACGCACGATAGCTCCCAGCGGAGCACCAACGAAGAAGAAGAGCAGACAGGCCACCGGGAAGGTAAACTTACGATGCATCTCCTGCGCATTGACGCGGTAGTCCGAAGCGGCATCGTCATAGTAAGTGTCGGCAATCTGCACAGACGAGGAGAGACTCCCAAGCCACTCTATGGCCTGCTTGTAGCCTAGCAACTTATCCTGATCAGTCGCTCTATCCATCAGTGTGTCTATCGTATAGGGTGGTGGCGAGGCGTGACTAGACGTTGCCCCTAGCAGCTCATTATGGCTCAACCGACGAGCCGTAACTGTCGCAAAGGGACGATGTGAGAGTTGATCTTGCTTTAACCAAGTAGCAGCCTGTAGATTAGCGTCTGGCATTGTCGAGCCAACCTCTGGAGAGACAGGAGGCGGAAGCTTGGTATGTATCTCAAAGAGGACGTTGCTCCCCACCTGACGCCCCACGCTGTCTGCTGCCATGCGCGTACTGTCGCTGTAGACTATAAGTTCTCGGAGGTTCTTACCGACGAACTGAGACTTGAGGTAGTCATCACCCATCATCTCAAAGTTGGCATCAAAGGGGATAAAGATCACCTTCTCCGTAAAGTGCTCCTTAATGTAGGAGGCAGGACGCTCATCCGAAGCTTGACTGCCTGGAATCAAGGTCGTCTGACTGCTGAGCTGCTCAAAGCTCTCTCCACTCCTGAGCGACATAATGAGATAGAGCTTGCTCTCGTCCATCAGCAAGCGTCCCGTGTCGGCCAGTATGATGCGAGGCGTGCGCTGCTCGGAGAGGTCATAGATCATTACATTATATAGGGTACTTGTCGTAGCATCTTTGTCCCCGACATAGATACTATAACCATCGATCCCATTAAAGAAGATCCCCTTCGGTATCTCCAGCTCAGGACGCGCATAGCGTGCAGAGAAGAGTATCTGATAAACTCGCACACTAGCCTTCTGCACCCCCCTATCTAGATAGACGAAGAGCCCTAGAGCGATACAGGTCACAAGGATCACCAGTGGCTTCATAATCTTGCTCAGAGGCACTCCAGCCGACTTCATGGCCAGCAGCTCCAGTCGCTCGCCGAGGTTTCCGAAGGTCATCAGCGATGCTAGCAAGACGCCTAGAGGTACAGCCGTAGGCAGTACGTAGAGTCCCGCATAGAAGATCACCTCCAGCAACACGCCTACGTCCATTCCCTTGCCGACCAAGTCATCGACATGCTGCCAGAGGAACTGCATCAAGACCACAAACCAACAGATCAGCAAGGTCATCAATAGGAGAGGCAAGAAAGACCTCACCATAAAGATGTACATGATCTTCGGCCGCAGACGCATACCTCTTACTTGCACGATCGTAGGATTGGGTAGGAGTAAGCTTTACTTGAAGAGCTTGCCCTCACTCTTTAAGTCTGTAAAGAGTCTGTCTAGGACGGCATTGATAAAGGAGGCACTCTTAGAGTTGTCGTACACCTTGGCCAGTTCGATATACTCATTGATCGTCACGACGAGCGCTATGTCAGGGCAGTTGAGAGCCTCCGCCACCGCCATCTCCATCAAGATCATATCGACCAGCGCCACACGATCCTGTTCCCAGTTATCTAGTCGTGGCGTCAGCATCGCATCATACTCCCCACGATGTAAGAGCGTCTCCGAGAGGAGCTGATGTGCGTAGAGGCGATCCCGATCACTGTGAAACATAGGGAGCAGATCGCCAGGTAGCTCTAAGCCATCCTTAGCGCCTCGGCGCAAAGTCTTCAGCGCAAAGTCCTGTATCGTCACTACGGGCTGATTGGTAAAGGGGATAACACGATAATCGTCCGACCCCTTAAGACGCTCTACCGTCGCCTCCACCTGCTCTACAGTAGGCATCTCCTCGACCTCTAGACGCTCGCAGATAGCGGTCGCATCGGCCCAGTAGAAAGAGCTTGCCGCAAGATGCTCATTGAGCTCCACAGTGCGAAAGAGTTGCTTGAGGATATCGCTCCAATAGTCACACTGCTCCTGCATAGAGAGCGTAGAGACATCTTCAGGCAGCGCACTATACGAGGGGTCTTCTTCGACCATATTGTAGAGAGAGCGGAGCAACTGCTCGTCCTGCTCCCAGCGCTTCTGCAGCTCATCGAGTGGGTTCTGTATCTCCGTACAGCGAGCGATCTCCTTGACAAGGGTCATATCTGAGAGCCTACGAGGAGTCACCTCGTCCGGCGACTTGAGGAAGCGTCGCTCTCGTATCTCCAGTAGCTCCCTCTGACAAGCTGCGAGCGCACGTATCAGATCTAATAAATAGTAATAGAGGTAGTAGGTGTGACGTAGGGAGGCCGTGAGCGACTGGTCCGCAAGTGCCACATCTAGACGACCGCTAGAGATAGACTGGTAAAGTTGCTGGAAGACGCGGATGCGTACGATAGACCGATTGATCATATCACTCTATGGAATAGATGAATATAGTAGGAGCAAATAGTTCACGAGAAGGGCACTACCCTTCCCAATCTGTAGTCTGCGGAAGCCAAATTAAGGGGTTCACCTTAGTGACCTCCATAGATCCGCCACAAAGGTACAAAAAAGGTCTCGGAGAGGATCACCCCAGACACCTCAAAACCTTAGAAGCGGTAGGCGAGGTAGCTGTCAGCGCGCCAGCGGGGCACGCCGTCGTCTAGGTTGCGATCGTAACGTACGGAGGCTGAGAGTGTCCACTGCGGTGCTAGCTGCCACTGCAGGAGCAGTGCTGTGGCTATGCCTTGACCCGTGGCACTGTATAGTCCGAAGGCGTAGCGAGTGGTGGGCAGGTAAGCGTAGCTTGCGACCCGTACGTGATCGGCATGGTAGTAATGACCCGAGAGCGCAATGCTCAGCGGACGGCGTACACCCATACGATAGCGCGCCACAAGCGTGAGAGACTTACCCCACTGCGCTTCATCTTGCTCCTCTAGGCAACGCTGCTGTATGGTGCCGACAAGCTGCAAGGAGAGGGGTTCTAGACTATAACGTAGCGTACTGCTGAGTCGCCAGCGTAGAGCCTCTTCATTGGAGCGTCCCAGCTGTCCGTACCATAGTTGCTCGAGCTGACTGTTGTAGCGGGTGGTCAGGTAGAGACGTGTCAGGAGTCCACGACTGCGCTCTAGCTTGCGGTAGCGCGGCTCGAGGCTTTCGTATAGCTCCAGCATAGCACGCAGGGTAGAGTGCTTCAGCAGGCGCGCGGTGCCGTAGAGGCGTAGTCCCATATCGTTGCCTAGACGGGCGTAGTGGCTTTCGCTACGGCCATAATAAGAAGTGAAGCGGGGAGACATATAATATAGTGTCACGCCGAGGTCTCGCTGCCAAGGGGTGTGGTAGCGCAGGTGCTGTATGAAACCTAGATGCTCTAGCCGCTCAGTGGCTAGCTCGCCCTGCAGCTCTAGACGACGCGACTGGCTCTGCCACTGGTAGGCAAGCGATGTGAGCCAATGCGACTGCAACGGGGTGTCGCTCTCCAGAGCTTTGTAACCAGGCATGAAGGCTAAGTCATACCCCATCCAGTCGGCGTAGAGCGTCTGCAGCGAAAGTAGAGCCCGTGGCATCGTGTAAGCAAGTTGCGCCCCCACCGTCTGCATCGGGATAGCTGCACGCTGGGTACGTCGCTCGGGCGTGTCGTAGCGCATATTGGGTCTGATAGACTCGATCAAGCCTTGTCGCTCATCAATCGAGCCATCGAGCCGACTGTATGAGTAAAAAGCGGAGTAACGCCATGCGCCCCAACGCCCCTCACTCGCAATACCCCGCAGGGTACGCTCACGTAGCGCACTGAGCGAAGGCGAGAGCATCGACTTAGGACGAGCGAGCTGTGGCAGCGCACTAGCACTCGCCCAGACGGATCGAGCGGCGAGAAGACCAGCACCCCACCCCACCTTAAAGTGTCCAAGTACCACCTTGTCAAGGCAAGCCAGACGAGGTTCATACACAGCGAAGTAACGCCAGGTGCCATCTTTCGCTAGCTCCTGTGGGTATCTCTGATACTGAGTTGCGACTTGCCACTGCCCCTTCTGCCTGAGCGATATAGCTGAGCGCAGCTTAAGCGGATCGTACCACGCATCAGAGACGGCTTCGGGAGCTTTGTGGTAACTCATCGCTACGTAAGCTTCGCCCGTGACGGGTGTAGCGGGCTTTGCGTAAGGCTCCCCAGCGAAAGGGTGCACCGTCACATAGGGTGCCACACGAGCTATCGTCTCACGATCCCACCCCGTGACCCACTTGAGGTCATAAACAGACTGCAGCTCGCCTCCGCGCTCATCACGGTAGCGTCTGAGCTGATAGATCTGGTAGCTGGTGAGAAAGGGGAAGCGCTCCTGCAGCTCCTGCTGGGTAGCACGGTTCAGGTCTAGCAGCTCCTTTGTCTTTGGCTCTTGCTGTGATAGCTCTAACAAGTCGTCCTCCTCCAGCTCGGCGAGGTCGTCACTCGGCAAGCGCTCCACGAGCCACTCGAGGGGTAGTTCGCCAGTCACGAGCGAGTCGCTCTGCGCCCACCCCGCCAGCGGTAGGAGGAGCAAGAGCACTAAATAGAGAAGCCCCCTACCCCTGCAGATGAACGATCGTAATGCCTGCACCGCCAAACCGCACATCTTCATCATGGTAATGGCTCACCCCAGGGTAGTGATCGAGCAATTCACGGATAGAGACTCGTAGCGCACCCGTCCCCGTGCCGTGCAGTATCTCTACACGGTTGAAGCCTAGACTGATCGCATCGTCGAGGAAGTATTGGACCGCTTGGATCGCCTCAGCGGCTCGCATACCACGTACGTCGAGTCGGTCGGAGAAGTCCAGCCGACGCTCATGCAGATGCTCCACCACATTGGTTGTGCGAGTAGGCTGCGAAGTAGCCTGCGCCTGCTCCTCCTTACGCTCACTACCGAGCCGTACGATCTCATTAGGTTTGCAGGTGATACGTATACGACCATTCACCACCACCGTGGCACTATTGGCCGAGAGCTCAGAGAGGACGCCCACCACATTCATCGTCGTGACCCGCACCTCGTCACCCTCCTTGGGAGGCTTCGGCACAGAGAGCTTGACTGGCGACTGACTTTGCGCACCACGCTCTGAAGCGCCACGCTGCTTGCGCTTGCGTTCCTTACGCTCTTTGCGACGCTTGAGTCGCTCCAATTCACGCTCCACACTGCCCGACTGCTCTATCGTCTCAGCCTGCGCCAACTGCTCACCATAGGCACTAAGCGCTTGGCGAGCTTCTTTGGTCTGTTGTCGCTCCGCTTGGCTCTCCTTGATCTCACGGATCGTGCGCTCGATCTGAGCACGGCTCTGATCCAGTAGATCGGCCGCCTCCTGCTGTGCTTGTGTCAAGAGATCCTGACGCTGCTCCTTGAGCTTCGATAGACGCGCCTCGTAGTCTGCAAGCAGACGCTCGAGCTTCTGCTCACGGCGCTCTATCTCGGTGCGCTTGCGCTGCCAGTACTGCTTGTCGCGAACGATGTCCTGCACGTAACGCTCGCTCTGGATCACCTCCTCGCCGACCAGCTCGGTGGCGTACTCTAGCACTTGGCGGGGTAGCCCTTGCTGACGTGCTATCTCTAGGGCAAAGGAGCTACCCGGCTGACCAATGGAAAGCTCGTAGAGCGGCTTCATCTCCTTCTGATCGTAGAGCATAGCACCATTGACGATGCCCTTGTGCGTAGTCGCATACTCCTTGAGGTTGCGGTAGTGCGTCGTGATGACGCCCCACGCCCGCTGCTCATTAAAAAGTGCCAAAAGTCCCTCCGCAATGGCGCCACCTAGTTCTGGTTCCGTACCAGCTCCAAACTCATCGATCAGAAGCAAACTATTAGCTCCACAAGCAGCCGACATAGCCCGCATATGCTTCAAGTGCGAGGAGTAGGTACTCAGATCGTCCTCCATAGACTGGTTGTCGCCGATCTCTATCGCTAGGTGCTTGAAGACGCCCGCCACCGAGTCAGGGTGTACGGGGATCGGGATGCCACTCTGCAGCATGTACTGAAGGAGTCCGACCGTCTTGAGACAGACCGACTTACCGCCAGCATTAGGTCCCGAGATGACGAGAATACGTTCGTTGGGATAGCGTAGTAAGATGTCTTGTGGCACGACGCTTTTGCCTTCTTGGCTAAGGGTGTGCTGGAGTATTGGGTTGACCGCTTGGTACCACTGAATGGTTGGTTTGTTGCGCACCTCAGGGATAGAGCAGTGCATCTCATCGGCAAAGCGAGCTATCGCACAAACCGCATCGATGCGCCCCATGGAGAGGTAAAGCTGGGACAACGTCTCACGGCGCTCCCGAATAGGTGCCGTAAGCTGGCGCAAGATCTCGATCACCTCACGATGCTCCTCGCTCTCCAGTTCACGGATACGGTTGTTTGCCTCGACTACCTCGAGAGGCTCTATGTATAATGTCTTGCCCGTGGCACTCTCATCGTGAACGATACCTGGTATCTGACGCTTGTGCATAGCGGTCACTGGCAGGACAGGACGCCCCGAGCGCATCGTTGCCTGCGCATCCTCCTCGACATAGCCAGCCGCCTGCGCCGCCGTGAGCAGACCTCGCATCAACTTCGCTATAGCACGCTCTTCACGCTGAAGGGCTAGGCGTAGCTCGGCAAGCCGTGGCGAAGCGTTGTCCACGAGTCGTCCGTGCGGGTCGAGCTTGCGCAAGATCGTTTGCGCTATCTCTTGCAGTCCCTCACTACCCACCACAAGGCGAGACAGACTGGGATAGAGCGGTGAGACCTCTCCCGCCCCATTGTCCTGCACTTTGGTCAAGAGCCTCGACCACGCCTCATAGCTTACGATCGCCTGAGCCACCTGCGCCAGCTCCTCCTCTGTCAGGTAGCTGCCCTCAGCACGTAGCGTGCCGAGCGTAGCCCGCAGGTCAGCGATACGTCGTATGGGTAGCTCCATCGTGACGCTCAGCAAGTGTCTCATCTCCCGCACACGCTCCAGGCGGTGACGGATAGCGTCCGGACGAGTCGAGGCGGTCAACGCACCCACCATCTCCCGCCCCATAGAGCTGTGACACTCCGAGGCGATCAGATCCAGCAGGTCGTAGTAGCCTACTTTGTCTAGATAGTCCGAGGGATAGGTTATATCGCTAGGCATCGTGTCAGAAGAGCTTGAAGAGGTCATTGGCATTGGCATAGATCACCAGAGCTATCAGGATCAGCATCCCCACCATCTGCGCACGTATCAGCACTTCGTCTTTTACCTTGCGCCCAGTGATCATCTCCCAGAGGACGAAGAGCAGGTGTCCCCCGTCAAGTCCCGGTATAGGGATGATATTCATAAAGGCAAAGATGATCGAGAGGAGAGCGCATATTTGCCAGAAGGTGAACCAATCCCAATGTGCGGGGAAAAGCTTACCCATCGAGACCAAGCCCCCTAATGAAGAGGCCCCCTCTGGCGTGAAGACATACTTCATATCCTGCGCATAGCCCGATAGCGTGCCGATACCCTTGTGCCACCCCACGACAAAGCTTTGCGGCAGTGAGTAGCGCACCTGCTGCACCTCGTAAATACTTTGCAGCGGACGGAGCATTACCCCGACTAGACCTGTCGTATCGGGACGTATCGCAAGCTGTACCGTATCTTCACCACGGAGCCACTCAGAGCTAATCCACTCTCCTGCATGGGTGTAAAAGTAGCGACGCCCACTGGCCAAGTGAGGCATCGGAATACTATCCAGAGCAAGCAACTTGTCGCCACGCAGCACTCCCGCCTCGGCAGCCGCACTACCAGCCACGACACTATCCGCAATAAAGGGTACCTGCATCGTCATCAGCCCCTCATTGCCCCGCAAGATACGCTGCATCATATCGTCTGGGATCGCTATATCGATCAGCTCGCCATCACGCTGCACGGTCACCACCTTCGCCTCGATCACCCCCCGCATGAAGTCAGGACGCAGTATATCCTGCTCCTTGCCATCGATAGACCATATAATGTCTCCATCGTGGAAGCCCACCTCCTGAGCCGCTGGACTGAAGACCATCCCCGCTGTGACCGACCGTGAAGACATCTCCACATCGCCCCAGTGGTACGATATGCCCGCATAGATCAGGAGCGCTAGGACAAAGTTAAAGAGCACCCCACCGATCAGAATGAAAAAGCGCTGCCACGCTGGTTTACTGCGAAATTCATCACCACGCATCGGCTCCTTAACCTGCTCCGTGTCGAGGCTCTCGTCGATCATGCCGTGGATCTTGCAGTAACCCCCGAGGGGGAGCCAGCCGATACCATACTCCGTATCGCTACCCTTAGGACGATAGCGCCAGAGTGCCTTACCCTTGACATCAAAGAAGAGGTAAAACTTATCCACCCGCACGCCAAAGAGTCGCGCGAAGAGAAAGTGCCCCAGCTCATGTATAAAAACTAAGAGACTCAACGCTAGGAGCAACTGCCCGATCCGCATCAGAGTACTCATGAGTGCTACCGTATCTATACCCATCTAGTTTGTTGTAATTATAGCTAGCCACAAAGGTACAATAATATTAGAGGCTAGCCTTTAGACCTAGCACTCCCACAATTCCGTGAGCTTCAGTAGAAGTTAGCCGTACACACTGACATGTCACCTCTATATCGCAGGGAGGTTCATGCCAGTGATGCGTCGGTAGAGGTCTAGTGCGTAGGGGTCTGTCATGCCAGAAATGTAGTCGAGCGTGCACTGCAGCTTGCCGTAGATCGACGCTTCGTGCAGGTTGTACTGGCTGCTCACCAGCGAGAGGAGCGTGCGACTGTACGCATCGTCGGGGAGCAGGAGCGAGTGCATCAGTTTGTCGATCAACTCTGAGAAGATCCGATGCCCCGCCAGCTCTACGTCGATCACCGCCCGTGCTGTGTAGATCTCGCTCTGCGCCACCTCGCTATTGTCTCGGTAAGCCGCATAGAGCCTCTTGGGCATCTGGCTGACGAGCGTTCCTGTGAAAGCACCCCGCAGTATCTCCTCCTCATGCTCTATGAAGACCTCGGCACACGCCTCCACGAGGATATTGATCGCCTTAGCTCTCAGGTAAGCTATCCGCTCATTGCGATCGCCGATAGTCTCCAGCGTTGCCAGCGCATGATCGTGACTCTCTGCGAGGAAGTAGCGCAGGAGCAGATCCACCGTACGCTCGTAGCTCAAGATACGTAGCTTGTATGCGTCCTCCACGTCCATCACTTGATAGCATATATCATCGGCCGCCTCCACGAGGTAGACCAGCGGGTGACGCACGTAGTGACCCGTGGCGGGGTCTACTGGCAGGATGCCCAGGTAGTTCGCTACATCAAGATAGGTCTCCCGCTCCGACTGGAAGTAGCCAAACTTCCCGCTCTCAGGTGCCCTAGCCGACGACCAGGGGTACTTGACAATAGCCGCCAGGGTGGTGTAGGTCAAAGCAAAGCCCCCAGGGCGGCGCCCCTCAAACTGATGTGTCAGCAAGCGAAAGCCGTTGGCATTGCCCTCGAAGTAGGCGAAGTCCTCCCACGGGTGTCCCTCCCCCACTACCGCATCATACCATTGGCGACCATTACCCTCGGTGAAGTAAGCTCGTATGGCTCGCTCGCCACTATGCCCAAAGGGTGGATTGCCCATATCGTGTGCCAGACAGGCCGCCGAGACGACCGTGGCGATGCTCCCCCGATGAGGCGTATCTTGATTGTCCGTCAGGCGGCGCGCTATGTAGTTGCCCAGACTGCGTCCCACGCAGCTCACCTCCAGACTGTGCGTTAGGCGGTTGTGTACGAAGATGTTTTTAGGCAGCGGGAAGATCTGCGCTTTGTTTTGCAACCGACGAAAGGGAGCCGAGAAGATCAGCCGATCGTAGTCTCGGTCAAACTCGGTACGCATCTCCATACCCCCACCGAGAGCGCCTGTGCGCTTAGGCTCTGGTGCCCCAAAGCGTCGGTTAGAGATCAGCTGATCCCAGTTCATCCTACTCATTATTATATATAGTGTATCTATTGTCTTTGTGAAAAGAGCGTCCGGAAGGCGTGATCCACCCGATCACACGGCACGATCTCTATGTCGTAGCTACGTCGCTGCAGGCTCTTAGCATTTGCCCTTGGGATCAAGATCCGCGTGAAGCCCAGACGATGCGCCTCCGCTATGCGTCGCTCGATGCGACTCACGGCACGTATCTCGCCCGCCAGCCCCACCTCGCCCGTCATACAGGTTTTCGAGGGGACGGCTATATCTAGATTGGAGGAGAGGACGGCACAGAGCACGGCTAGATCCACGGCGGTATCGTTGATCTTGATGCCACCCGTGATATTGAGAAAAACGTCCTTCTGGATGAGCTTAAAGCCAGCCCGCTTCTCCAAAACGGCTAGTAGCATATTGAGTCGCCTCAAGTCAAAGCCCGTGGTCGACCGCTGCGGATTGTTGTAAATAGCCGAACTGACCAAAGCTTGCGTCTCAATCATGATCGGGCGAATACCCTCCACAGCACAAGCGACGACCACGCCACTGAGTCCCTCTGTATTGCCCGAGATGAGGTGCTCCGAGGGATTGCTTACGGCGACCAGTCCCGAGCTATTCATCTCGTAGATGCCGAGGTCGTCCGTAGAGCCGAAGCGGTTCTTATGGCTACGCAGGATGCGGTAGAGATGCTGCTTGTCGCCCTCAAACTGCAAGACCGTGTCTACCGTATGCTCCAAGATCTTCGGGCCCGCTATGGAGCCCTCTTTGTTGATATGCCCAATGACGATCACGGGTATGCCGCTGCTTTTGGCAAAGTGTAGGAGCAGGTTGGCGCACTCCTTAATCTGGCTGATGGAGCCAGGTGAAGATTCGGAGCGTGCGGTCGTAACCGTCTGAATACTATCGATGACCAGCAGATCGGGCGCTATCTGTAGAGCCTTCAGGAGTATGTTGTCCAGATCGGTGTCGCAGTAGATGAGACACTGCTCCGAGTGTATGCCGATGCGGTCGGCCCGTAGCTTGAGCTGCTGAGCGCTCTCCTCACCTGATACGTAGAGCGTCTTGAGCTCTGGGCAGCGGAGGACGGTCTGGAAGATCAGTGTAGACTTACCAATGCCAGGCTCGCCACCGAGCAAGGTGAAGGAGCCCTGCACCAGTCCGCCTCCGAGGAGGCGGTTTAGCTCCTCATCGTGTAGGTCTACTCGACTCTCTTCGCTTCCCTCGATGAGCTGTATGGGACGCACCTCCTCAGAGTGTAGCCCGTCCCACGTGGCGCCCTCATGGATCTGCGTGAGCTTACGCTGTATCTCCTGCGCTGGGGTCGTCCGCCCCGAGGGGGTCGTAGGCTGTGCTAGCTGCTCCTCGATCGTGTTCCACTCTTGACACTCGTTGCACTGACCTTGCCAGCGGCTATAGGTGGCACCACAGGCGGTACACTTATATATAGTCTTGACCTTTGCCATCTACTATGCTCGCTCTAGAGGACATGTGGAGCAGCGCAGCAAGCCTCCCTGCTTAGAGATCTCACTGTAGGGCACCTCCTCGACGGTCATGCCAGCCACCTCACGGAGGTAGCGCTGCAGACGCTCGGCACCCGCCTCGACGCAGACCACTTCGGGAGAGAGGGAGAAGAAGTTGGTATGCATCTCGACAGCCTCCTCAGCGGTGATGGTCAGCAGCTTGTCCTTGCCAAAGACCTCGCCAATGATCCCGCGCGCCTCTCTGGAGGCGACACCCTCGGGATAAAAGACAGTAAAGCCACGTCCCACGGGCTGGAAGGCGCAGTCTAGGTGTAGCACACCACGCAGTGGATCCTGGTCATGCTTGTATAGTGGTACGGGGACGACACGCTTGTGGGGGAAGAACTCACGGAAGAAGTCCACCGCACGTTCATTGGTTCTCGTAGTCTTGAACTGCCCAAAGGCTCCTGGCTCGCAGCACCCCACGAAGAGGATATCATCGTAAAGGATCACGTCGCCTCCCTCGACACGTACCTCGGCGGGCAGATGCACGATGCTACTCGGCTCGAAGAGGTCGTAGATCGGTGCAAAAGCGTCAACCTCTCGTCTCCTATCGGGGATCATATGTGCCACAAAGAGGTGTTCGTCGATCACGAAAGAGACATCTCTTGCGAAGATCTGATTGCACGCCTCTATTGGCTCAGGACGATACACCTCTACGCCGTAGCGCTGCAAGATAGCGAGGAAACCCTCCATCTCACGTACCACCGCCTGCTCCGTGGGGTAGTCCCCCCGCAAGACCGCTTGATAGCTCTTAGCGTCGTAGGTCTCCTCGAGGGTCGGTGGCGTGCCGAGCGCATGAGGTAGCCCGAGGACCACCTTGCGAAGCTGGTTTGTTTCGTTGGTAACGTGAGGTGTGAGTCGTTTGTTTTGTTTGTCCATCATATCTTCAGTTTAGTGGCTCTCTGCATGGTGTAGGTGCGGGGAGCCTTATTCTTTACTCAGACAAATATAGGGAAAAGTGAGAGATTAGTGGGTAGTGGCTAGTGGGTAGAGACTAGAGTTCTAGTGGCTCTAGTGCAACTAGAAACTAACTACTAGCCACTAACCATTAACACAATAGCCACGTGAAAATCTCAAATTCCCACGTGGAGATTTGCGAATGCTCACGTGGAGATAGATCGAACTAGAGATTAGAGATGTGTACTTGAGGAGGTGGTAAGCTTGTTGCGTGAGCACTAATATGTTTCTTTTGTGTTACATTTGTAGGCAGCTCACACGACAGAGTTGATCACACACTATAGTATAAACCAATAATTCAATCATCAGTATGAAAAGAACAATCTGCTATCTACTACTGCTGCTCCCGCTCCTGACGCTCGTCAGTTGTGATGATGATGTCGATACGCCCGTAGAGCAAAAGGTCGAGACCTTGGCCATCACTCCTGCTGAGGCTACTATGACCATCGGCGAGAGTCTACAGCTACAGGTGACGCAGCAACCAAATCTCAACAAGCCTGTCGCCTTCCGTAGTCTCAATGCTGAGCTGGCGACGGTTTCTGACAAGGGGGTGGTCACAGCTATTGCCAAGGGCGAGACGACTATCCTGGCTGAGGTGGATGGTGTCTCTGCCATGTGCAAGATCACGATCCAGGAGCCTGCTCCCAAAGAGGACTTTGCCATAGAGATCCTTAGGGTGACGGCAACTAACGTCTACATTAAGGTGACGCCTAAAGACCCTGAGATGCTCTACTCTGTCAATGCCGGTACGCGAGAGAGCTACGATCGCATCCTTGCGAACCTACAGTCCCAGCCTAATGCCAATCGTGAGTGGTGGAAGGCTGTATCTGGTGGTGAAATAGGGAGTGCGGGGTACAGAGAGGCTATGGCTCGTGAGTCCTTCAAGGGGACGAGAGAGTTTGACCTAGGAGAGATCTCAGGCTCAGACTATCCTTATCCTGCAGATCATACCATCGTCGCTAGAATCTATGGTATGGATCAGGACGGCTACGAGCTGACTAAGGTCATAGAGCTCGAGCAAAAGACGAAGCCCCGTACGATGCTAGACTTTACCTTCAATGTCGAGGGTCTTACGCCTAGCGACTCATGGGTGTCAGCTTTGGTTCGTCCGTCTGATATGACGAAGTCTTACTTCTACTCTATACAGAGCAAGCGCTATGTAGACTTTTATCGTAATCCGAAGCCTGGTAATGAAGTACTAGACGGTGTACCCGCTAAGGAGATGATGTGCTACAAACTAGTGCAGAGCGTACACCAGATGGATCCTATGCCAGATGCTTTTAAGGTTGGTGAGCTACAAATCAATGAAGAGACAAATGCTGACCTGAAACCGAATACAGACTATGTCTTAGTGCTATTCGGGTGGGATAAGGATCTAGGCTTGACGACTGATCCTGCTTACTTCGACTTTAAGACCAAGCCTGCAGAGGGCGAATAGCGCTGGCTACGCTAGCTACATAAGGATTGTGACACGAGTCGACGCTTTTCACCGAGTCGACGGTCTTCACTAGGATGACGGGCGCACGAGATCGGGCGTCCGTCGTCGTATCAACGCGTCTGGTAGTGACGCTAGTGGTCCAAATCCTTATCGTGACTCGGATTACGGAATTAAAGAGTGATCGGTGTACACACCATACGATACTATTTTGGTATCTTTGCAGGTAGATATCACGAGAGCCTCGAGGGCTTTCGCCACATAATATAGTTTATGCTCAAAGAAATCTTATCCATCTCAGGCAAGCCAGGACTCTTTAAGCTCCTGACGCACACCAAGAATAGTATCATCGTCGAGGATCTAGAGACGAAGCGTCGTATCCCTGCGTACGCATCGGATCGTGTCGTATCTCTAGGCGATATATCGATCTACACGACTACTGAAGAGGCTCCTCTGCGAGAGATCTTGCAGACGCTACTCGACAAGTATGAGGGCAAGACGGTAGACCTTAAGGGGCTCAGTGGCAAGGAGGCTTACTTCGACCTCTTCGCAGAGGTACTCCCCGAGTACGACCGTCAGCGTGTCCACGACAACGATATCAAGAAGATCTTTCGCTGGTACAATATCCTCGTAGAGACGGGACATACCGACTTCTCCGAGCCAGCACCTGAGGAGACTAGCGAGACTAGTGAGGAGGCTCCCGCTGAGGAGTAACAAAGCCTCTCCCGAGCCATAACTGGCTCACCGACTCTTGTCTAATAACTTTACCACATAATATCATGTACAAAGAACTGAAGAACTTCCTCGCTAAGGAGATCCAAGACACCAAAGATGCAGGTCTCTACAAGGAGGAGCGCATTATCATCACCCCTCAGACGGCCGCTATCAAGGTAGAGGGGGGCAAGGAGGTCTTGAACTTCTGCGCTAATAACTATCTAGGTCTCTCTGACAATCCTCGCCTTATCAAGGCTGCTAAGGATATGATGGATTCGCACGGATACGGTATGAGTAGTGTACGCTTCATCTGCGGTACGCAAGATATCCATAAGCAACTCGAGAAGGCTATCGCACACTACTTCCACACGGAAGACGCTATCCTCTACGCTGCTTGCTTTGATGCTAACGGCGGTGTCTTCGAGCCTCTCTTTGGCCCAGAGGACGCTATCATCAGCGACTCGCTGAACCACGCCTCGATCATCGACGGTGTACGTCTCTGCAAGGCTAAGCGCTATCGCTACGCTAACGCTAATATGGAGGAGCTAGAGAAGTGCCTTCAGGAGGCTCAGGAGCAGCGCTTCCGCATCATCGTCACAGACGGTGTCTTCAGTATGGACGGCAACGTAGCTCCTATGGACAAGATCTGCGACCTCGCTGACAAGTATGACGCTCTCGTGATGGTCGATGAGTGCCACTCGGCTGGTGTGGTCGGTAAGACGGGTCGTGGTGTCGCTGAGGCTTTCGACTGTTTCGACCGTATCGATATCCATACCGGTACGCTAGGCAAGGCATTCGGAGGTGCTGTAGGTGGCTTTACGGCTGGTCCTAAGGAGGTCATCGAGATACTACGTCAGCGCTCTAGACCTTACCTCTT
This sequence comes from uncultured Porphyromonas sp., assembly GCA_900539765.1. GTDB lineage: Bacteria > Bacteroidota > Bacteroidia > Bacteroidales > Porphyromonadaceae > Porphyromonas. The sequence continues at coordinate 15,861 of UQDF01000019.1, read as the reverse complement.
CTCTAACTCACTGCCTCCCGCAGTGGTTGGTGCTGGTATCGAGGTCTTCAAGATGCTGGAGGAGGATGACTCACTACACACGAAGCTGATGGAGAATGTCAACTACTTCCGCGATAAGATGCTCGCAGCTGGCTTTGACATCAAGCCTACACAGAGCGCTATCTGCGCAGTGATGCTCTACGACGCTCCGCTATCTCAGCGCTACGCTGCTCGTCTCCTCGAGGAGGGTATCTATGTGACGGGCTTCTACTATCCAGTCGTTCCGAAGGGCGAGGCTCGTATCCGCGTTCAGCTCTCAGCAGCTCACGAGCGCGAGCACCTCGACAAGGCAATCGCTGCCTTTATCAAGATTGGTAAGGAGCTGGATGTGATTAAGTAGAGACTGTTGCAAAAGTCAACAGTCTCACAATCTTGCCTGCAAGATTGTCTAGACTTTGCAGAAAGGATGAAGTGCAAGGCGCTGAGGGTGAGGTCTGAAGGGAGCATACATCCGTATGTGACCGAAGCCGAATCCCGAAAGCAACACAGCGATTCGCCTTTATGCAACAGTCTCAAGTAATCACAGCGCTCAGCAAAGCATAACTAACAACGAAGGTGACTAGACGCTATCCCATCACATCGGGAGTGCAGATCTAGTCACCTTCCTTTTTATATTAAGTAGCTATACCATTATACATATGTCCCTGCGAATAGTCGTAGATAGTTCTATCCCATACCTTGCCGACGGCATGCCCCTCGGGGTCGAGGCGCGTTACCTGCCGAGTGGAGCGATAACGGCCGAAGCGGTCGCTGATGCTGACGCCCTGATGATCCGTAGCGTGACGCATTGCGACCGTACGCTCCTGGAGGGGAGTGCTGTGCGTCTGATCACCTCAGCGACAGCGGGCTTTGACCATATAGATACCGAGTACTGCCGTGAGGCGGGCATTCGCTGGTACAATGCTCCTGGGTGCAACGCTGCCTCTGTGGCGCAGTATGTCCTGACGGCTATCTCTCGTATCGCACTGGAGCAGGGATTGGCTCCTGAGGATATAACCCTCGGGATCATTGGCACGGGACATACTGGCGGACGGGTCTATCAGCGTGCCAAGGCACTCGGCATACGGACGCTCCTCTACGATCCGCCTCTCGTAGTGGCTTACGATGAGCACCCTGACTGGCAGAGCTATCTGGAGGAGCTGGATCGCTGTGGGCTACCTCGTCCTTACCTTGCGGACGATATGCCAGCGCTACGGGATAGCTACGTGGATTTAGACACGCTCCTCGCCTCGGCTACGATGATCACCTGCCACGTGCCTCTGACGAAGGGGGGCGCACACCCTACTTATCACTTAGTTGATGACACTTTCTTGCGAAATGCTCAGCAGCACCCCTGGTTGATCAATGCTTGTCGTGGAGCTGTCGTCGACACCCCCGCACTGGTATGCGCCCTTGACGATAAGGCGGTCGCAGGAGCCGTGATCGACTGCTGGGAGGGTGAGCCACGCATAGCACAGACACTACTAGACCGAATCTTCATCGGCACACCCCACATTGCGGGCTTCTCAGTGCATGGCAAGGCGCAGGGAGCTGTGCAGAGCTTGCGTCACCTGTGCGACTTCTTTGATCTCAGTGACGAACGGATAGCTCTGGCGCACCCTCGTCCCTTGGCGGAGCCATACCTAGACCTCTCGGGGTGTGAATCGTGGCAGATACCTTGGCGTGCGATGATCCACACGCTAGACCTGCCCGCTATTATGAAGCGACTGGTGGCTAGTCCCGACACCTTCGAGCAGCAACGTGTCCACTATCAGCACCCTTACGAGCCACGCGACTACACCATACGAGGCGTCCCCGCCTCCGTCCGTCCCGCACTCACCGCTCTCGGCTTCGCAGTAGAGAGCGAGTAAGGCGAGCCCTCTTTATGAAGATTTAGAAGTAGCGACCGAGCGAGTTCTCGTTGATCTTCTCAGGCTCAAAGAGCGCTGTCATAGCTTGCGAGATAGCATCTCGGATCTTGTCAGACTCGGTCTCTCCATACCCTTCGGCCGTAGCTACTGCCACGAGCTTATTCATATCGGCCGTAGTTAGCTGAATGGTAACTTCCAGAGCATAGCCGACCAATATATTTCTCTTGTCTCCCTCGCCATAGCTTACGACCAGCGTCTTCTGCGCCTGTTCGGGATTGATCTCAGGAACGACTATGATGCCTCTCTTAAAGAGCTGCCCAGCGATAAAGTCTCTTGGATTGACAGAGTTAAGGTTACCTTGCGAGTAGCCACCAAATGCACCTAACACACTGCCCGTCGGAGCGATGTAGGCGTATTCGAATTGAGATAGCGGGAGGTAGGTCTTCACCTGAGGAGCATTCAGAGCACAGCCCGACAGGGTGAGCATAAAGAGTATGGCTGCAACAGCGCCCCATAGCTTGGATAAGAGAGTTTGTTTCATATCAACGAGTCCTTTCTGCAAATATATATAAAAAGGGAGAGTGTGCAAGCCCGTGGCCCGTCTGTGAGCGTCCCGCCAGCGGGTTAGGGCTGTGCGAAGCTGTGGGGGAGTGCCTCCTGGAGGGCGATCTCCTCTGCGGAGAAGTAGCCCCTGTGGTATTTCATCTCAAAAACGTCGCTCGCTGGACAGTAGAGAGCCTCAACGACGTCATAGCGTATCGGTAAGTCGATGCGCATACGCTGTGCGTAGCGCATACCACCGAGCAGCATCTGATGCGCTTTTGCCACATTGATGGCGTCTAGCGGACTCGTGGCGGTGTACTCCATACGGCTCTTCACCTCGACGATCAGTAGGTGCCGTCCGTCAGACGCTATGATGTCTATCTCGCAGAGCGGGTCACGCCAGTTAACCTCGAGGATGCGTATCCGTCGTGAGAGGAGGTAGCGCTGAGCTGCCCTTTCGCCAGCAGCCCCAAGCTCATTAGCGAGAGCCATAAGAGGGGGGGGCTAAGACTTGCGGGTGTGCTGGTAGGTGTCTATGTGACGCTCTTTCTTCTCAGGGATAATGTCCGCAATGGGAGTCAGTAGTCCCGTCTCCTCGACATCGCCAAACTCATCGTTGATCGCAGTGCCAAAGATGCGGATCTTCGGTGTGAGCGACATATAAGCGTTAAAGAGCGGGGGAATGTTGATATTATGCTTACGCACCTCCGCCTTGAGCGTGCGGTAGTCGCTCTTGAGGTCGTTCTTGACAAAGAGACGATCTATCTCCTCGGGATCTATATCCACCTCGACAGGGTTCATCGGTCGGACTAGTTGATCCTTGTCACCGAAGTAGATCTCCATAAACTTGAGGATCAAGTTGCGGCAGTACTTGTCGTAGGTCTTGTACATAGTCACCTTGCCAAAGAAGTACTTGATCTCAGGGTAGATGACTGTCAAGGCACCGAGTCCATCCCACAGGTTGTCGAGCGTATAGATGGAGGACATGAGTCCCGCCCGTGTCGTCTGAAACTCGTGGCTCACAAATGAGCGTCCTAGCTCGATCGTGTAGGGGAGGTAGTCTCTGACAAACTCCTCGCTGAAGCTAAACATGTGCGATGTGGCCAGCGCATCCGTCTGCTCTTGGTGTCGTAGCACCGCCTCACCGAGGATGTATCGGTAGCCTCCCATGACCTTCTCCAGCTCAGGGTTCCAGACGATGAGCTGTACGTAGCCATCGTCCATCAGATCATACTTGTCTACATCGCACTCAAGCCCAGTGCCGCCACCGCCAGCACGAAAGCTCTCCTCGCGCAGCCGTCCCACCTCACGCATCGTGTGTGGTGCTTGCGCAGCGCGAAAGGCGTAAATCTCGTTATTACTCTTATTGGTCGTGCGGACGAAGAGCTCTGGTGTCAGCTCCTGTCGGATCAATTGCCGATCTATCGGCGCTATGATGGGTTGCACTGTAGCACTCATTTGGATAGTTGGTCTTTCAATTGATATACTTGCTGCCGGATGCACTCTACCTGCTCAGGTAAGTCGCTAGGCCTTATCCCCTCGAGCGTCTCGTAAGGGATAGGCTCCCCAACCACTACGGTAAAGGAGCTACCTTGTGCGGCAAACATCTCGTGTGGCAGCAATGCGGTGCCTATGTTAAAGCGTATGCCGAGCGCTTTGCGTAGCTGCTCGATATGGTAAAACCTCATCGAGTTGCGCCCGTGGAAGAAGAGCGGTACGATGGGACGGTGATATTGTCTTGCCTGCTTGATAAAGCTGGGTCGCCAGAGGGGATCCTGTATCTCCCCCTTGATCAGGCGTGAGCAGAGTCCTGCGGGGAAGGTGATCACGGGCAAGTCGCTCTCAAGTGCCTCGTGCATCTTCTGAATAGAGGTGCGCGCCTGCGCTCCATACTTATTGACAGGTACGAAGATATTGGCTAGAGGCTTGAGGTTGACTAGGAGATCGTTGACGATATAGCGGATATCAGTCTGGTAGTGACTAGCTATGAGGTGAGTCAGACAGATACCGTCTAGTCCACCCAGCGGGTGATTGCTGATAAAGAGTGCACGAGGATCTGCGGGCAGATGCTCGGCACCGATGAGCGTCAGGTCAATACGAAACTCCTGGATCAGGGCATCCATAAAGTCTACCCCCTCCAAGTGTCCGTAGCGACGCAGCACATCGTTGATCTCACGCTGGTGGATCAGTCGCGCCACGCCATTGGTTACGAAGGCGGGCAACGGCTTCTTGCGTCGCTGATTGAGGATGGCTGCTATGTCGACCTGTTGTGGATGAAAGCTCTCTTCAGGCATAGATTGCATGTGATTTGTTGCAAATGTACGATTTATAGCGCACATAGCGATTACCAATTCGTTACTATGCGGGCTAAGTCCTAGTTTTGAGGTGCGGGGGATATAGCACAGACCTATCACGATTTGGAAATCTTCACGATTTGATGCGGTTTTGCTTCAGAAAAAACTGATCACCACGTGGAAAATCTCAAATCTCCACGTAGAAAATAAAAATTCTCCACGTGGGCGTTGAAAAATTCTTCGGAGGAATCAAATGAAACTTCGGAGGAGTTTTTTCTTCCCCACGTAGAAAGTAAAAAATATCCACGTGGAGATTTCAGATTTTCCACGTGGATATTCAGATGAGTGTCGTTTTGACTGCAGAGAGCCTTCTAGATTTTATCAAATCGTGACACTTGTCGCCCGTGCGTCCCTACGAAGGATTGTTCATAAGAATTGCGCGATTGAGGTCGAGGCTTGTTTTTTCCGTGAGGCATTAGGGAAAGGGATGGCGTGACGGGGGACAGGGGATAAAATAACAATAGAGAGACCTCTCTGTTCCCACAATGGGTGTCAGAGAGGTCTCTCTATTGTTGTACGGTCGGTGGGACTCGAACCCACACACCTTGCGGCATTAGATCCTAAGTCTAACGCGTCTACCAATTCCGCCACGACCGCAGCGAGGTTTGCGTCTGCAAAGGTAAGAATAATCTTTGAATTAACAAGCAGTCAGACGACGAAAATTTCGCAAAGCTCATAGCAAAGCGACGCAACGTGTTGACCTGTAGCGATCTAGGCAATCTACTTGTTTAGCGTCTAGGCAGAGTCTATCGCAGTGCGACTAGGAGCGTGTTGTCTTCGTAGACGAAGGTGAGCTTATCCTCCTTGGCGAGCCAGCCGAGCGCTGCGTAGACATCCTTTTCGGTACGTATCTTGGTCGCTTTCTTGAGCTGCTTGACATCCATCTTACCCAGCTCATCTAGTGCGTTCCAGACGAGACCTGCATTGGTCCCGATGTATTCGATCATGTTTTCTTCCATACTATTTGGGTTTTGAATTCTCTACATGGCAAAGCTACATAAAAAGATTGAGACCACCTTTGCGACTAAGTTAAGCTACGATGTATCTCTAGATAAGGCGTGCAGAGGTCGTAGATGGCGATACCAGTGGCGACGCTCACATTGAGCGAATGCTTGGTGCCGTACTGCGGGATCTCCAGACAATAGTCAGCATACTGAATCACCTCGTCAGAGATGCCGTGTACCTCGTTGCCAACAATCAGCACGGCGCCACGATCGTTCAGCGGAGGTTGACTACCGAGCGAGATGCTCTGGTGCGTCTGCTCGAGAGCTAGGATCGTGCGTCCGTCTGCTCGGCACTGCTCGAGAAAGTCGATGGCGGAGTCTAGGTGTCGCCACGGCACCGCCTCCTCGGCGCCGATGGCAGTCTTGTGAATGAGCGGGTGTGGCGGACAGCCTGTGATGCCTACGAGGAGCAGCTCCTCCAGGCGAAAGGCGTCTGCCGTGCGAAAGATCGAGCCGACGTTGTGCATGCTACGCACATTGTCTAGGAGTATGGTGAGTGGCACCTTGGGAGCTGAGTGGTACTCCTCGGTGGTGAGGCGCTGCATCTCTAGGATGGAGGTTTTCTCTATGTGCATAGCGAAAGGATTTACTTGGTGTCTTTGTACCCTTTAGACTGAAGGAGCTTGATGAGCTTCTCCTTATCGTTTTGCTGGAGCAGTATCTCGCCATCACGTGTAGAGCCTCCGCAGCCGAGCGACTGCTTGAGCTGACGAGCCAGGTCTGCCAGGTCGCTATCTGACCCGACGAAGCCCATGATGATAAGCGCCTCCTTGCCCCCTCTGCCAGCGCGGGAGTACTGTATGCGTAGTCGTTGCTGAGCAGGAGGAAGGGTCTCATCCTCGCTACATGCTTGCTGTGGCGACCAGTTGGGGTCGGTACTGTATACGACACCTCCAGTGCTGGGGGCTTTATTCTTTTTCTTAGACATAGCTATGGGGTCAATAGTGGAATGAGCTACCTCCGACAAATTCGCGTAGCAGCGAGGTAGAGGGTATTTCATCAAAAGGTGCTGGTCTGACATGCTTTAGGAAGCGAAGCAGTCGGTGCGCCTCGCTGTACTCTTTGACGCAGGCGGGTACCTGGTAGAGGATCTGCTCGGCAAGCGTCTTGAGGACGGCCACCTCGTATAGGAGCGCACTGTTAAAGAGGACGTTGGCTCTCTGCTGATAGGGGAAGATCCATCGCTCCTCACCAGCACGTACGCTACTCCACCGGCTGATAGTGTCGATGGCTGAGTAGCCTCTGTACTTGTGGTCGCGCACCATACGTCTGAGGAGACGTATGTCAGTACTAGGGATGCGGTTGTGTGCATCTAGTCCGAGGGCGGTCAAGGCACTGATGTATATATTGTAGGTCAGAGGCTGCAGATCTTCAGGTATAAGCTGCGGATTGAGTCCATGGATGCCCTCGATGAGGAGCAGATCTCCTTCGTGAAGCTGTAGGAGCTCCTTTTGGTACACTCTAGATCCCTGAGTAAAGTCAAAGAGAGGCATATCGACCAGTTCGCCCGCTAGGAGCCGACGCAGATCACTGGCGAAGAGCTTGAGGTCTAGTGCATCGATATGCTCATAGTCGTACTCGCCATTGGCATCTAGAGGCGTGAACTCACGGGCTACGAAGTAATTGTCGAGCGATATCTGGTGAGGGCGAAGGTAGTTAGCCATAAGCTGTAGGCGTAGCCGCTTGGTAAAGGTGGTCTTGCCCGAAGAGGAGGGCCCCGCTACGAGGACGATGCGTACCCCCTTCTCGTTGTATGCCTCAGCAATCTCAGTCGCTATGGCAGCTATCTCCTTCTCCTGTGCAGCCTCGGCGACCTGCACAATCTCAGAGAAGTGTCCCGTATCGATCGCTTTGTTGAGACTACCCACATAGCTTATGTCGAGGAGGTCGAGCAGACGAGACTGCTTGTCAAAGACCTCACGCATTGGCTGCTGAGGCTCAAAAGGCGTCAGTTCCGTAGGCTGAACGATCGAAGGCACCCGTATCAGCACACCGCCGAGATAGGGGACGAGGTCGTAGAGCTGAACTTGTCCCGTGGAGAGAAGCAACGAGCCGTAGTAGTTGTCGGGGTAGCCATCGAGGTAGTGGTAGGTGACGTAAGGCTGACCGCTGGAGGTGATCAGCTCCACCTTGTCCATCTCACCCATAGCGGTAAAGATCTGCACCGCCTCTTCGGCAGGTACGGTGCGCCGCTCGAAGGGTAGATCCTCAGCGATGAGATGATCCATGCGTCTCTTGACGAGGGTTAACTGCTCATCGGTGATGCCTTTATTGCCACACTTGACTACACTAAAGTAGCCCCCCGAGAGAGAGTGCCGTACACTCAGATGGTAGTGAGGCAGCTCATCATGGAGCGCCTTAGCAAAGAGCAGGCAGAGAGAGCGCAGGTAAGTGTGCCGACCGCTCTCATCGGTAATCCCGACGAACTCCACCTGACAGGACTCGCGGAGCCTCCAGTCGAGGTCGACCGTTAGATTGTTGACACGCGCGTTGACAGGCTCGAAGCCTAGAGCGTTACGGTAGCTCTGGGCTATCTGATAGAGCGTTGCTCCAGGGGGTACACAGAGATGCTCGTCCAGATTGGGACAGTATATTGATAGATTCTCCATAAGGGCTGATACTTAGATGTCTTTTGTCAAATAGTGGTAGGTCAGTTAGGCTAAGCAGTCTAAAATCGTTACCTTTGCATGCGAAGTTACGAAATAGCTATCACCAAAGGATCAGAATCAGCCGAGAAGATGACCGAAACGCACATTAATCGTCGTGAAAGTGTGGCTCGGAGTCTGAGGAGCTGGTTCAGTCTTAGGAGACTTTCGCTCAGTAATGACATACAAACAACGACATACTCATGGCATTTACTCTGTTTGACTTTATCTATCTGCTGGGATCGCTAGGGCTCTTCCTCTTCGGTATGAAGATCATGAGCGAAGGCATCCAGAAGGCAGCAGGCGATAGGATGCGTCAGATCCTCGCAGCGATGACCTCTCGTCGCATCTTAGGGTTACTCACGGGAGTCTTCGTGACCGCTTTGGTTCAGTCCTCCAGCGCTACAACACTGATGGTCGTCAGCTTTGTCAATGCAGGACTACTCGAGCTGGGACAGGCTATATCGGTCATTATGGGTGCCAATATTGGTACGACCGTCACCGCTTGGGTCATCACCCTCTTCGGCTTTAAGATAGATATATCGACCTTTGCCATACCGCTCTTTGCCATCTCCATACCGCTTATCTATATGAAGCGGGAGCAGCTCAACTCGCTGGGCGAATTCCTCGTAGGCTTCTCACTGCTCTTCCTCGGATTGCAGTTTCTCAAGGACTCGATGCCAGACCTCCAGAGTCACCCCGAGGCACTTGAGTTCCTCCGTGGCTACACCGATATGGGCTTTGCCTCTATCCTGCTCTTCCTCTTGATAGGCACCATTATGACGCTACTGCTACAATCCTCCAGTGCGACGGTAGCGATCACACTCATTATGTGTTCGAAAGGGTGGATACCCTTTGAGATCGCCACGGCGATGATCCTGGGCGAAAACATCGGAACGACCATCACAGCTAATCTGGCGGCTCTCGGAGCTAATATCAATGCTAAGCGCGCTGCTCTCTCGCACCTGCTATTCAATGTCTTCGGAGTGCTACTCGTCTTGATCTTCTTCTACCCCTTTACCAATATGATCGCCAACTGGCTGATGAATATGGGTGTGGGTGATCCACGAGAGCTATACGAGTATACCTCTCGCCTCAATCAGGTCTATGACCCCGCTAGTATGAGTGCCATCTCTTCGACAGAGACACTAGCCGATCCATCCCTAGCTGCGCTACAAACTCAGATAGCATCGCTCGCAGCAGTCGTCTCCGTAGGGCTCTCGCTCTTCCACACCACCTTCAACGTGCTGAATGCTTTCATCATGATCTGGTTCGTGCCAGTCTATGTCAAGATTTGCCAGCGAGCCATCCCAATGAAGAAGGCTAAGAAGGGTGCCACAGAGCAGACATACCTACGCTACATACGTGCTGGTATCCTACCAACTGGTGAGATCGGTCTGCTACAAGTACAGCAAGAGCTAGCCGAGTACGCCAGTCGAGTCACGCAGATGATGTCTTACTGTGAGGGTATGCTCAAGACAGACAACCCAGTCGAGCTCAAGAAGCTCTACAACAAGTGCGAGCAGGAAGAAGATATATCCGATGCCGTAGAGGTCGAGATAGCCGACTACCTCAACAAGATCTCACACACGGAGCTAGGCCGAGAGTCGCAGAGCGACATACTTGTCTACTACCGTGTGGCGACTGAGATAGAGAGTGTCGCCGATGCTGCGGTGGGTATAGCGCGTGAGATCAATCGATACCACCAGCTCGGCAAGAGCTACACCGAGATGGTCCGCAACAACCTCCTGCAGATCCATATGATCGCCACCGAGACAGCGCTCAAGATGGCCGAGCTATTGCGACGCAACAAGCTCTCGGAGTCTGACGCTCGTGAGAGTTATACGCTAGAGAAGCAACTCAACGACCTGCGCACCTTGCTGAAGGCTCAGAATATGGACAATGTCCGTACGCAGAAGTACGACTACCCCGAGTCTGTGAGCTATATGGATCTCGTCGGCTACTACGAGCAGCTAGGCGACTACGTGCTCAACGTCGTACAGGCTGCCACCAAGGGGTAGGCGCGTCCTTTGCTTCGCTAGTAAAGCTCCTCCTGAGTAATCTTTCTACTCAAATACGAAGCCATAGAAAAAGGCGGATCGCTCTCTCAGCGACCCGCCTTTTTAGGATTCTATAGGACTCTAAACTACTTCATTTGATAGAAGGAAACGGGATTGCCCTCCACCTCAAAGACGGGTCCGTCGGAGACGGCACCTGTCTTAGGATCGTAGGAGTAAAATCCGCTACGCTCCTTGCCTGCCGAGCCGATCATGATACGATCGTTGTACCGCCCGAGGGCTACTGCGTGAGGATTGGACGCTGGGATACCATCAATCTGCTGGATGGTACGCTGCTCTAGGTCGATGACTGTAGGAATACAGTAGAGAGCCGTGTAGGGGTTCTTGCTCGTGGGGTCGAGCGCATAGATGCCCATGATGGCGACCACCTTAGAGCCAGAGACGTAGCGCATCGATCCGATGTAGTTGGCGGGGAGCTTGGTCGTCTGGGGTAGGACGCCCTTGATCTCTATGTTGATCTCCGAGAGATTCATAGACCATGAGGGGTCGATCTCGGTCTCACCCTTTTTGATGCGAACGATACCTCCAGGGAACTCAGGGTTGAAGCCAAAGCTCCCCATGCAGAGTATGTACAGATCGCCCGTATCATCGAGGAAGATCGAGTTAGCCACGATCGGACGAGTAGCGACAGAGAGCCCTGAGGTGGTAGAGGAAATCTTCTTCTCCACCTTGTCCGTAGCGATGTCTATGAGCGCCAGCTCGACCTCCTTGTGTAGTGGCATCCACTTGGAGTCCATCTGACAGAGTCCTACGTAGAGCTTTCCATCGCGTACGGCCATAGCACCTGGCATCACATTGGTGTCATCGTGCTTGTACTGGTTGAGGTCTATCACGGCCGTCTTGGTCATCGTCTTGGGGTTAAACGCCCAGACCTGTCCGATGTTTTGGAAGCTGATGTAAGCCTTCTCAGGCGAGACCTCGACCACATTGCAGGCAGCGGCTCCTCCTGGGAGCTCCATAGCACCACGCTTGGTGAGCTGCAACTCCTTGCTTACGGTGTAGTAGACGAGCTCAGCCTTGCCCATACCCATATAGTCGGGCAGGACGTAGAGATGATCTCCGCAGTAGATAGGCTCCGTGCCGAAGCCGACTGGCACGCCACGGCTGTTGTCGTACTTCTTCGCCTCGATAGAGCCGATAGCCTGCAGGTAACCATTGCCTGAGGCACCGTCCGCATTCATTATGGAGGTGGAGAAGAGAATCCGCTCACTACCCGTCTGGGGTGTCGGCTTAGGCTCCTTGTCACAGCTGGTGAGCGCTAGCCCTAGTAGGAGGGTAGCGATAAGTGTGAGCCTGTTGGTTAGCTTGTTGAATCTGTTCATAGTGAAATCTGTTATTTGAATTGGTGAATACATAGTTGTCATCTGAAGAGGTATCGCAGCTTTACCGAGAAGTTAATGCCTGGTAGCGGACGGTTTAGCTCCGACATCTGACGCTGGTTGGTCAGGTTCTTGACCTTGAAGGTGATCGTCCACTGATTATTGCGTAGACTCTGCTCTAGTCCTAAGTCTAGGCGTAGTGCAGTCGGTATCTTGCGCTCTTGGTACTGGCTCACCTCGAAGTCGTAGTAGTACTGATGCACATAGGATGCGTCGAGCATCAGACGGCTGTTGTAGCCCTCACCGCCGAAGAGATTCTCCTTGTGCAGCTCTAGCCCTGCATTGGCTAGGAAGTAGGGAATGTTGGGCATACGCTTGAGGTAAGTCGGGTTAGCGACATTCGTCGAGGGGATCAGTCGGCGCGTGTCTCTGAGGTCTTGGTAAGTCGCATTGCCATAGAGGTAGAGCCAGGGGAGGGCATCCCACTTCACCTCGCCCTCTACGCCCCACGTGCGGATGCTCCCGAAGTTCTGATAGCAACTCATCGAGGGGATAATTCCCGGCATGAAGCGGATCATATCGGTGATGTAAGAGCCGAAAGCATTGACCTCAGCCTCGATCAACCGTCTTGATGAGGGCGAGAGGTTGCGATAGACTAAGCCAATGTTGCCCCCACGGCTATGCTCGGGACGCAGGTCCGTCGAGGCACTGATCGAGTAGCCATTGCCTAGTAGCTCCTCACTCGTAGGTATGCGCACCTCGTCGGCATAGGAAGCCTTGATCAGGAAGTCTGGCGTGAAGCGGTAGCGGATAGCTTCGCTCCAGCCGAAGAAGTGTCGGTCGGTCATCACATCCTTGAGGTCGCCCATACTGATCGTCCCGATGACCTTAGAGCGAGAGCGGTAGTTGTAGTATTTTGCGGTAAGCGCATTCTGGAGCTTATCCTCAAAGAGTGTGAGATCGTAGGACGCACCCGCCGTGAGGCTGTTCATACGGCTCTTGAAGTTCGCCTTATAGCCCAAAGCGCGATCCATAAGCGTGTCCGTCGGATTGCGATAAGCGTAGGTGTGGCACAGGTTGAGATTAAAAGCTTGATGGCGGTCTAGCGTATAGTTCAGGTTGAGCTTGTCCACCAGGTTGATCGTTCGATTGATCCCATCGGTGGGTATGCTCGATAGCTCGCCTCCATAAGAGGAGCCCGCGGGGTACTCCTTGCCATCCCAGTCGTAGCGATGCGCGGCCTTGTCGGTCAGTCCATTCTGCCCGAAGACCACCCCGACCGATGCGTCTAGATCTAGCCCTGGGAGGAAGAAGTCTGCACGCTTGAAGGTACTCTCCATAGCCAATCCCTTGGAGAGGGTAAAAGCTTCTCGCACGTCCCACTCGAAGCCCTGTATCTCCCTGCGAATGTAGGTCCCAGCGCACTCTAGCTTGATCTCGTCAAACCACCACTTCGTCGCCTTGAGGCTACCGCCTAGGATCGCTTTCTGAAACTGATCGTGGTCTCGCCTCACGATCCGATCCTTGTAGTGGGGCAGCTCCATCTTATAGTTGTTGTCCGAGTAGGCGAGCGTACCGCCAAGGCCTAGCTGCACGCCCGCATCCTCTAGTGTACGCTTGAAGACTGTCGAGAGCATGTGCGAATTGTACGATCCCACCTCATACGAAGCGTCAAAGTACTTCGGAGGGTATTCCTTGAGCACTACATTCACCGCTCCGCCCATAGCTGAGCCGCCAAATTTGTAGGGTACGATCCCCTTGTAGACCTCCACCCGCTCGATCATATCGGTCGGGATATCATTGATCGAGATGAAGTCGCTCATCTCGCCAAAGGGCGTCTCGTCAATGTAGATGCCCATTCGCTTGCCCTCTAGTCCACGTAGCGAGATGCGCGAGGCACTACCTAGTCCGCCCGTATTGCGTAGCGTCACGCCAGTAGTGCGAGACAGCACCTCATCTATCGAGGAGGCGGTGCCTTGTAGCTGTCGCATCGAGATGACCGAGATAGGCATAGCGGACTCACGCAGAGCGCGCTCCTGACGCTTGGCAACGACGACTACACTGCTTAGCGTCGTCTCGTCGACCTCTAGTCTCACGCTGATCGACTTGCCATCTTGCCGTGGTGATGTGATGCGCTTGCTCTTGTAGCCTACGTAGCTCACGACGAGTGTCTTGACCCGCTGCTTGGAGGTGAGCACCCAGCGACCCTCGCCATCGGTGACGGTTCCAGCCCCTTTTGGCTCGGCATAGACATTGGCTCCGATGAGGGGTTCGCCCGTAGCGTCATCTAGTACGTTGCCACGGTAGTGGTACTCCTGAGCTACTGCTGCACTGAGGGAGAGTAGTGTGATTAGTAATAGTAGTCTGTATCGTCTCATTGATTAGTTGGTTGATTTGCTTATTGGGAAGAGGGGAAACTGAACGTCTTTCGCTATACGTTCAAAAAAAGGGTCTAGTGAATTTCACTAGACCCCTAAGAGCTCTCGCCAACCGCCGAAGCTAAACTTCTCGTGGCACTGACAGAACCGTGCCAGCTCCTCTGGACTGGTGTCGGACCGCTGTAGTATAGCTTTGATGGTTGCTGTGATAAAGGCTGAGTAAATAGCGACGAAGGCGGGATCGACATCGGCTTTCCAGTCGGGATGCAGCTCCCGATATCGCTCGAAGTAGCGGATGGTCGCCTCGTTGCTCAGCTCATTGAGCCGATCCTCGTAGTGATCCAGATAGGAGCCTGCACTGGCGAAGAAGACCAGTCGCAGAGCCTCCGCATGGTCGATGATGTACTGGTAGAAGGGCGCCTTCGAGTAGCCCCTCCGCTTACGCTCCACGGGGTCCAGCATATCCATCTCCATATCTTGATCCTCAGGCGGTAAGGCGTAAAATGCCTCTAGCCCCTTGATCGCAGGCTCTACGAGCGAGCGAAAGAGTGCCTCCTTGTCCTCATAATAGTAGTATATACTGCCCAGCGAGGCGTAAGCCTCCTTGGCAACCATACGCATCGAGGTGCCTATGTAGCCATGCCGAGAGAAGAGCCGCAAGGCGCCCTCCTCGATACGCTGCTGTATATCTAGTGTCGGACTATTCATAGTTCGTTTGCTACCTATCTTTGATTACTGAGCAGATGAGCATAGCGTGGTACTGACGTACGGAGATACGCTCCCCAAAGAGGTCCCGAAGAATTGCCACCGCCTCCGGGGCTGTGTAGTGTGGCGGGCAGTAGTACCCCTTGCGCTCCAATATATGGCGAGCTATCCAGTCGCCCACGCGGTGCTCCCCACGTACGTAAAAGCATCCACACAGTCTCCCTCCAGGCTTTAGCACACGGTGCATCTCACGGAGGGCTCGCTCCTTGTCGGGGAAAGCTTGTAAGCCACTCATCGTGAGCAGATAGTCAAACTCCCCATCGGCAAAGGGCATCGCCCCCACATCGCCCTGCACGAGCGATACATTAGTCACCCCCTCCACCTCAAAGCGGTGAGCAGCTATCTCGAGCATCTTCTCGGAGTAGTCCAGTGCAGTGATCTGAGCCTTGGCAAGCTGCTTGTACTTGTCGCAGGTGAAGACCGCAGTCCCCACCGGCACATCTAGTAGCCGCCCCGCAAAGTCATCGGGGATCATAGCCAAGACCTCTGCCGCCATCTGTAGCTGATCCACCTGCCAAAGCCCATTCATAAAGAGATGCCCCCACCAGGAGCGTCCCGTCATGAGCGCATCGTAGCGGTGCATCTGCTTGATATATGCGTTGTGCTGAGCCTTAGCCATCAGTTTCTGCGGGGGTGTACAGCTTGTACGGATCTATTACACCGCAAAGTTATACCTCTTTGCCAAGGGATCACCTCCGCACCCCTACCCAGTAGTAGGTACTGCTCGCAAACCTACGGGGGGAGATGGTGCCCACCCTAGGGACGAATCGCTCCCACCCTAGGGACGAAAAGTTTCCAAGAGAGGAAACCTTTTGGATATCCCGCTCAAAGTGTCTTACCCTGAAAAAAGTTGACTCGTAAGAAATATAACTATGAGTACAATGAA
>UQDF01000018.1 GCA_900539765.1 uncultured Porphyromonas sp. | reverse complement strand
GAAGTCATCAAAAACATCATTCTTGAGAAATTGCATTAGCGGGTGGAATGTACGAAAGCTACAGATCTGTGAGGGTAGATGAGCGATGTCCAGTTTTTTCACTACCTTAGTAGACCGTATACGATCACTCACTTTAAATAAACAGAAGATTACCTCATGAATCGCGAGCAAATCATAGCACAAATACGAGCCAAGCGTAGCTATCTCTGCGTGGGTCTCGATCCAGACATACAGAAGTTGCCTCCGCATCTGCTGAAGGGGGATAATCCTATTCTGGATTTTAACAAGGCTATCATCGATGCCACAGCACAATATGCTATCGCCTTTAAGCTCAACCTAGCTTTTTATGAAACGCTGGGAGCCTTCGGCATGCAGGTCTTTGGCGATACAGTGGACTATATACGTAAGCAGTATCCCGAGCAGCTAATTATAGCCGACGCTAAGCGTGGCGACATAGGCAATACGAGCAAGATGTATGCGCGTGCCTTCTATGAGAATTTTAAGGTCGATGCGCTCACCGTGGCCCCCTACATGGGTAGCGACAGTGTGATGCCTTTCCTCGAGTATAGCGACAAGTGGGTGATCCTACTTGCCTTGACGAGCAATCAGGGGGCACAGGACTTTCAGATGCTCCATACGGGCGAGGAGACTTGTCTCTTCGAGCAGGTACTCAAGACGGCTCTGAGCTGGGAGGGTTCGGATCATATCATGTTTGTCGTGGGTGCTACGCAGAGCAATCTGATGGAGCGTGTGCGGGCGGTGGCTCCTAATGCGTTCCTTCTCGTACCAGGCGTAGGCGCTCAGGGCGGTAGCCTAGAGGCAGTCGCAGAGCATGCGATGACGAGCGACTGCGGACTGATCGTCAATAGTTCACGAGGCATCATCTATGCTGGCAACGATGAGCGCTTTGCCTCAGCCTCAGCGCAGGCTGCCTCTGACTTGGCTAGACAGATGGAGCAGACGCTCATAGACAAGGGTATCATAGACTAATATATTATATAAGGTAGATGTACACAGTTGCAGACATTGCCAAGCTAATCGGTGGTACGATAGAAGGCGACGGTACGGCTCAGTTACAAGGCTTCGCAGGCATTGAGCAGGCGAAGGCGGGGGACTTGAGTTTCCTTGCTAATATGAAATACGAGCCTTACCTCTACACGACGCACGCCTCGGCGGTTCTCGTCGACGAGCGATTTGCTCCTACACAGCCCTGCTCCACGACTTTGATCCGTGTGGCAAACCCTTATGAGACGCTCTCACAGCTGATGCGACTCTACGTCTCTCAGCAGGAGCCTCACTGGATAGGCGTCCATCCGACAGCTATCATAGACCCTTCGGTAGAGATACCCAAGGAGTGCATCATAGGGCCATACGCTTGTATCGAAGCAGATGTTAAGCTCGGCGAGCAGGTCGTCATATCTGCACACTGCGTAATTGGCGCCAATTGCACGATCGGTGACCACACGACACTACATCCACGGGTCACGCTCTACTCGGATAGCATCATCGGGCATCACTGCCGTATCCATGCGGGTACGGTGATCGGTGCCGACGGCTTTGGCTTTGCTCCTACGGATCATGGCTATGACAAGATCCCGCAGATAGGACATGTGGAGATAGGCGACCATGTGGAGATAGGGGCTAATAGTTGCATCGATCGCGCTACGATGGGTGTGACGCGTATAGCTTCGGGGGTCAAGATCGACAACCTCGTACAGATAGGACACAACTGCACCGTCGATGAGCATACCGTCATCGCAGCCCAAGCGGGACTAGCTGGATCGGCACACATCAAGGAGTGGTGTCAGCTAGGCGGTCAGGTGGGCATAGCAGGTCACCTCACTGTAGGCGACCACTCGCAGCTCGGTGGCCAGACGGGCGTACTAGGCGACCTCCAGCCACACAGCGTCGTACTGGGTGCTCCTGCTATGCCTGTGGGCAAAGCACTACGTGCCTTCGCCACGCTGCCTAAGCTCCCTGAGCTGATGCGCCGGGTAGACAAGCTCGAAGAGCAATCCTCCTCGACAACTAAATAGACTCACATTTGTAAAAGCAGATACTCTCACGTTATGAATCAGCACACACTCGCTAAGACACTCACCTTCCAGGGGGTAGGACTTCACACGGGAGCCAACCGCACCTTGACCCTTTCACCTGCGGAGCCCCATAGTGGTTACCAAATTTGTCGCTCTGACCTCGAGGGTCACCCCGTGATCCCCGCCTATGCGGACTATGTCACGACGACGCAGCGTGCTACTCGTATAGAGCGTGGTGCTGTGCAGGTCTCTACGCTCGAGCATTGCCTCAGTGCACTATACGCACTCGGTGTGGACAACTGTCTCATCACGGTAGATGGGGACGAAGCGCCTATACTAGACGGATCGGCACAGCCTTATGTACAGGCGATCCTAGAGGCAGGGCTTAAGGAGCAGTCTGCTACTCGTGAGGTCTTTGTGGTGCGTAAGCCTATTGAGGTAAGAGATGAGGAGACGGGCGCTTCTATGCTACTTCTTCCATCGGATCAGCTTGGCGTAGAGTCGCATCTGAGCTTTGCCTCCCCACTGCTGAGCAACCAATACGCTTCGCTGCGTGACCTGAGCCACTATGGCGAGGAGATAGCTGAGGCACGCTCCTTCGTCTTCGTACGAGAGATACTACCTCTCCTTAGCCAGGGCTTGATCAAGGGTGGAGACCTAGCCAATGCGATGGTAATCAACGATGAGTCGCTCGCTGAGAGCGATGCTAAGGCACTGGCAGAGGCTCTGCATCGTCCTATCGCAGAGGTGAATCAGCTGGGTGTGATCAACCCGAAGGAGGGCATAACCAACGAGCCTGCACGCCACAAGATCCTAGACATCCTAGGCGATCTAGCCCTCGCAGGCATCTTCGTACAGGGACATATCATAGCGACCAAGCCTGGCCATAAGATTAATAATAAGTTGGCAAGGGCGATCCGCAAGGAGATCAAGGGTATGGAGACACAGCCTCCCGTTTACGATCCTAATGCGACGCCCGTACTAGACCTTAACCAGATCAAGGGTCTCCTCCCGCACCGCTATCCCTTCCTCCTCGTGGACAAGGTGATCCACCTAGACAAGGATCATATCGTGGGGGTTAAGAACGTGAGCTTCAACGAGACTTTCTTCCTCGGTCACTTTCCCACAGAGCCTGTCATGCCAGGCGTACTCATCGTCGAGGCGATGGCGCAGACGGCTGGGCTACTCGTACTCAGTGGTATCGAGGATCCTGAGCGCTACTCGACCTACTTCTTGACGATCAACAATGTGAAGTTTAGAAACAAGGTGGTGCCAGGCGATACGCTCCTCTTTAAGGTGATGCTCACCAGTGAGGTGCGTCGTGGCTTGGCTAGTGTCAGAGGACTGACCTTCGTGGGTAGTCAGTTGGTTTGTGAGGCTGACTTTATGGCTCAGATAGTAAAGAATAAGGAGTAAACAATCATATCCACTATATGGCTCAAACGCTTATATCTCCTCTGGCTCAGATAGATCCTGAAGCACAGATAGGAGCTGAGGTGACGATCGGACCCTTTGTCACCATCGAGGCCAACACGGTCGTCGGCGACCGCACGATCCTAGACCAAGGCTGCATGATACGCAGCGGAGCGCGCATCGGTAGCGACTGTCACATACATCCCTACGCTGTCATAGCTGGGATACCGCAAGATCTTAAGTTCAAAGGGGAGGAGACGACCGCCGTCATCGGCGACCATACGACCATACGCGAGTTCGCCACGGTCAATCGTGGTACAGCCTCACGTGGCACGACTGTCATCGGTAGTAACTGCCTCATCATGGCTTACTCACACGTAGCGCATGACTGTATCCTCAAGGATCACATCATCCTAGGCAATGCGACACAGCTCGCTGGCGAGGTCGAGATAGACGACTACGCTATCCTCAGCGGTGCCGTGCTGGTGCATCAGTTCGTACGCATCTCGCAGCATGTGATGATACAGGGAGGATCTAAGGTAACCAAAGACATACCGCCCTACTGTCTCGTGGGGCGCGATCCGATCGTTTACTGTGGCATCAACATCGTAGGACTACGTCGCAGAGGCTTCACCAACGACCAGATCTTCCTGATCAACGACGTCTACCGTACACTGTATCAGGGTGGACTCAACAACAGCGAGGCACTCGTAGAGATACAGAGTCGCTATCCAGAGTGCTACGAGCGAGACCTCATCTACAACTTCATCAGCGACAGCAAGCGT
Organism: uncultured Porphyromonas sp.; assembly: GCA_900539765.1. GTDB lineage: Bacteria > Bacteroidota > Bacteroidia > Bacteroidales > Porphyromonadaceae > Porphyromonas. Next base: position 32,362 of record UQDF01000018.1, on the reverse strand, counting down.
GGCATCGTAAGGGGGTCTATGGATTAGCTTGAGACAAAAGCTCTCAGAGACCATAGCTATGTAGCAATCAACCAACTAAACAGACCAGCTGAAACAATGAAAAAGATACTCGTCGGACGCCAATGGGGCAGCACGGATAGTTATATCCTCGAGCGTGATCATCTCTCCATCCACGACCTTGTGGAGCGTGTCGCTCAGCGTTTTGTAGTAGAGCTTAGGAGTATCTCAGACCTGCCACAAGGCATCGTCTACGTCTTTGCAGGCCCTGGCAATAACGGAGCCGATGGGCTAGCCATCGCACGGCGCTTACTGCAGGAGGGACACCGAGTGCATTGCTATCTCTTTTGCAAGCAAGAGGAGGAGCTCTCGGAGGCGTGTGCTTGGCAGCAGACGAAGCTTCAAGAGTTTCACCCTGATGCTCTAACCATTGTGGCAGATGAGTTTCAGCCTCCGCTACTGACCGCTCAGACGCTCGTCATCGATGCGCTCTTTGGCATAGGACTCTCGCGTCCTCTAGAGGGAGGCTTTGCGGTGCTGGTAGATCAGCTCATCAATGCTTCGCCAGCCACTGTCATCGCTGTAGACATCCCCTCGGGACTCTATGACAAGGACAATAGCGAGAACAACCTCCAGGCGATCATCAAGGCGGACTACACCCTCACCTGCGAAAGCCCCAAGATAGCCCTCCTCCTATCGGACAATGAGTGCTACACAGGCTCGCTACGCCTCCTCTCGCTCAGTCTCAATATGGACGACGACCCCGCCATACAAACGGACTACTACCTCTACACACCGCAGGATGCCCGCAGAGCCTTGAAGCCACTCTCGCACTTTGCACACAAAGGGACCCAAGGACATGCACTCCTCATCGCAGGCTCCGAGGCGATGGCGGGCGCCGCGATGCTGGCTGGTATGGGCGCCATGCGCTCAGGACTAGGCAAGCTCACGATGCATCTACCTAGCTCACTAGCTCATCTAGCGAACACGCTCCTTCCGGAAGCTCTTGTGGAGAAGGACAAAGAGGAGACTATCGTTGGTAGCCTGCCTAAAGAGTTACACAGCTATCAAGCTATCGCTATGGGGCCTGGCATTGGTACAGCACCGATCACACTGCATCTCTTGGAGCATCTGCTACAAAACATACAGCCTGCCACGCCGCTACTACTTGATGCCGATGCACTCAACCTCCTAGCACTCCACCCCGAGCTGCTGAGCGTCCTGCCTAAGGATACCATACTCACGCCACATCCTGGCGAGCTGGACCGCATCACTGGAAGTTCTCTCGATGATCATCACCGCCTGACGAAAGCGCAGGAGCTAGCCATGGAGCAAGAGATTATCATCGTACTCAAGGGAGCTAACACAGCCACCTGCCTACCCACGGGCGAGGTTATCTTCAACAGCTCAGGCACACCAGCCCTCGCTACTGCTGGCAGCGGCGATGTTCTCACGGGCATCATCCTCTCGCTCCTAGCTCAAGGCTATGCACCAGCCGAGGCTGCACCGCTGGGCGTCTACATTCATGGCTTGACAGCCAATCATTATGGCGAGCGACACTCGCCACGTGGTATGATAGCCCGCGATATAGCAGATATGCTACCCGCTGTCCTCAAGATGGTCGAGCAGTAACGACATACCTATACTACTATTATATATAGTACCGCAAAGTTATGCAGCATCTTCGGTACCCACGCCTACTACTGCTCTCAGCATGTCTCTGTTTGCTCGTGAGCTTGCCTAGTTGCTCCAAGCGCAAGAAGCCCGAAGAGCTACTACAAGAGGCGATCGTACAGCAGTATCAGAGCGTTGGCAAGCTGCTTCTTACGGAGACGACCCTCCAGAAGGCGGTCACCCTACAAGATCCCAAGATCTCCTTTTACGATATCGATAGCTTCAAGGATCTTGCTACATGGCTGGGTAACCAAACGAAAGTAGGCAACCGTGTAGGTATCTACTCCTTTGATGCGACACTGGTGAGCTATACCGACTTGACAGGCTTCTCGGCAGACGATGTAAGCTACGACAGCGACAAGCAGCAGCTCACCGTCTACATATCTCCCATACAGGTGGAGCTGCGAGGGCGAGACTTCACGCTAAGGACCGAGTACGAGTACGTCGCCCCCCTGCGAGATGCTATCACCCCGCAGGATCGTGCCCGTGTCAAGGATCGCGCCTACCAAGTGCTCCAGCAGGAGATCGCTACCAATGATCAGCTCATCGCTCAGATACGACAGCGCTCTATCGAGAAGCTACGCCGATGGCTCACGCAGATCCTCCTCTCCTACGAGCTGCCCCCCACGGTCGTCATTGTAGAGCGTGGCTCAGCACTCGCACAGCCCAGCACTCACTTCTCATCACCACAGTAGCTTCTCAATCCTATGGGCAAATGGCTTAAGCGCATTCCTTATATACTCCTAGCGATACTGCTTCTAGTCGGTATCGTCCTCTTGTGGCGTAGCTGCTCCAAGAGTAAGAGCGAGGACTACAGCGATGTCGTCACGCACGCTATGACCGTTCGCTCGATCGAGGAGGTACTCAAGCTCTCTACAGGCGAGTGTTATCAGGAGATTCCCATGGTCGACACGATCGATGGTATGGTGCTGGCGTACGTCATACAGGCTCGCACCTACATCGACTTCGACATAGACCAGCTCCCCACACATCTGCAGGGCGACACGCTCTATGTACAGCTTCCTCCTGAAGAGGTCACCCCTCACGAGCTAGGCTACACCGTGATCGATGTGCATCCGCTACGTCAAGGCTTTACCACGAAGACACTCACCGCAGAGCAAGAGAATAGGGCCAAGCGGCGCATCCCGCAGCGACTCATCGATGAGGTGTACCGCGCAGGCTACATACGCAATGCACGACAACAAGCACGCGAAGAGTTGGCACGCTTTCTCTCCATCGCTTACCCTACGGTCATCGTCGTAGACCGCTATCCCGATGGGGTGCGAGGAGCCTTCTTTGCGGACACGGTTTACCTAGACCACCGCACGCTGTAAGAGGGGCTAATTCTTGTAAGATGTGTAACTTGTGCAAAACGAATTGCTGTAATCTGCATTAGTTTTTGTAACTTTGGACGATTTTATCGAGGTATAAGACAATAGAACTAAGTAATCAGACGATTTTTATGATCAATCCGGTCAACAAGACAATCACCCTACCCGATGGTCGTACGATCACCATCGAGACGGGTAAGCTTGCCAAGCAAGCCGACGGTGCTGTCACCGTCACCATGGGCTCTACCGTACTACTCGCAGCTGTAACTGCTGCCAAAGATGCTAAGCCCGATGTAGACTTTATGCCACTACAGGTAGAGTACAAAGAGAAGTTTTCAGCCATAGGTCGCTTCCCTGGAGGCTTCACACGCCGTGAGGGACGCGCCTCAGACTATGAGATATTAACTTGCCGACTAGTGGACCGCGCACTGCGTCCACTCTTCCCCGATGACTACCACGCAGAGGTTTATGTAAACATTATCCTCTTCTCCTCTGATGGTGTCGATATGCCTGATGCACTCGCTGGGCTAGCAGCTTCGGCAGCTCTAGCGGTCTCTGACATTCCTTTCGGAGGTCCTATCAGTGAGGTACGTGTAGCACGCATCGATGGGGAGTGTGTCATCAATCCTACCTTCGAGCAGCTAGAGCGTGCAGACATTGACCTGATGGTCGCAGCAACGCTCGACAACATTATGATGGTCGAGGGCGAGATGGAAGAGGTCCAAGAGGAGGAGATGCTCGAGGCTATCAAGGTAGCTCACGAGGCTATCAAGGTACAGTGCCAAGCTCAGCTAGAGCTCTCGGAGGCTGTCGGTAAGATGACCAAGCGTGAGTACCCCGCTGAGGAGCAAGACGAGGAGCTACGTGAGCGTATGCAGCGTGAGCTCTACGACAAGATCTATAAGGTGGCTACCGCTGGTACCGACAAGCATGCTCGTAGCGATGCCTTTGCCGCGATCGTTGAGGAGTTCAAGACGCAGTTTACCGAAGAGGAGCTTGAGGAGAAGGGTATGATCATCGACCGCTACTACCACGATATGGAGAAGGCGGCTATGCGTCGTATGATCCTCGACGAGGGCAAGCGTCTCGATGGTCGTCGCACCGACGAGATACGTCCTATTTGGATCGAGACGGACTGCCTACCAGGGCCTCACGGATCGGCTATCTTCACACGTGGTGAGACGCAGTCTCTATCTACCGTGACGCTCGGTACCAAGAGCGATGAGAAGCTGGTCGACGATGTACTCAACTACGGCAAGGAGCGCTTCCTCCTGCACTACAACTTCCCACCCTTCTCCACAGGCGAGGCAAAAGCTTCGCGCGGCGTCAGCCGTCGTGAGATCGGTCATGGCAATCTAGCACACCGTGCGCTCAAGCGTATGCTCCCCGAGGACTACCCCTACGTGATCCGTGTGATGAGTGATATCCTTGAGTCCAACGGATCCTCCTCTATGGCAACCGTCTGCGCTGGCACGCTCGCACTGCGTGACGCCGGTGTTCAGATGAAGAAGCCTGTCTCCGGTATCGCCATGGGTCTCATCAGTGAGAACAAGGGTACCAACTACGCCATCCTCTCCGACATCCTTGGTGACGAGGATCACCTCGGCGATATGGACTTTAAGGTGACAGGTACGCGTGATGGTATCACCGCTACGCAGATGGATATCAAGGTCGATGGTCTGAGCTATGAGATCCTAGCAAAAGCTTTGGCACAAGCTAAGGCTGGTCGTATGCACATCCTAGACAAGATCGAGGAGGCACAGCCCGAGACTCGTCCCGATATGAAGCCTCATGCACCACGCATTGAGACGCTACGCATCGGCAAGGAGTTCATCGGAGCAGTCATTGGCCCGGGCGGTAAGATCATCCAGGGCATTCAGGAGCAGAGTGGTGCCACGGTCAACATCGAAGAGGTGGACAACTATGGCATCGTCGAGATCAGTAGCTCCAACAAGGAGTCTCTCGATGCTGCTCTAGCTATGGTACGTGGCATCGTCGCTACCCCAGAGGTGGGCGAGGTCTACAAGGGAACCGTCTCCTCCGTGATGCCTTACGGCTGCTTCGTACAGTTTATGCCAGGCAAGGATGGACTGCTTCACATCAGCGAGATCGACTGGAAGCGCTTTGCCACCATCGAGGATACAGGTCTCAAGGAGGGTGACACGATCGATGTCAAGCTCATCGAGATCGACCCCAAGACGGGCAAGTTCAGCCTATCACACAAGGCACTCCTACCTAAGCCCGAGGGCTATGTAGAGCCTGAGCGTCGTCCACGCCGTGAGCGCCGTGACGATGGCGAGCGCCGTGAGCGCCGTCCACGTCGTGAGCGTCATGACGACTAGACGATAAGAGCTAGAGCGACTGTGTCTCCATACACAGCGCTCTACTAAGACTAAATATAGGAAGTCACCAACCTCAAGATTCTTTCGCTACCTCTGCTGTGAGCATGTTATGAGCGGGACTTGTGGTTGGTGACTTCTTTTTGTATAACTTTGCAGTGGATTAGACCAGCAAGTTCGTATGCCAACCCCTTCGACAGGAACCAAACCAAACTATCTTGGGCCTTTTATAACTATGGTGATCATGATGACCGTCATCGGCTTCATCACGAGCATCAATCAGCAATTTCAAGCGCCCATCCAGAGCGCCTATCTACACTCCGCAGGTGAGTGGACCAATAGCTTTACGACGCTACTCATCTTCGCCTTCTTCCTCTCGTACCTCGTGCTAGGACCGACCTCGTCACGCTTTGTCGAGCGGCATGGCTACAAGATGACTATCGTCAGAGGGCTACTATTGTTGGCTGGAGGCATCTTACTCTTTGTCCTCTCGGCACTGCTCTTCATGCACACTTCGCTATGGATCACGCTCTCCGAGACGGTACAGCTACCTGTGAGCTATCTGATCTTCCTCCTCGGCTCCTTCGTCTGTGGTGCGGGGATCACTTTTATGCAGTCATCGGTCAATCCTTATCTCATCGCTTGTGCTGTCCCTGGCACCTCCGCTGTACAGAGACAAAACATCGGTGGCGTAGGCAACTCGACGATGACCATGCTAGCGCCACTCTTTGTGTCGATGGTTATCTTCGGCGGAGTGGACGATCTGACTGATGTACAGATCCAAGAGGTGATCGTGCCGATGATCATCTTGATGGGCGTCGTACTCATCCTCTCCTACGTAGTCAAGCGACTCCACGTCCCGCACATCGAGGGGACGACCAGCAGTGAGGATGCCCAGGTAAGCTTCAAGACCGTGTGGAGCATACGACGTGTGCGGCTCGGCTGCATAGCGCTCTTTTGCTATGTCGGTGTCGAGGTCTGCATCGGTGCCAACATCATCCTATATGGTCAAAACGACCTTGCGCTGAGCTATAACACCGTTGCTCTCTACGCTACACTCTACTGGGCGACCATGCTCTTGGGGCGCTTCGTCGGTAGCTTCTTGAGCGGTGTCTCTGACCGCACCCTACTATGGACCACCACGCTCCTCTCCGCGATCCTCATCCTGATCGCTGTCGTGACCAATGAGCCTTACTGGCTCATCGCTGTAGGACTATGTCACTCGGTCATGTGGGGCGCTATCTATTCGCTCGCGCTCAAGGAGCTAGGTAGCCTAGCCACAAGAGCCTCAGGCGTACTCCTGATGGGACTCATCGGAGGTGCACTCCTACCATTCTTACAGAGCTTACTAGCAGACCTCCTCGGGGGGTACCACTACACCTGGCTACTCGTCGTAGCTGGAGAGCTCTATATGCTTTACTACGCTTTGGTCGGCTCTCGCTTCGAGGAGAGCAAAGCGTAACCAATCAGATCTATTCACTTTAATCAATCATACGAATATGAAAAAGTTTATGCTAATCGTAGTTGCTGGTCTAGCACTAGTAGCTTGCAACAAGGAGAAGAAAAATGAGACGGTTATTACCGAGGACCCTACTCCTATGGTCGTAGAGGCTCCCGTAGTTGCTGAGCCCGAAACCTTCAACTACGCTACCGCTGACGGCAAGCAGCACTTCGAACTAACTGTCACAGGCGAGGATCGTGAGAATGCAACGCTCAAGGATGTCGAGGGCAATGTCGTCTACGAGATGAAGCACGCTGTCAGCGCTGACGGTGCTAAGTGGGAAAACGAGGAGGGCTACTACTTCTGGACGAAGGGAGACTCTTTCTACTTCGGCAAGGGCGACAAGCAGCTTTGTGAGGGCGCTCTAGTTGCTGAAGCCGTTGTAGCTGAGTAATTGCAGCTAAGACTAAACATCATGCGAAGGCAAGCTAGTGACCTCATTAGCTCGTCTTCGCATGACTTTATATATTAGTATCACCGCTTGACCTATGCTATGGCGACTCCTCTCCAGCGCTGGTGGACTTCGTTAGGACATAGCGTCCACTCGCCGACAGCCTTCCGACTTATCACCTTAGTGCTAGACCAGCGTGGTATAGCGTACTACCCCGAGCATCTAGAGGAGCTACCCGAGGGGGCAGACCTCCTAGACCACCAGCAGAAGCAACTAGCTCTGCAGCTACTCCACCAGTGGCCCCTCACGCAGCTCGTCACGCAGTACGACAAGACACTAGCCTACGATCGTGCACTCATCCTATGGCAAGGCGCACCACTAGCGGAGATGCCGTGGAATTGTGGTTCGATCCTTTGGCATATAGGAAGTAAAGTGCCAAAAACATTTAGCCAGAGAGAGGCTGGCATGATGATCGACTATGCGGGCGGACAACTACTCTTCCTAGATCGCAAGTTGCCCCGCCAAGACTTCTGGACACGTATCAGACATTAACCCTATTACCTACTCAAACAAGCTACAACTATGAAGAAAAGCCCCGTATATACCCGCCGTGGCGATGACGGCACCACTGGACTCGTAGGTGGTACACGCATCTCCAAGGGACACATACGCCTCGAGTGCTACGGCACGATCGATGAGCTCAACAGCCATATCGGCGTCCTCCTCGCTGAGGAGCTCACAGATGAGACGCACGACTTCCTCCTGCGTCTGCAGCATATACTCTTTAACGTGGCTGGCAGTCTAGCCACACCGCCCGATCAGGAGGAGTACCTCGCGGCGATGCAGATAGACCCGACAGACATTGAGAAACTGGAGCACAAGATCGACGAGCTAGACGCTACGCTCCCACGTCTCAAGGAGTTCGTCCTCCCCTCTGGTGGACGCACAGCAGCACTCTGTCACGTCTGTCGCACCGTATGCCGTCGTGCTGAGCGCAACATCTACCGCCTCCGTGAGGAGAGCCGAGTGGATGACCTGATCGTTCGCTTTGTCAATCGCTTGAGCGACTACTTCTTCGTCCTCGCCCGCACAGAGGCGGTACGAACGCACGGATCGGAGGTCACTTGGAATCGAGGGTACAGCACCCTGTAACTCTTCGGAGCCTGTTGCAGTAGCCAACAGGCTTTTTTTTGCTCCGCTCATTACAACAGCATCACACCATTAGTGGGATGCACTTGACGAATAATCTGATTTGTGCAGTCTCCACGTGGATATTTCTTAATCTCCACGTGGAGAAAAAATATTCTCCACGTAGGGACGAAATGAAACTTCGGAGGAATCAAATGAAACTTCGGAGGAAATGATTCATCCCCACGTGGAGAATGAAAAATAGCCACGTGGGAAATCGAAAATCCCTACGTGGCTATTCTGTTTTATAGCCTTAGTTGATTCGAATGCACCAGCTTATCCCAGCAGCTCAAAGTAGGGAGTTGCTCCGTGCAGCGAGTTTTGAGTTGTTTCGTTTGTTGAAAATAATTATTACCTTTGCGAACGGGCATATTACTCAGCTTTATTGTAGACACTTGTTCGTCACAAATATATCTGAGCAACCGAACGCCTTATAGGAGCAGCTCTCGAGCCACACTTTCGCAGAGTGGGCAGAGATGCAAGGTTCTCCAATTTTTAAGTCTATAACTAATAATCAATGCAAGATTACTTATGAAACGAATATTACCACTTATGCTGACGCTGCTCACGATGCTACTGACGGCCCTGATCGGTACCGCTCAGGAGTCTGCAGCGACGAACTACATGGGGCTAACAGCTACTGGTGCTAGCGTCACTGGCGCACCGATCGGTGCAGAGGGTGCCTTGAGGCAAGAGACTCAGATGTATAAAGTCAACTTTTCCGTAGCTGACGGATTGGTTAACATGCAGGCCACCTATCCTAAGGACAATTGGGATACCCAGTTTAATAGTGGCGATGAGCTACCAGCAGGTACCGAGGTGACATTCTTTGTTTTCCTTGAGGGTGGCTACGAGATGGACCACTGGGTCGTCAATGGAAATGAAGTGGCTCCTGGAGAAGACTTCCCCCAGAGACTACAGTGGACACTTACAGAGGATCTGACTGTGCAAGCTGTCGTAAAGATGGGTGCCGCTAAGTATAAGATCACCCTCGAGAAGGGTCAAGGGGGTAGTATCGAGGGTAAGTACGTAGACGAAGAAGGCTATAATATCACCTTTGATGGCGAAAAAGATATCCAAGAGGGTATAGAGCTCTCTGTCCGTGCCACTCCCGATCCCAATCGTATGGTAGACAAGTGGTACTACAATGGCAATGAGGTGACACCCACAGGTGATGACCCCAACCTCTACGTCTTCAAAGTGACCGAAGAGGCTACAGTATATGTCACCTTCAAGGAGGGGCAATCTGGCTATGTCGTTACCTACTCCGCAGGAGAGCATGGATCGATCGAAAAGGCTGAGGTATATCTACCTTCAGGTATCGAGCCCTTTGAGTCTGGTGAGGCTATCTCTGCAGGACTGAACGTCAAGTTCACCGCACAGCCTGACAAGGGCTATGAGGTAGACCAGTGGTACGTCAATGATCAGCCAGCTGAGTCCTACTATGCAGGTAAGCCTGAGTTTGAGACCATGGTAGAAGGCAAGATGGATATACGAGTTACCTTCAAGAAGGGGGCTCCCATCAAGTACCCCGTCTCTTGGACGCTAGAGGGCGGTCGCTTCTTTGTCGCTAAGTACAAGGCTGAGGGATCAGATGAGTTTACGATCGTCGGAAACGGAGAGTCTGTCGACGAGGGTACTGAGCTCATACTAACGGTCAAGCCTGGAGACAACAATGTAGTCAAGGAGTGGTATATCAACGGCGCTCTACGTGAAGACCTCGCAGGTGTCACAGAGACCACGATCATCGTCGAGGGTGAGACTACCATCAAGGTGATCTGTGCCCCAGACACTCCTACACCAGTGACTCATAAGGTGACCTACTCCGTATCTCACAAGGATCAGGCTACACTGACTGTGACTGACGCTAAGACCAACGAACCTATCGCCTCTGGCGCTGACGTCGTAGAGGGTACCGAGATCACCTGTCAAGTGACCATCCCCGAGGGATCTATGTGGCAGCTAGAGAAGTGGACCATCGGTGGTGCAGACTACACCGAGGGTGCTAAGAAGTCAACCATCACACTGACCGTAGACAAGGATCTCGAGATACAAGCTGTCTTACTAGACCATACCTCTATAGAGACTCCTGCGGGGACTCGCTACGTAGTCTCTCTACAGGATGGAGAGCTGATGATCCAAGGACTCACCACGCCTACTCCTATATATCTATATAGTACGACTGGCGAGCTGATGCTCTCTCGTCTGATGGAGACCTCAGTACTTTCTCTCCGTGACCTACCTCAGGGTGTCTACTTCCTCGTCGTAGAGGGACACGCCTACAAGGTAATACGCTAAGTCCTATCTACGAATCGTAGGACATATCTCTAGTCAGGTTCTTCACGATCTGATCATCGTGAAGAACCTGCACACTGCAATAAGCACGCTTAAATCACACTAAATACGTAACTAGCTAAAACTAAATGAACAAAAGCAACTTCACCAGCTTCAGTAGAGTATGGACTACATTATGTCTACTGCTCTGCTGTGGATTTATCTCAGCACTTCCCTTGTCTGCGCAGGAGATGGCAGAATGGAAGTTTCAACTGGGAGCCCCCGCTCTAGAGTCTCCATCGAATGTAACTAAGAGTAACTTCACCGCTACCTGGAGTAACATCCAAGCTCAGCGACTCAACGACGATGGTACTCCATGGAATACGGTCTTCTTTAGACTTATTACAACCAGAGAGATCCTCGCAGAGAGTGATGGCTCCTATAACATAGCTAATGCGGCAGTCCTACCCAACCCCTCTGGACAGAGGGAGGCTATACCCGAGACACCGACCTATCTAGACAAGCAGCTCTCTCAGCCAGGCTGGATCTCAGGACTATGCTACTGGACTCCTAACGGATTCTCAATCAATGCGAAGGATCTAGAGGATCTCGGATATCCTAAGGATGCGATAGGTATCACAGCTCGTATCACATCACCTGTGATGGATCTATCTAACGCCGATCGTAAGTACACGCTCGAGTTTACGGCAAAAGTGCTACAGGCTGATGGTCCTGTCAAGATCAAGGTCTTCGGCTATGGTGAGGAGATCGCCTATACTCATGGAGTACCTGGAGTAAAGGAGCTCACGCTACAGAACAATGGCAAGGAGCAGAAGTTTAATATCGACCTAGACGGAGGTACGTGGTGCCACCGTGTCATCATCGAGATTAACGACTTTGCAGAGGTTGAGTTCTCTAAGAATATCGTTGTCAAGCAAAATCTCAAGAAGGGAGAGCAATCTTATCGTAGCACCTCTTACTATGTGATACCTTTCGAAGCCGCAACGGCTGATAGCGACAATCCAGCAGGTCTATCAGGTCCTGAGGAGTATCGCGTCAAGTATTCATACACTATCAAGGGGCTAGATAAGAGCGTTCTAGACGTCGATGCAGCAAAAGCTGAGGGTGAGCGCGTTGCTTACCGTATGCTCTATGCTGACAATCGTCCTGCCTACGGAGGTAAGCAAAACCTGACTAAGTCGACTTACTCCGAGCCAGCTTACTTCGACAACTTTGAGGATCCAAACGACTATCTCTACGTAGGTTACTGCGACTATGAGGCTCCAAACTACGAGGCAGTAGAGCCTTCAGGGGTCACATGGGCTGGCTACCACGGAGGTGCTATCAAGCTGACTAAAGATAAGCTCAAGGACCTAGTCGGTGGTCAGGTCGTCGGTATACGATTTGCCTCTGCAGCCTCTATGCAGAAGGATCAGGTCAACAGTGATCCAGGCTTCTACACACCGAAGCTCCCTTGCATCTTCCTCGCAGAGTCTGTACCTACATGGGATCGTTCAGATATCAACAACCCAAAGCTTATCACGCCTTGGAAGCCAATCCAAGTTACTACGGTCGAGAAGTTTAAAAACGGCTGGAATACGCTCTTCTTTGACAAGCCATATGAGATCAAAGCTGAGAGCGAGTTCTTCGCTGGAGCTTATGCTTACGACGCAGCTGGCGTGGGTGGTATCCTCGTCAGAAGCTACCAGTCGCCTGGCGTAGACCCTAACTCTGCTTGGACAGCCTCCAACTGGAGTACCTATACCATCGAAGAGGCTCAGTTTAACAGTAGAGTAGGTAAGGGCGAGGGTCCTCTCCTGATGCAGCTCATCGTAAAGCCTAAGAATGTAGATCCTACGACACAAAATCGTGGAGAGATCCGCGACCTTCAGGCTCCTGCCTTCATCTATACTGATGAGGAGCTCAAGCCTACGGTAGAGCTCTTTAACACGGGTATCAAGGCTATCACTAAGATCACGGTAGAGACAGACCTTGCTGGCAAGAAGCAGACGCAGACTGTCGCTCTAGATAAGCCTCTGGCCGCTTCGATTAGCAAGGTGATCGACCTACAGCCTATCGATCATAAGGGCATCTCTGGCAAAGTACAGCTCATCGTCAAGCTCACAGAGATCAACGGGGTGGCTCTCAAGTCGCCAGTATCTCTAACAGCTGGGCTAGAGATCCTCAAGCGTGACGAGGCCTTCGAGCGTACGACGCTTGTAGAGATCTTTACCTCCGAAAAGTGCCAGTACTGTCCATCTGGTGTCTCTACAATGGAGAGTCTGATCGATAACCCTGGCAATGCTAAGATTAAGGAGCGCCTTGCCATCGTATCGCATCACTCTTTCTTCCAGCCAGACTTTATGGTGCTCCCCTACAGCCAGGGACTAGCTCCATTCTATGGTATCAAGAACTCGGCAGGAGACATCTCGCTAACTAATACGACCTCTCCGACGAATATGTTCGACCGCAAGCCTCTACCAGCACTAGGCGAAGCTAAGGGTCAGAACGGTTCTGTCTACCCCATAATAAGCAACCAAAACGAGCTTAACAAGGTCGCTGAGGCTGCTGAGGCAAATCCTGCTGCAGTCTTTGTAGAGGTCAAGCCCTGGTTCCAGAAGGAAAGCAACACGCTGAACGTCCTCGTACAGGGTCGCGCCTCTGCACGCTTGGATCGCTCGCGTCCTGTCTACCTAACTATCCTGATGACTCAGGATCGTATCAAGCCTCGCCAGCAGGCCGGCAGTATGCCTGCGGGCTTTGTACACACCAACGTCCTGAGATATGTCGATGAGGGTGGCTTTATGGGCTCTGAGGTTAGCTTCGACGAGATGGGTAACTTTAAGATCGTTAAGGACATCCCTGTCAAGGCTACTGATGCTAAGAGTGGTACGCTCCCTGCGAACCAGTTCCTCCTCGAGGGTGACAACACGAGCATCGAGGATGTGATGAAGGAGGTCAATGTCATCGCCTTCCTACACTACTACGAGCAGCTCCCCACCAATGACGATGTCGAGGAGGATGATCAGCGACTCCTTAAGAATGAGGTGCTCAACGCTGCACAGCGTCGTGTCTCCTTTACCAACTTTGAGGGCATTGATGAGATCACCTCTCAAGATGTCCAGGTGACTATCGAGGAGGGTGCTGTACGTGTCAACGTGTCTGTCGCAGGGCTACAGGTGTACGACATGACAGGTCGTCTCGTACCCGCTACGGGACTTACGGCTGGAGCTTATGTCGTTCGTCTAGAGCTACAGGACGGCTCCGAGATATTTACTAAGGTCGTTGCCAAGTAAATCACAATCCTGAGTGCTCTCCTAAGTCTCGGCTCAATATGCTGACTTATGGGGAGCATTCAGGCTTTTCTAATCAATCATCAAAGCTTACATTAGATACAATAGATACAGACAATGCACTATTTGAATAAACTATCAATAGTCTCACTGCTACTACTGAGTGCCACGGTCTCGCTCTTCGGTCAGGACCTATTCTCCGGTGGAGATGGCTCTCAAGAGGATCCGTATCAGATCGCTACGGAGGCTGACCTACGCACATTAGCTACGGAGGTCAACAGCAACTTCAACACCTTCGCTGGTCAGTACCTCAAGCAGACGGCAGACATCACCTTCACATCTGACGATCCTATCCAGCCTATCGGCGGCCCGATCCTTGATGACTTTACGCGGCCTAATGAGATGTGCTTCCAGGGGACGTATGACGGTGATATGCACAAGATCTACAACCTCAATCTCTATGATGATCGTCAGCTTGTCGAGGGTCACGATCCCCAGATGGGTGTCGGCCTCTTTGGTGTACTAGGCGAGGGGGCTACGATCAAGAATGTAGTCATCGCCTCGGGACACATCTATGGCTTCTCAGGCGTTGGTGCTATCGTCGGTCAGATTAAGGACAACTGTACAGTCACTCGCTGTAAGATAGGTCCCGATGTACGTATCATCTCTTGGGCTAATGCTGGAGGTATCGCTGGTACCTCGATCGGCTATGGGATGAAGATTATCGAGTGTGTCAACTATGCCAACATTGAGGTATATGGTGTGGGGATACACAAGACGGCCGGCGGTATAATCGCTATGTCTGCTAATACGACCATCGAGGGGTGTGCTAACTTTGGAGACATCTGGGCAAAGGGTGGCTTTGCTGGAGGTATGATAGGCTATATGCCACAATCCACGCAGGACTTCATCTTTACATACCCAGAGATCAGGAGCTGTATCAATGCGGGCGATGTCTCCTCTATAGATCCAGTATCTGGAGGTCTAATAGGAGCTGTCGCATACAACCTCACTGGTGACGATGGCCCCATCCCTCATCAGCTCATATCAAACTCTTATAATTATGGTCAGGCGCTAGTGACCCACGGCTATACCTATGGCCCTATCTGTGCTTTTTACTCCAAGCAGTTTCCCCTATCTGTCTCCAAGACCTTCTACAATAAGGATCGCTACATTATGAAGCAAAAGGAGGACCCAGATGCGGAGCTTGCCTTCTCTCTCGGAGAGGCTAAGTCTCACGAGGAGTTCACATCACCAGCCTTCATCACGACGCTCAACGAGGGTGGTGTGTCAACTTTTGAGGCTGACAAGCATAAGATCAATGGCACGATGCCTATCCTCAAGTGGATCAATGATACCTACGATGCCGAGATCGACAAGCCCAATCAGTATCGTACGGACATCCCCTACACTAAGTTCAAGCAGCGTGCAGGTTCATTCTTTAACCCCAATCGCTCAGGAGACTTCATCATCTACGATATGAGTCGTCAGATGCCCAATATCCAGGCTAAGTCACTAGGGTGTAACCTAGACAAGGGCTGGGTAGGTCGTGTCCTGCCGATACAGGGAGGCAAGTCATACCGATTCTTTATGTCCACCTCAGCATTCCGCCGCTATCTTAAGGAGGATGGGATGTATGTAGATGGTCGTCCCGACAAGCCTGCTGATCACTGGCTCATCACACCTTCCTTTACGGTCACAGGAGACACTCCGTGGTTCCACTGGGTAGGAGCTTCGGAAGATGGAGCTGTACCTTCTACCTACGAGCTTTATGTCGTAGAGGGTGCCGAGGAGCCTATGCCTAGCACGATTCTTAAGACCCAGCCTATCTATACAGTAGAGAACGAGAAGGAGACCCAAGTACTTCAAGAGACTGTCATAGAGAAGGACGAAGATGGAGAGCGTGAGGTGGAGCGTCTCTACAACACCTTTACTGCTCACAAGGTAGACCTCTCTAAGTACATTGGCAAGGAGATCAGGCTCGCCTTTAGAGATCGCTCTGTAGATCAGTTTAACCTCTTCATCGGTCAGATGAAGATGGCTCAGGCTAACGCCATCACTACGGTGGATAACGCGGCCAACTGTCTCATCGAGGTCTCTGAGCAGACGATCGCAGCTACGCGTCCTGAGAGTCTCTTGACGCTGTACAGCATCTCAGGTCAGCAGCTAGCACAGGCACAGGATCAGCTCGTCTACCGTGGCCAGTCTGGTGTCTATATCTTAGTCGTATCTGACGCTACGGGCTATACCGAGAGACGCAAGGTAGTACTCTACTAGTCTATACTCTAAGGATCGACCTCAATGAGCTTACGTAACAGCTTCTTTGAGGTCGATCTTTCTTTTTCCTCACATATCACTAAACCCTTATTCGTCTATGAAACGAACGATTACTCTCTTACTAGCCTTTATGGCTTTGTCGGTAGCGATGAGTCTGTCGGCTCAAGAGCTACAGACCCGCAAGGCTCTGGTCAATCCACGGAATGCGGGTACCGAGATCACCGTAGTCTCAGGGCGCTCAGGTATGCGCTCCGCCTTTACCTCTCCAGCTGAGGCAAAGGGCGATCTGACGCTCTTCCTCAGGGAGGACTTCTCCCTCATGACCGCCGGGAGTGAACTAGCACCCGACACCATCGGGACTATCTGCGCTCCCGATGGAACCTACAAGTATCGTATCTGGCAAAACATCGATCCTCAGTACACCCACTGGCGTGGCTGGGGAGGCACCTTTGATGGTCTAACCTTCGAGGAGTGCCAGGGCAAAGGCTCCACACACGCTGCTGGTGGTGCTATACATCTAGGAAGCAGAGAGGGAGCCAAACTCAATACACCTCCCCTAGATCTGATGGATGTCACGCTACATGAGGATGATCTCACAAGTGACAATATCATCGTCCTACGCTTTAAGGCCAAGGTGACACAGCCTATCGACCCTAAGCTCTGTATGGTAAGGCTCTTCGTCGAGTCTGCTGAGACCTCTTGGTATCGAGATGGGGATAATCCCGTCTACAAGGGCGAGTGGAGCGTGCTGCGTCCTCTGACTCCAGAGATTACGACCCTATCGACAGAGTGGGATACCTATGAGATGGTCTTCGCTGGAGCTGGTCATAGTACCATCGTCAATATGGGCTTTCAGGTGATGCCACTGAGTCAAGAGATCGCTGAGACTGGTGATTACCACTTTGACCTCCTCCTAGACGATGTCGAGGTGTACAAGATGAAGCCCTTCCTACCCATTCCGAAGGTGACGAGCTTTACAGACTTTACGGCTGATAGCTTTGTCGCTAATTGGGCAGCTGTCGAGGGGGCTGACAGTTATCTCGTAGATGTCTACTATATGGATGTCGATGAGACCGTCCCTCCCAATCCGATGGGACAGCGTCCTATGATCCGCAAGGACTATCTAATGGGACAAAAGGTGACGACCAATAGCTACAAGGTCACAGGCATCGACCCGCAGTACGTTTACTACTACAATGTACGAGCTGTGCAGGGGGACAAAGAGTCTTACCGCTCTGTAGACCAAGCGGTCAATGGGCTCTCTGTACCAGAGCTACAGGCCGTATCAGATATGACTGCTGATCACTATGTCGCCTCGTGGTCTGAAGTGCCATCGGCTGGTCGATACTTCTATATGGCTTACCATAACCGACGAATATACAGCGACTCTGAGGTTACGCTGATCGATGAAGACTTTACGGGCGTCAAAGACCTAGAGGGCAACGCTACTGGTTGGGGCGTGGACAATCCTCCTGCAGGTTGCTATGCTAAGGCTTATCCCACAGATCTCAACATGCCTGGATGGGAGATGTACTCTTACGCTCCATGTACAGACTATGTAGGCTTCGATGGGTGGCAGTTTATCAACCATGGTGCTAGTGCCTCTATGCAGGCTCCCGAGCTAGACCTCTCGCACGGCGGTGGTGTAGCCCGTGTATCGGTCAGCCTGTATGGTGCCTATGATGTGACTAGCAATCAGTTCCCACAGGCTGCACTCGCACTCTTTAACTACAATGAGGAGACTGAAAAGTATGAGCAGGCAGACCTCGTCTACATCGCAGAGGAGGCACAGAGACCTATCATCAATCAGTGGCAAGACTACTCCGTACAGCTCAGGAATGGTAGCAAGCGCTCCATCATTGCGCTCTTTGCTGTCAAGGGGCCCGAGTATCTCTTTGTGGACAACTTCAAAGTCACGCAGCGCTTTAAGAAGGGCGAGTCCTATCTGGCTCCCTACTTTGGCGAGCCACTCCATAATGGTACTTCGATAGATGTCTCTGTGCCTAGTCATCTGCAGCAGGATGCACTCTACCACCGCGTCAGAGCCGTCAAGGCCAATGAGCAGGGGCTGCTCATGAGTAAATTCTCTAAGCTTGGCGAGATCCGCAAGGCTACGGCTGTCAGTCAGCTTGTCCTGACGGAGCCTAGCGCTAAGATGATAGAGGGTGTGCTGACCATCGTCAATCCTAACGGCGACTCTGTACAAGTATATGACGTGACAGGGCGACTGCTTTATAGCTCAGAGCAGGCTGACAGAGAGCTCGAGCTCACACTCCCGACGGAGGCGTCCTACATCGTACGCATCGGCAGCCAGAGCTACAAGGTGCGCTAGCAGGAGACGATCTAGGGTCGGCTTATTCTAATCAACTGAGACTATAAAACAAGATAGCCACGTGGGGATTTGACGTTTCCCACGTGGCTTATCACTTTTTTGAGTAGATTTGCGAAGAGATCTGGTAAGCTATCAGTCTCAGCGAGAGCAATTCACTTAATCCATCAATAATATGATCCAGATAAAGCCGTCTATCATCTTAGTAATCCTACTGGCACTTGGGGCTTGCGTAGCGTGTGACGATGAGCCACAGCCAGCTAAGCCTATCGTTGTCCAGTCAGTCACACCTCTCGACTACATCGCGGAGGAGAATTTACTCCTCGAGGGTGATCCTGCTAAGAGTTTCTTTACTTACTCAGAGGCGCTCACAGCAGTGCCACAAGGTACCCACGTAGGCTCACGATACGAGTGGGCTGGGATCATCCCGCTGACCACCGACCTGGAGGAGCCTACGCTCATCTTCGGGGTCGCTAGCGAGCATCTAGCTGTCGAGGAGGCTATTCAGATAGGAGAGACAAAAGCGACCTACAGCTCTGACTACAAGAATATGGGCAATGGCATCTCCTATGCGCTCCGCCTAGCTCCCGCCAAGGCTGCTGCCGAGGAGGGCTTTCCCCCAGCTCAGGACAAAAAGCTCCTAGCCGCCTACCGCTACCAAGTATCAGAAGGGAAGGAGGGCGGTCTCCTGACAGTCACCGTACGTCCTCTCGGAGAGAGCTTTGATGGTACTATCGAAGAGGTCGCCAAAGAGAGCTTTTGGGCTCAAAATAAGCAAGATGATGTGGAGCGTCACTTCCCCTTTGCGGGAGCTGTCGATGACGACGAACTAGTGTATGTCGGCACCGATGGCTTCTACTGGACCAGCACGCCTGATGGCGATACGTCAGCATACTATGTGTGGATCGGCGAGGGTGCTGCGGGCATCTTTGACGACGGTAAGTTGGTCGATAACTATCGTCAGATGGGACACTCCGTGCGTCCCTTTGCGGACCATCTCTAGAGACTGTTGACTGTTGCAATAGTCTCCTCTAGTCAGTTAGCTGACTCCTGAGTAAATACAAACATCGGCTCACCTCGGAGGACGAGATGAGCCGATGTTTTGTTTACTGAGAATGTTGACTCTTGCAACAGTCTCTTACTGCTCGTCGTAGAGCGATAAGGTGAGCGACTCGCCATCCCAGCGAGCGTAAGAGTTGTAGTGGATCCAGTCGCCGAGGATGATGCAGCGACGATCATCGGGAAGCGAGAGATTGAGCAGCAGGTGGCGGTGACCATATATATAGTAGTCTATCTCGGGCTGCTGCGTGATCAGCTCTTTGGTGTACTGCACGAGCCACTCGTCTCGCTCCACATTCATCTGCGGATTGTGACCAGGTCGTGACGGATCGTTGGCAGCTCGCATCTGTCGCAGGCGATTGCGGTAAGCCCATCGCTGAGCGAAGGCGACCGTCCAGCGAGGGTGGATCGCAGCATAGAGACAGCGCGCCAGTCGGCTCTCGAAAGTGCCAAAGAGCCAGCGTTCCTTCTTGTAGCGTAGGGCATACTCTCGATGTCCGTGCGACAGACGGAAGGTACGTCCTTTGAGCTGGCAGACGACTGTATCACGATGCACGATGACACCTAGCTCTTGGGTAAAGTAGTCGGTGAGCCAGAGGTCGTGATTGCCCATGATGTAGTGCACCTCGACACCTTGCTCCACGAGGTCTGCTAGAGCAGCGAGGAAGCGTACTGCGCCCCTCGGCACGACATACTTGTAGTCAAACCAGTAGTCGAGCATATCGCCCAGCAGGTAGACCGCCTCGGCGTCGTCCGCTATGGAGCGTAACCAGGCGACCAGTCGTAGTTCGGCACGCCTAGGATCGTCGTGGTAGGGCGACCCTAGGTGTGCATCTGAGAGAAAGTATATAGCTCCCATAGGTAGGGTGTCAGCAACGCTTTGCCCTAGAGGAAGCCCAGCTCCAGCTGTGCCTCTTCGGACATCATCGAGCTATCCCACGGTGGGTCGAAGGTGAGCTCGATGTCACACCGCTTGACGCCCTTGATGCTCTCGACCTTGATCTGTACATCTTGTAGGATAAAGTCTGCGGCCGGGCAATTGGGCGCCGTGAGTGTCATCGTGATCACCACCTTAGCTCCCTCCTCCTGTACATCCACATTGTAGATGAGACCTAGGTCGTAGATATTGACAGGGATCTCAGGGTCGTAGACGGTGCGGAGCATCTTGACGATCTGCTCCTCTAGTTGTAGTGTCTCCATAGGGGGCTTACTTAACAAGGTTCATCTCGTCGAGCAGACGCTGGCAGTGACCATATTTGTCGACCAGCATGAGGAGATAGCGTATATCTAGGATAATGCTCCTCTGGTAGTCTGGTAGGTACTCGATGTCGCCACCGACACCCTCCCAGTTGCGGTCGAAGTTCAGTCCGATCAGGCGCCCCTTGCTATCGAAGACCGGGCTACCCGAGTTACCGCCCGTCGTATGGGTCGTAGCGCAGAAGTTGACTGGCATCTCGCCACTGGGTAGCGCATAGACGCCGTAATCCTTCTGCTTATAGATCTCCTTGATCTGGTCAGGCAGGGCAAACTCCCAGCTCGTGGGGTCTTCCTTTTCCATCACACCCGTGAGGGTCGTCTGATGACCGTAGTAGACATTGTCACGAGGAGCGTAGCCACGCACATTACCATAGGTAAAGCGGAGCGTCAGGTTAGCATCGGGCCACACCTTGTGCGCACCCTGCATATCCATCACACCACGCACGTAGTCTCTGTGAGCCAGCTTGATCGGATCATCGTAGGCAGCCTGCTGCTCACGCATTTGGACAAAGAGATTGATGGTCGACACGGCAAACTGCGTCATCGGATCGTTCAGCAGTTGCTCACGTGAGGGAGTCTTGAGAAAAGCGTCGAAGCGTGCTGGATCAGCAAAGATCGAGCTGTCGAAGAGATGAGCCACATACGCCTGTACCGAGTGATACTGAGCCACTCCCTCACGAAGGGCTTCTGGCCAGTGCGCCTCATCGATGCGCTCCGTGTAGCGCTGCAGGAGCACTGTTGCGACCTCCTTGTCGACCTCTGGGTCGTAGTCTTTATTATAGAAAGCAGCATAGCCACTACGCAACTCGCTAAGGATCTCCTCGCGCACCTTCGGGTCGCTCCACTGCTGGAGCTTCTTGCCGTCAGCTAGCGGGATCTGTAGGAACTCGATCGGTGTCAGGATACCCTCCATAAGGTACCACTGCACACGACGTGCCTCCTGACGCGCAGCGACACAGTCAGCGATCGTCTGGATAGCTTTGGTCACCTCGGGGCGGTTGTTTGCCTTAGCCCATTGCGACAGCTCATCTTGCTGCGCACGCTTGGTCGCCTGCAGGTTGCGAGTGCGGATCGCCCAGTTGGCACCTTGAGCGCGCTTGTAGCCGTTTTGCGAGTAAGCGTACTTAGCAGCGTACTGTATGTTGACCTTCTCGTCAGCGAGCATACGACGCAACATCACCTCCTGACGCAGGCCACGCATCTCGATACGTATGTTATTATCTATCTCAGACCACTCGTCCACTTGTGCCTCTGTGAAGAAGTGATTGGTCGTCCCTGGGAAGCCCATAATCAGCGCAAAGTCGTCACGCTGTACGCCTGAAGTAGAGACCGCAGCAAAGCGCTCTGGCTTGTACGGCACATTGTCGGCGCTGTAGTCGGCGGGGTTATTGTTCTTGTCCACATAGACACGGAATATGGAGAAGTCTCCCGTGTGGCGAGGCCACATCCAGTTGTCCGTGTCGGAGCCATACTTACCGATAGCGCTGGGCGGAGCCGCTACAAGCCGTACGTCGGTAAAGACCTTCTTGGTAAAGAGGTAGTAGCGGTTGCCCCCATAGAAAGGCTTCAGCTCGTAACGAATGCCAGGCTGCTTCATAGCCTCCTCGCCTACAATCGCAGGGATCATCTTGGTGAGCGTCGCAATGGAAAATGCAGCCATCGGGTCCTCCTTGTAGGGAGACTCCTTGAGCAGCTTATTCACCTGGTCGGTCACGTTGGTGATCTTATCGATCGAGATCACCTCCAGTCCAGGACAGGGTAGCTCCTCACGCATCGACTGCGTCCAGATGCCGTCACGCAGGTAGTTGTGCTCTACGGCTGAGTGGCTCTGTATCTGATCGTAGCCACAGTGGTGGTTGGTCAAAACGAGTCCTTGCTCCGAGACGAAGACGCCTGAGCAGCCCCCGTCAAACATCACGACCGCCCTCTGCAAGCAAGGACCATCGGGATTGTATATCTCCTCCACAGGGATCTGTAGTCCCTTAGCTTGGAGTTCGTCAGCTTGGTCAGCCATCTGCTCCAGTAGCCACATACCTCCGTCGGCCAGTGCTACGGCCGAGAGAGAGAGACTGGTGAGCAGGAGCAGGAGTACTCTTCTTAGGTGAGTTGTCATAGGTAGTTATCTTTATATATAGTGTATTATTGATTCTCTCAAGTGGTGGGTGGTGGCGCCAGCTCTTGCGCTAGCATCGCATTGTAGTAGCGCGGGTCGCCCGTCACCTCACGCCCCAGCCAAGAGGGTAGCGCAGGACGGTCTGTGGGACTCGTTAACTCCACCTCCGCCATGACCAAGCCTTCTAGTCGCCCGCCAAAGCGGTCTACCTCCCACACGAAACCTCCAAAAGGCACGTAGTAGCGCACCTTCTCGAGGCTACTGCTAGCACACTGGCGCAGCATCTCCTCAGCGTCAGCGACAGGGAGCGGGTACTCCCACTCGGAGCGGATCAGTCCGTCAGGGGAGGAGCCCCCCTTGATGGTGATTCGCGCCTCATCGTCGATGATGCGCACCCGCACGGTCACCCGTCCGTCTGCTGTCAGATAGCCCTGACGGATATGGTGGTGGTGAGACGCCTCTCGGAGGTAGTCCTCACGACCGACGAGGTACTTACGCTCGATCTCTAGCACGATGTGTCGTTACTTTGCTGAGATAGTGACTTCGATAGCACCCATCGGGAAGCCGTCGAACGTGACGTCTCGATACTGCACCATCGGGTAGTCCTGCTCGATGCGATTGATGATCAGCTGATGCAGGACGCCCTGACCAGCTCCGTGGATGAAGACTACCTTACTGCCACGACGATCGAGTCGCTTGTCTAGCTCACGGCGGAAGTTCTTCAGCTGATAGAGCAGCACCTCGTGTGGAGTCATCCCCGTAGTGTTCGGGAGGATACGCTCCGCCTCTAGCCCTACCTTTTCGATCGTTTGCTCGGTTGCTGCGGGTGCAGCCTGTGGAGCTACTGGGGTGTCGGGGCGCTTGGACTCAGACTGAGGCTTAGCACTAGCCTTCTTTGTAGGCTTTTGTGAAGCTTTCTGTGCACTCTTTTGTGCTACTGTCGCCTGCGCTGTACGCTCGATAGCACGCTGTGGCAAGGCTCCTGAGCGATTCGGTACTGGGGTTGGCTCCTCGGCAGGAGCTTGGCGGGTGCCATCGTACGCCTCTAGGACAGGGATCACGAGGGCATCCTCGTCAAAGAAGGGATTCTCACGAAACGCGTGACGCTTCACCAGTTTGACCACATCCATCCGCACCTGACGCTCTACAGGAGGCATGGAGCGATAGGTACGCTCAGGCTTGTAGGCGATAAACTGGAAGTGTGAGATGGCATGATCGTTGATCTCTGACGCGTCAAACTCCTCGACCAATACTCGCATATCCGGCTCTAGGACGCCCGCTGAGCGAAGCTTGTAGCCTCCCGCTGTGGTTGTCGTGCTATAAGTGAAGAGTAGATGATAGTTGCTCTCGTTGATCAGATAAGTCTCGTAGGGAGACTGTCCGAAGTGTTCGTACGATACGGGCAGATAGGCGACATGCACCTGTAGCTGCTCGCCTCCTGAGCGATCAAACCAAGGGCCCTTGGAGAGAGGTGCCACAAAGCTCAAGTCTTGCTCTGCGCTCTCGACTGGCTCTGGGGTGGCGGGAGTCGCCACGGGCGCACCGCTTTTAGGTTGTTGCGCTGTCGGCTCTTGTCGCTTCACTACGGGGGGCTTGTATGCTGGTACGAAGGTGTCGCGGCTGTCCACCACGACGCATTCATGTATCGGTGTGGGTAGCTCGAAGCCGTCGGAGCCCTCGACCCACGCCACGCCACGCTCGATACGCTTGACGACACCACCGCCCGACGCATTGAGGTAGCGGATGGTGTCTCCTACTTTTATATTCTGTGCCATTGCTTATTTCTGTTTTCTATGCGAAGATACCAAAAATAGCCCAATTCGCTTACCTCTTAATCTCACAAAAAATCCATTTCCTTCGTAGGAAATTCAAATTCTCCACGTGGCTATCGACTTTTTCTAGCAAGGACGTGTAGCGATTTGCGGGATTAAGGGACGCTCGGTCACCTTGTTCCTCTCGGTGAGAATGGGTACATTTGTGGTGCTAGCGTGCGATGAGACTCAAATATCAGAGCGCCCCCTTACTCTAGCCTTCCGATGACACTAATCAAATCACATAGTATATGAAGCATTTCTACTCCTTATTAACCTGCACGCTCTCACTGCTCTTATGGTGGGGCGTAGCGTCACTATCGGCTCAGACCACCATCGAGGTCACAGAGCCTGGCACGCTCCAGTCGAAGCTGAGCGAAACGACCGAGCTGTCTAATCTAGTGATCACGGGGTCGCTCAATGCGGACGACTTCGGAGCCTTGAGAAAGAAGGCTGGCATCACCACGCTCGATCTCTCTAGCGTGGAGATCGTCACTGGCGGTAGCTACGAGGGCAATCCTTATATGTCGGAGACTATCGAGACGGAGCCTGGTACTATGCCGGGTTACTTCCTCTTTGCGGGCGAGCTAGCTGAGAGTCTGACCTCCATCACGCTACCTAACAGTGTGACTCGACTAGGTACTCGCTGCTTGCAAAATGGTGGCAAGCTGACTGAGATCAACCTCCCTAGCGAACTCACCTATGTAGGCGAATTGTCATTCGGCTGGTGCGAAAGCCTAGAGGCTATCGAGCTCCCTGAGTCGATCGACTCACTAGGGTCTTCAGCCTTCGAGAGGTGCAAGCTCCTCGCTCAGGTAGAGATCCCTGAGGAGGTCAGCTATATAGGTAAGTCTCTCTTTCAGGATTGCGAGGCGCTCTCTGAGGTCACGTTACCGCCTACGATGCGTGAGATCTCGTTCTCTACCTTTAAGGGCTGTACCTCTCTTGAGGAGCTAGACCTACCAGAGATGCTTAGCACGATCGGCGTCTCAGCCTTCGAGGGCTGCACGAGTCTCTCCGAGATACAGCTGCCACCACTGATGCGCACTATCGAACATGACGCATTCAATGGCTGCGAAGCTCTTACGAGTGTCACCATACAGAGTATGGCGATGGAGACTATCGGCGACCAAGCATTTATGAACTGTGCCGCACTAGAGGAGATCATGATCCCCGCTGGGGTGACCAGGATCGGTGGGCTGGCCTTCAGCGGTTGTGAGTCACTTGCTAGTATCGTCCTGCCCTCCAAGCTCAAGACTCTGATGGGTGGAGCTTTCGCACGCACAGCGATCACTGAGGTGACGATACCAGACGGGTGTGAGGAGATACTCTATGGAGCTTTTGCCAATTGTAAGAGTCTGGAGACGGTAACACTGCCTCGCTCTATGAAGAAGATGAGCGACAAGGCTTTCGGTGGTTGTGATGCACTCAAGAGTGTGATCGTGACCAATCCGACACCCGTCGTCTCTAGCAAGGAGGAGGACCTAGCTGGCCTAGCCGACCTCTCCGCTATGAGCGAGCTAACGCTGGTCGTACCTGAGGGTACCAAGGCTGCTTATGCAGCTGCCAAGCTGTGGAAGGAGTTTGCCAATGTATCGGAGATGCTGACGCTTACTGCTGAGGTCTCTGCCGAGAAGCCACTAGAGGAGACTCTCAACGCCCTGACGACGCCCGAACTATACCGTGCGGTCAAGCTCACGGGTACGATAACGAGTGCCGACCTAGAGGCGCTCGCAGAGCTGCCTCGTATGCAGGAGCTAGACCTCGGCGAGGTCTCCTACGATGCTGAGGAGAATCCGCTAGAGGAGATCAAGTTCAGAGAGTACGCTCAGCTGCGCAAGCTGACCTTCCCCAAGCAACTCACGACGATCCCCTACTCTAGCTGTAGTCAAGCGATGCTCCTCGAGGAGGTCGTGCTACCAGAGGGTGTGACCGACATCGAGGAGGAAGCCTTTAGCTACTGCACCGCACTGCGTAGTATAGCGCTACCTCAGACGGCTCTGAACCTTGGCGAGAGCGTCTTCCATGGCTGCACTTCGCTAGAGGCGATCGTCTTCCCCGATAGCATCGAGCTAATACCTGACTACGGTTTCTTCGACTGCGTCTCGCTGCGGGAAGTTCGCTTTCCTAAGAAGGTTGCCGACATAGGCGAGCAAGCTTTTGTCAATTGCTCACACATCAAGCAGATCTGGCTAGGCGAAAACGTCAACGAGATCAAGGATATGGCATTCTTCGCTTGTGATGCCCTAAAGACGATCACGACACTGCGCGAGGAGCCACCTGTCACATCGGAGGACGCATTCACCGAGGAGCACTACGAGACGGTCACAGTCGTCGTCGCTTCGGAGGAGATCAAAGAAGCTTATCAAGTAGCCGATGCGTGGTGCAACTTCAAGAACTACAAGGTCGACCCGACGATCGCCGTTGCCATACAGCAGCCAGAGACGGTCGTGCCTGCTGTCGTGTATGGCGCTTTGTCTGCGCTTCACCTAGAGCTGGCCGACGCTGAGAGTCTCGTCTCTATCTACTCGCCTAGCGGTCTGCAACTCGCCTCTCACTATCTGCCCGCTGGTACTTATGAGCTGCCACTCGCAGAGGGTCTCTACATCGTTACGATCAATCAATCAAGCTACAAGGTATATGTACGCTAAGCATTCACGACTCTATACGATCATCCTAGCTAGTCTCCTCCTCCTTTTCGGCTGGGGGAGTACTAGCTCCTCGCTACAAGCGCAGAGCAGCATCCCCGCATCGGAGCAGCAGGCTCTCCTCGAGATCTATGACCAGTGCGGTGGCTCTGGTTGGGCTGAGGGGTACAATTGGCGCGCTGCTGCAGGACCAGACCAGTACGCTGGCGTAATCATCGAAGGTGGCCACGTGCAGGGCATTGCGCTTGATGGGGTAGGACTGACGGGACAACTGCCGAAGAGCTTCTTTACCGCCTTCCCTGAGCTGCGTCTCGTGGGTCTCTCCAATAATAAGCTCTCAGGGTCTATCCCCGAGGCGTTTGGCGCAATGACTAAGCTACAGGCGCTCACGCTCAGTAGCAACCTATGGACGGGACAGCTGCCTAATCTAGATAAGCTGGTCAATCTGAAGATCCTACACTTGGCAAACTTCTTTAATGTAGATGCCAAAGGCAATGTAATCTCCGAGGTAACTGGTACGCTCCCTGACATCTCTAAGATGCCTCAGCTAGAGTATATCGACGCTTCTTTATCCAATCTATCGGGACAGCTACCCGAGCAGATCGGTCTCTGTCGCAATCTGCAGGTCCTAGAGCTCTCCTTCAATCAGCTGACGGGCTCTATCCCCGCCTCTATCGGTGATTGTACCGAGCTGCAGATCCTCTCTGTCCAAAACAACAAGATGAGTGGCGAGATACCAGACCTGAGTACCCTTGTCAACCTCGGCAAGCCCCTAGAGCTGGGACTAGGCGTTACAGAACCAGGACGACTCTACCTCAACAGCAACCAGTTCACAGGGCCCTTCCCCGAGAGCGTCACGATGTTACCTCGCTTGCAGCGCTTCTCCTGTGCTAACAATAAGTTTACAGGCTCTCTGCCAGAAGACTTAAGCACGATGGAAGACTGCGAAGCCTTTTTTGCCGATCACAACCAGTTCACAGGCGCATTACCACAACAACTGCCGAAGAAGCTCTGGTACCTAGACCTAGGGTACAACCAGTTCACGGGTTCTATCCCCGCTACATGGCAAGATGCGACTGAGCTGGGCAAGATTTCCCTCAGAGACAACAACCTCTCAGGCACCGTGCCAGCGATCTACAAGAAGCTCGATAATCTAGATATGATCGATGTGCGCAACTGTCGCTTCTCTTTTGCGGACTTTAAGGCGTGGGATCGGTTTATCAAGAACAAAGATTGCATCTTCCGCTTTGGTATGCAGCAAGCTTACAGTGAGCCTCATAAGGAGAGCGTCAAGTCAGGTAGTGATGTCACCTTTGACGCCACCTATCCCGGCACACTCATCGGCGACGAGCACTACCGGTGGTACAATCTGACCACGCTACAGCCTGTCCCCGACGCTAATGAGGCTCAGCTAACGCTCCAAGGAGTCTCCAAAGAGGACGCTTGTCGCTACGTCTGCCTTATCACGAGTGTCAAGATGGGCAGCACACAGCCTCGCTCGGCGCTACGGGCCGACGATGACGAAGGGGTGGAGTCAGATGACCTGCAGCCGACACTGCGGTCAGGCTTTTGGGAGCTAACGGTCGACGGCTACTTCAACGGCACCGACACGCCCGACCCGATAGCAGATGACCTGCGCGTTTACTACGACAGCGAGGCACAGCAGCTCCACCTAGAGAGTGCGGTCCCCGTCACCTCGCTGATGATCGTGGACCTCTCGGGTGCCGTCGTGGCACGACTTGAACTCTCTGGAGCCACCACGCTGGCACTCCCTCTAGCGACTGGCAAGTATGTCGCACTGCTCAATAGAGCGGACGGGAGCTACGCTACGGCACCCCTCCTCGTACTCTAACTAGATCCCCCCTCCCTCACGAGGGGGGAATCTGTATCATCAACAGAAGAAGCTATGACAAAGAAAGCTCTCTTACTCCTACTCACTCTGCTCACCACATCTGCTATGTGGGCGCAGAGTGTTCCCCCGATAGGGACAAAATGCATCACGCTAGAGGTACAGCCTGGCAAGACGTTTCAGTTTGGTCTCATAGCGCGATCTGACGCACGACAAGCTTGGATAGAGCTACAAGAGGGAGAGTTTACGCCACTCTCTATCGGTGACAATCCTAACGTGCCGACAGCCTTTAAGTACACCTCCACCTCTGGGCGGGTGAAGATCTATGGCGCCTTCCACATCTTCGGCTGCCCTGCCAATGGAGCGGTCATCACAGGAGTCGACGCGACGAACTTTACACCCCTCGAGCAGCTCTACTGCGACAATAATGCGCTCACCTCCCTATCTGTCAAGGGGTGCAGCAAGCTCCGTCTCCTGAGCTGCGCCACGAACGCACTCACCTCACTCGACCTGTCGGGCTGTGCTACCCTAGAGGAGCTATCCTGTTTCAATAATCAGCTTACCTCCTTAGCCCTCACGAGTGCTGTAAAGCTGCAGAAGATAAACTGCGCCCAAAACGCGCTCACCACCCTAGACCTCTCAGCCTGTCCCAAACTCCAGGCGGTCTACGCAGGAGAAAACCAGATCGCATCCATCGCACTCCCTGCCACCAATGAGATAAGCGTTCTCTCCGCTTACCAAAATAAGATTCAGAGCCTAGACCTGAGCAGGTTGCCCCTGCTAGAGGATCTAGACATCTACGATAACCAGTTGACCGCACTAGACTGCCACTTATCTCCTAAGCTCACAAGTGTCGACTGCTCAGAAAACAGCCTGACGCAGCTCGACCTCACAGCGTCCCGAGCCACGCTCACCACGCTCTCCTGCTCGGACAATCAGATCACTCAGCTACAGATAACTGGCTGCACGCTCCTCAGCAGTCTCAACGCAAGCAATAACCAGCTCTCCTCGATCACGCTCACAGGCTTCGCAGCGCTCGAGAGACTCTCCATATATGTCAACCAGCTCACCGCACTAGATGTGACCGACTGCACAGCGCTCGTCCACCTATCTGCCGATGAAAACAATATGGATGCCTGCAGTCTGAACGACCTCTTTCGCTCCCTCCCGACACCTCAGAGTCAGGGCTATCTGTCGATCGTTGGCAATCCAGGAGCCACCACCTCTACCACCACACTAGCTCAGCAGAGAAATTGGCAGGTAGACGTACAGGGTGACAACACGGGCTGCCCCTCGGGTGATGTCGAGACTCCCCCCGCAGGAACCCCAGTCATCACGCTGACCACCAAGCCTGGTAGCACCATTACGGTGACGATGCGTGTCTACGAGCCGAACTCCTACGTATGGATAGAGGCTACACCAGGCACCTTTCAGAAGATGCTCATCAGCTCCGACTACGACAATCCCTCAGAGTTTCACATCGCATGCCCTGGGAGTATCGTCCGGCTACATAGCAATGTGGCCGACTTTAGCTGCAGTAAAAACGGAGAGGCCATCACCGCTATCGATGCTTCACACAATCCTGAGCTAGGCACCCTCTATTGCCACGAAAACGCCATTACCTCCATCAAGGTCACCAGCTGTCCCTACCTAGCAGACCTCAGCTGTGGTAAGAATCAGATCAAAGAGCTAGACCTCACAGGGCTCAACTACCTGCAGTATCTCTATTGCTACGAAAATCAGATCGACCGCCTAGACATTGCTCACTGCAAGCTCCTCCAAGAGCTCGAGTGTAGTGCCAACAATATCGAGCAGCTCGACCTCTCCAACCTGTCCAAGGCGACGCTCATCATGTGTCACACCAACCGCATTCAGGAGCTCGACCTATCAAGTTGCAAGAAGCTTGAAGAGTTTAGCTGCGCCAATAATCAGATCAGAGAGCTACGTCTCGATGCTTGCGAGAGCTTGAAAGGCTTCGCTTGTGGATCCAATCTCTTGACCCAGCTAGATCTCTCTAAGTGTACGAAGCTCAACCGCCTCTTCTGCTCTGTCAATCCCCACCTCACGCAGATAACCCTCGCGCCACACTCGGTGCTACAGCAATTCTCCGCAATGGAGTGCGGGCTCACCAGACTAGAGATCCCCGAGTCGCCCAGCCTGACCAAAGTACAGCTGACCAAGAACCCACTCCAGAGCTTGACGCTAGGTAACTGCAACAAGCTAAACTACCTATCGGTGGATCAGTGCGCCATAGCGCCCTGCGATATGAATCAGCTCTTCGAGGCACTGCCTGAGGTCACCACTGGAGAGATCCGCATCGCAGGCAATCCCGAGGTAGCAACCGCCAAGACCGACATAGCCACGCAAAAGGGCTGGCAGGTCGATGTCACAGGCGACGGCTCTGGCTGCCCCAACAGCATCGAGTCTATCGACGAGACGACCTACCGCATCACGACGGCTCCGCACACCATCGAGGTGACGACCCCGCAGCAGGCACAGGTGATCATCTACGACACCACGGGCCATCAAGTCTCCAGCTGCGTCACCGAGCCACACCGAGCTACCACTATCCGCCACCTCGTCGATGCGACCTACATCGTATCGATAGACGGGAAGGCCTACAAGGTCCTCGTCAGATAGTGCCGACGCTCAGGGATCTCCAGCAGAGCTAACAGACGCTCCCGCAGATCCTACTACACGATAGCCACGTGGAGAATCTCAAATCTCCACGTGGCTATTTTTTATTCTCCACGTAGGCGCGAAACGATTCCTCCGAAGTTTCATTTGATTCCTCCGAAGTTTCATTTCTCGCCTACGTGGATATTTTTTCTTTTTCACGTAGCGATTTGAGATTTTCCACGTGGGGATCTGGTTTTTGTAGCAAAAGCGTATCGAGTCACTCCGTTTTATAATGTATCCACAATAAATCTCTCCAGCACCTCGAAATTGAAATTAGCCAGCCCTTTCGAAGGAAAAACGTATTTTCCACTCCAAAATGCAATTTGGAGTGGAGCTCGCCCTGCTCCGGACG
>UQDF01000017.1 GCA_900539765.1 uncultured Porphyromonas sp. | reverse complement strand
GGAATAACCTTTGACGGGGACGGACGCCCTCCGACTAGACACTTTCGTGCGTCCCTACTGGGCACGTGACGAACTTTACACGTAATGCTGTGACATCACGGACGCCCTCCGACTAGACACTCACCGTGCGTCCCTACAGCGGGTTATACGTCTAGTTGTTACTTGTTATGCCACTTTCTGGGCTGATCGCTTATGATGCCACGCGAGGTACGCACCGATCAGGACGAAGGTGACGAGGATCGCTACCATCTCGCCGATATGCTCCAGTGGAGCGATCCAAATTTCATTGAAGAGGTTGTTGCGCCCCAAGATCTCGACAGGTGTCCAGAGGACGATGACGGCCGGGATCGCCATGCGTATGTTGGCGCCCCACTGCTTGCGGGCGAGCTGCTTGCGAAAGATGAAGAAGAAGCCGATGAAGCAGCCCACACCCACAGCGATCGTCACAGGATGACTCTGACCGAGGAAGCGTGGGTCGTAGCAAAACATCAGTAGTAAGTAGCAGGTCCACAGCAGCATCATCGTCTCCATAAAGGTCACCATAGCTGGGTGGCGTGTCATGCCCGAGCGCACCACGAGATCACGCTTCTTGCCGAGGAGCACCCGCTGACACCACAGTATGAAGTTGCACCCCGTACGTACATTAAATATATAGAGTAGCATGATCGACACCCAGAAGCCAAACGTCGCTGGCATCAGCAGGTACTCTGGTCTGGTCACGACAATATCCTTAACATCGTGCATGTGCTGTACGGGTACGCCATCGATAGATAGGACGGGATTCGCTGCTATCCCCTGCACGTAGGTCGTCGTGGTGCTTACGACTCCATTGACAATCTCTGGGTGGGCGCCGAAGCGCTGAGCGTAGTACATAAAGAGGAACTCGACCCACCCAGTCCACAGGAATAGTCCCCCGATGAGTCCGCAGAGTGTCTGAGGAGTGTCTCTCTTTACGAAGACGCCACACACAGCGATCACCAGTCCCAGTAGTCCTAGTCCGAAAGCGCTGTACGGCAGTGCCGCAGGTGCTATGAGTAGCTCCATAAGAATCATAAAGGCGTGTCCTAGAGGCATCAAGCATAAGACGAGGAGGAAGGAGAGCAGCGACTGCCGCCATGCACGTTGCGGCTGCAAACTGATTGATTGCGTAGATCTATCCATAAGACTGTACAATGGTTTGTTTTGAATGTTGCTGCAAAAGTACAAAATTGTTCTGATATTTGGCTGTATACGGACTAAAAACTTTTCTTTTCGTACGAATATCGTCTTAATTAGGGTGTCTCTCTGAATAGCCACGTGGGAAATCTGCAATCCTCACGTGGCTATTTTTTATTCTTCACGTGGGCGAGAAATGAAACTTCGGAGGAATCGATTGAAACTTCGGAGGAATCAAAACGTCTCCACGTGGAGAATCTTTTTTCCCTCCGTGGAGATTTCCGATTTCCCACGGAGGCTTTGTGAAGTGTGGCTAGCTGTTGGCTAGAGGCACTACTGCTCCTAGTGTCTCTAGTAGCTCTGAGAATACTAGGCTAGCATAGCTGGAGATACATAAGAAAAGCCTGCCACGAGATGTCGTGACAGGCTCTTCTTTGTCTGTATTGATCTAGCGCTAGCTGCTGTTTATTCCTTAACTCGTTTGAGGTTAATATAGATTTCTGTTAGGGGTCTGCGACAAAGAACTATCTCATCTCTTGTCGCTTTCATAATCAGCCACTTTCCCTCTACAAAACGGTCGATGGCTTTTCCTCGTTCACTATCGCGTTTGCCTGTGAAATCGGTCGTAAAGCTCAGCTCAGATGAATGGATGGTGTACTTAAAGTTTATATTGCTAATGTATTTGCTGTCAGATCCATAACCTAATGGGAAGCTAGCCTGACCATTAGATGGAGAGAAGAATATAATCCCATAAGGAGCATTTAGAGGCTCTCCCCAAGTATGCTCATCAGTGATTGTTCCTGCCCAGCGAGTGCCAGCGAGCTGTAGAGAGTCTAGTTGATCTTTTGCGTTGTTGCTGCTAGGCTCTTGATTGCAAGAGATCGTGCCGCAGAGGATCAGGGCTGTTAGAGCCATTGTTGCTAATGCGCGTAGGTAGGTCATAACATGTTTGCTGATTAAAGGTGAATATACAAGAGCCCCGAGGGATAAAGCCATTGTTTATCGCTCGGAGCCTAGATTAAGCAATTAGCGGAGACCGCGGAAGCGTAGGAGTGGCTCGATGTCGACCTCCTTGTGTCCGGTGAACTGCTCGAAGAGTACCATCAGGTCCTCGCTGTTACCACGAGAGAGGAGGATGTCTGCAAGGCGCTGACCGTTCTCACGGGTCATACCTCCGTGTGCCTCGATCCAAGCGTAGACCTCGTTGTCTACAGCCTCGCTCCAGAGGTAGGAGTAGTAACCTGCTGAGTAACCGTTGCTCCAGATGTGGCGGAAGTAAGGTGAGCGGTAGCGTGGTGGTATCTGCGCATTGAGCATACCGTACTTCGTGAGTGCCTCCTGCTCGAATGCCTGAACGTCATCAACCTTGTCGCTTACAGTGAGGGCGTGCCAGCACTGGTCGATGAGTGATGCAGCGATGTTCTCACCGATAGAGTAAGCCTGGTTGAAGTTGCCCGCAGCGATCATCTTGTCACGTAGCTCGGCAGGCATCAGCTCGCCTGTCTTGTAGTGCTTAGCATAGTTCGCAAAGACGGTAGGCTCAGTAGCCCAGTGCTCGTTGAACTGCGAGGGGAACTCGACGAAGTCTCTCGACACGTTAGTTCCAGCGATCGAAGGATAGGTCTGCGTAGAGAGCATGCCGTGTATTGCGTGACCGAACTCGTGGAAGAGGGTCGTCACCTCGTCCCAAGTCATCAGACAGGGCTGACCAGCAGCGGGCTTCTTATTGTTGCAGACGTTGTAGATGACTGGCTTATTGCCTAGGAGCGTAGACTGCTCGACGAAGTTGCTCATCCAGGCACCACCGCTCTTAGAGGGACGTGCGTAGGGGTCGAAGTAGAAGAGTGCGATCACCTCGCCCTGCTCGTTCTTGACATCGTATACCGTTACATCGGGGTTGTAGACAGAGACGTCGGTGCGTGGCTCGAAGGTGAGACCGTAGAGCTTGTTGGCAGCGTAGAAGACACCGTCATGTAGGACGTTGTCTAGGACGAAGTACTCGCTGAGCTGTGCCTCATCGACATCGTACTGCTCCTTGCGCATCTTCTCTGCGTAGTAAGCCCAGTCGTAAGCCTCTAGCTTGAAGTCAGCGCCCTCGCTCTTCTGTGCGAACTGCTCTAGCATCTTAGCGTCCTCAGCAGCCTTAGGCTGGTAGAGCTTAGCGAGACGCTCGAGGAAGTTGCGAGCTGTCTCACCATTCTTAGCGAGTGCGTCCTGTAGCGTCCAGTCAGCAAAGGAGTTGAAGCCTAGTAGCTGAGCCTTTTCCGCACGGAGTGCTGCGAGACGCTTGACGATCTCCTGCGTGTCGTACTTGTCACCGTTGTTGCAGCGATTGATGGAAGCCTCGAGGATAGCCTTGCGTGTGTCGCGGTTGTTGAGCTTAGCCATGACGGGCTGCTGGGTCGTATTGACTAGGCGGATAGCCCACTGGCCCTCTTTGCCCTCCTCCTTAGCTAGGTCGGCAGCCTCTTGTAGCTCGCTGTCGGTGAGCCCGTCGAGCTGAGCCTTGTCGGTAAAGAAGACGGGTACATTCGTTGCATCGGTCAGCATATTGCCAAACTTAGCGGTGAGCTCGGCCTCCTCGCCGTTGAGCTTCTTGAGCTTCTCCTTATCCTCAGCGGATAGGTTAGCACCAGCCTTGACATAGTTGTCGTAGTACTGCTTGGTGAGGCGTACCTGGTCGGGTTGTAGTCCCTCTAGACCGGTCTCGTAGACGGTCTTGATGCGAGCGAAGAGCTTGTCGTTGAGCATGATCTCATCGCTGTGTGCCGTGAGCTTAGGTACGTACTCCTCCTCGATGGCGCGTAGCTCATCGTTGGTGTCGGCACTGGTAAGTGCGAAGAAGACAGCCGATGTGCGCTGGAGTACCTGTCCCGCACGCTCGAGTGCCTCGATGGTATTGGTAAAGGTAGGTGCCTCAGCATTGTCCACGATGGCTGCTATCTCCTCGTTGTGCTGACGCATACCCTCGTCGAAGGCCGGTGCAAAGTGCTCTGCCTTGATCTTGGTAAAGTCGGGTGCATTCATGTAAGTTTCACTTGGATGAACGAATGGATTGTCAGCCAGGTCAGTCTGCTGCTTCTGCTTATTACAAGCGGTCAGCATCGTGGCGATGGCTAGTAGCATAATTACTTGTTTACGCATAGTCTTAGTTCGTTTGGTATGATATATATAGTTACTTTTGCAAAGCGATGAGGTATCCTGAAGAGATACTACACGAGACAAAGATACTAATAATTAAATACATACCCCTATGACTGACGCTA
Organism: uncultured Porphyromonas sp.; assembly: GCA_900539765.1. Lineage (GTDB taxonomy): Bacteria > Bacteroidota > Bacteroidia > Bacteroidales > Porphyromonadaceae > Porphyromonas. The sequence continues at coordinate 32,688 of UQDF01000017.1, read as the reverse complement.
GCAACGCCCAGACGGAGCAACCACAGCAGACTTACCAAGAGGCTATCACTCGTATTCAGGAGATCGTGAGGCTCCTCGAGACGGGCGACATAGAGGTGGACGAACTGACCAAGCTCATCGAGGAGGCGACCGGCTTGATACAGTTCTGCTCCACACGGCTTACCTCTATCGATAAGGAGGTCTCACAGCTCCTCCAGCAGCTCGACGAGAGCCAGGAGCAGTAGTCTGAGAAAACAAAAACTCCACGGAGGGTGTGGCAGGACACCTTCCGTGGAGTTGCTATTTCGTGGTCGTATCGAAGCGACTTGCCCTTACCGAACGATGCTGATGGGGCGGTCGCCCTCGAAGTAGCCGATGATGCAGTTGCACAGCTCACGTGCCATAGCGACGCGCGCCTCGTAGGTTTGCGTGCCGACGTGTGGCGTCATAGTCACCTGCTCCATCTCGTATAGCTCGGGAAGCGGGTTGTCGCTATGCTCGAAGACGTCTAGCCCCGCAGCAGCTATCTCGCCTGTCTGAAGCGCATGCACGAGAGCAGCCTCGTCAACAACTGCTCCGCGCGCTGCATTGATGAGGATAGCTGAGCGCTTCATCTGCGCTAGGCGACTAGCTGAGACTAAGTGGTGCGAGTCTTCATTGTAAGGGGTGTGGAGAGATACGACATCGCACTCCGTAAAGATCTTGTCGAGGTCGGCATAAGTGACTCCTAGCTCTTGCTCGGTCGCAGCATCAAGCTGGTGACGCTTGTTGTAGAGGACGGTCATACCAAAGGCTTGTGCCATATGCCCCACGGCGCGACCTATGTTACCATAGCCGATGATGCCGATGGTCTTGCCACAAAGGTTGGTCGCCATGCCTGAGCTGTCGGAGAGCGACTTACTACTGCTCTTGGTGCGACGCATATGACGATCCCACATAGCGATCTTGCGACTGCAGCTCAGGAGTAGACCCATGGTTAGTTCTGCCGTAGGCTGGATGACGGCACGAGGCGTATTGGTTACGGTGATCCCTTTGCTATGCGCATAGGCGACATCGATGTTGTTGTAGCCGACACCATAGTTGGCGATCAGCTTGATATTAGGAAAAGCATCAATCAGCTCACGATCTACGGGGAAGGTGAACTGCGTGGCGAGCGCATCATACTGTGCGCCTATCTCCATCATCTCCTCACGTGTGAAGCTCTCGCCTTCGGGGCGACGGGTCATATCGGCCCACTCGGCCAGCTCCTCGAAGCCGGGGCGTACGGTGTCAAAGGAGATGAGTACTTTCTTTTTCTTGTCCATAATGTTGTATATCAGGTTAGGTGGATTGTCTTTAGATGCGTAGGCGGTACGGCTTGGGGTATAAGTTGTTGAGCCGTGTGCCTGTGCTGTGTGCTAGGCCTAAGGGGATGTCCCGATAGGTGATGACTGTGATGCCCCGCTCTGTCGGGGTTTCTGTCGTGAGTGCCTCGCCTCGCAGATAGCGTAGGGCCTCTTGCAGAGGTAGCTCTAGAGCGGGCAGCTTAACTGCATCATATAGTTTATGGTGTAGCAGGGCAAAGGAGGGCTCGTAGCCTTTCGCCTGGTGGCGCATGGAGGCTATCTCCAGTCCTGGTGTGGCAATGGCGAGACGCTCTCTGTATGCCGTGGCAACGAGCTGAGCCGCCTCGGGTGTGAGCTGGTAGATACGCTCGCCGATGGTGTAGTAATCGGCAGATGTTGTTTCGCTGAGCCAAGTGAGACCAGCCAACTCCTGTCGGCTGGTGCGTGTCAAGCCTTTGGCTTTGCGTGATTCGCTCGGGGTCTCAACGATGTCGGTGAGGCGTAGTGCGGCGAGGTATTGCCCCTCTCCTCGCACGATGCCTGGCCATAGGTGCAGACCATACGAAGTGGCATAAGCTCCAGCGATGCGCTCAGCAGAGCGGGAGAGGTCGATGAGCTCGCAGGGATAGTGATCGAGGAGCCACTGAACCATCTGGTCGTTTTCCTCCTGATTGAGGGTGCAAGTGGCGTAGAGGAGTATACCCTCGGGAGCCAGCATATGCATCGCCTCTTGTAGGATCGCCCGCTGGCGGGTCACGCAGTCTGAGACGAGCTGAGGTGACCACATACGTCTCGCCTCTTCGTCACGGCGCATCAGTCCCTCGCCACTGCAGGGGGCATCGACCAGTATGAGGTCACAGGCGCCGTGCAGTAGGGGTGTGAGCCGCTGTGGATCCTCTTGCGTGATGATCATTTGGTCAGCACCGCACCACTTGACTAGGTTTTCCACAAGTATCTTGCACCGCTTGGGTAGTATCTCGTTGCTCACGAGGAGTGTCCCTTCGGGGAGCAGGTCACGGAGGAGCGTGCTCTTGCCTCCAGGTGCTGCGCAGAGGTCTAGTGCTAGGCTAGGCGGTGTGTGCCAGTCGAGTTGCTCCCAGATGGTGGCGAGCGTCATAGCACTAGCGTCCTGCACGTAGTAAGCGCCAGCGTGCCACAGTGGATCTAGCGCAAAGGTGGGTCGCTCGCTGAGCCAATAACCCTCGAGCTCTGCTGGTAGCCATGGTATAGCTCCGTCTCTAAGCTCTGCGTGGGGTGGGGTGGTCAGTGTGCGGGCTGGATGAAGTCGTATGGAGACACTGGGAGCACTGTCGAGCGCTGCGAGTATGCGGGTGGCATGCTCGGGGTAGTTTAGATGTAGCTTTGCACTTAATTCTGACGGGACGGGAGTCTGCATTGTGTCAGCGGAGTTAGGGCAAGAGTGTCATACGCTTGATGATCACATCTCGCTTAGGGCGGTTGGTCTTGTCTGTAGGGAGGTCTTCGATCTTGGTAATGGTACGCATACCGTCTATCACTTCGCCAAAGACGGTGTACTGCCTATCCAACCAGGGAGTACCTCCCTGCGTCTTGTACTCCTGACGCTGCTCAGGCGTATAGTCCCACTCACGCTGGGCTGCTATATCATCTAGATCAAAATCGGTGTAGTAGCTTCCCGTGACGATGTAAAACTGACTGCCCGAGGAGCGCATCTCGGGATTCTCCTCACCAGCGACACGCGCTGCTGCTAATGCACCCCGCTTGTGGATATGGTTGGGTAGGATCTCTGCAGGGATGGTGGTCGAGAGGGTGTCTATAGAGACGTCTGTATCGCGTGTTGCTCCACGGGTCGAGAGATTGCCTCCCTGAACCATAAACTGCGCTATGACACGATGCATCAAGACTCCCTCGTAATCTCCTCGACGTACATGCTCTAGAAATGCAGCTTGATGCAGAGGCGTGTCGTCATAGAGCAGGAGCGTGAACTTACCTTGCGAAGTCTCCACAAGCACTCGTCGCCCTGCGGGGAGTGCCTCGCTCTCTGTCTGAGCTGTGAGTGAGGTGACGCAAAGGAGGCAAAGAAGTAAGAGCGTGGCAAACTGTTTCATAGACTAGATAATCTTTGGAGCTGTGTCATTGGTCGCATTGGTTGTTGCGATAAAGGCTTTGGGGTCAGCTTGGAGTACGGCTTTCTTGAGCTTGTTGACATGTTTGCGCTCCACAATCATAAAGATAATGTCTCGCTCGGTCCCCGCATAGATACCGCTACCATGGAGGAAGGTGCCCCGCAGGTTAAGCTCCTCGATGATGAGTGTGCGTATCTCGGCGGTGTGGTCGGAGACGATGAAGATAGCTTTGTTGGGGTTCTCAGGCTGCAAGATGTCGACCACCTTGCCATAGACAAAGATGGTGATCCAAGAGTAGAGCGGTACGCTAAAGTCTCCAAAGGCGACTAGTCCGAAGAGTACCACGGCGGAGTCTACCGCTATGATCATATGACTGGTCTTGATGTTGTTGCCCTTGGAGAGTACTCGTGCGATGACGTCGGTACCGGCACTGGTGCTGCCTGCCTTGAAGGTGAGTAGTACGCCTAGTCCGAGGATAGCACCGCCATAGACGGAGGAGAGAAACTTATCGTTGCTCACGATGACCATGTCTCGTGTCATCGTGGTGATCAGGTCGGTACAGATAGAGATGAGTAGGAAGGTGGCGATCGTCTTGCCTCCGCTTCGCAAGCCGAGAGAGCGTGCGGCTAGGAGGAAGAAGGGTATGTTGAAGCAGAGCGCCACGGCACCGATGGGTAGCCCCTCGGGGAATGCCTCAAAGGTCCCCTGCGTCAGATAGTTGATCGTGATACTGAGTCCATAGCATCCTCCAGGAACAATGTTGGCGGGAGCAATGAAGCAGGCGTAAGCGACAGCCTGACAGATAGCACCGAGGACGAGGTAAAGTATCTCCACGGCTAGTGGAGAGCGTCTCGGGGTGAAGGTCTGCCACTCGTGTGGCGGTATAGCTCTCTTTGTCGGAGTAGATAGAGTGGAGCTGGACGTAGATGTAGGCATGGGGTGCTAATGAATAATGTATCCAATGCTAAGAAGAGTGCACGAAGCCCCTCAATGGTAAGGCTGTACCCTCAGTAAGCTCACAAAGTTACTCAATCTCGTAGACTCTACAGGCTTGTGCGACTTTGCTGTAGGGCTTACTCACTCGACTGTGGGGTGACGATGCTTGACAGCGACCATCTTGCCACGTGCGGTGATGCGCTCGCCACTGTGTAGCTCGAGCGATAGGATGACTTTACGGTCGGTCACCTCTACGGGGTAAGCGCGGATCTCTAGCTCTACACCCATTGGCGTCGGAGCGAGGTAGTCGACCTCTAGGTGTGCGGTGATGAAGCGCTGGAGGCGGTCTGCCGTGAGTCCCTCCTCGTGTGCTGCTAAGTAGAGAGCGGCAGCTGCGGCTGTGCCGTGGCAGTCGAAGAGCATGGCGATGAAGCCTCCGTATAGGTTGTCGGGCACTCCACCGGTGTAGACCGCATCGGGTGTGTGATGACAATAACAGTAGGTGTGATCGTCACTGAGGTAGCTCTTGAGATGCAGTCCGTAAGGGTGTGCAGCGCCACAGCCCCAGCAGTGGCTGTACTCGGGAGCGTAGAGGTCTTGGATGGCAGGCATACTAGACTTTAGAGGTTAGAAGTTAGAGATTAGACTTTAGAGGTCGGAGTTATCTGGGGATCTTCAGGCGCTGTCCTGGGTGTATGCGGGGATTGCGACCTTTGAGTCCGTTGGCGCGCTTGATGGCAGCGACCGAGGTGCCGTGTCGCTTAGCAATCTTAGAAAGTGTATCTCCACGACGTACTTTGTAGATCTTGTAGCGACTCTGGGTAGCTTTGCTCTTTTGTGTGGAAGCGGGTGCTTTCTTGATCTCTTCTTGCGCTTCGGCTATCTGCTTGGACAGCTCTTCCTTATGATTGCGTCGCAGGTTGATGAGTGCCTCGTCGAGCTTAGAGATGCCAGTTAGAGGCAATCGGATGGTGTAGGGCATCGATCCAGCGGCGGGGATGACTCCTCGCTTGTATTGTGGGTTGAGCGTGCGTATCTGCTCGGTGGGTATGCCTGTGCTTTGTGAGATCTGGGCGAAGGTGAGTGGTATCTGGACGGCTAGTGTGTCGGTCGCAAGTGGCATCGACTGCGCTTGAGGACAGATGTTGTGCTCGTTGTGGTAGTAGCAGGCGTAGTAGGCTCCGATGAAGAGCGGAATGTAGTTGCGCGTCTCACGGGGCAAGTAGGGATAGACTCCCCAGAAGGTGGTCTTCCCGCCAGAGCGTCGGATCGCTTTGGTGACGTTGCCAGGACCGCAGTTGTACGCAGCGATGGCTAGGAGCCAATTGTCAAAGAGCCCGTAGAGCTGCTTGAGATAGAGCGCAGCCGCCTCAGTACTCTTGTAAACGTCAAAGCGCTCGTCGACAAGGCTATTGATCGTTAAGCCTAAGCTCCGTCCTGTGGGGAGCATCAGCTGCCAGAGACCAGAGGCGCCAGCACGTGACACGGCAAAGGGATTGAGTGCCGACTCGACGACCGTGAGGTAAACCAGCTCGACGGGTAGTCCGTTACGGTCGAAGATCTCCTCCATGATGGGGAAGTAGTAGTCTCCAAGTGCGAGGATGACACGTATCAATCGAGGACGGTCGGAGATGTAGGTGGCTATGCCCTCCTTGACCATAGCGTTGTAAGGGATCGGGATGATGGTGGGTAGAGCCTTCAGTCGTGAGATCAGCACGGAGTCACTCAGCGAGCGGATGTCTTCTGTCTTGTAGGAGCCACACGGCACCTCAAAGCGTTGCTGTGTCGCATAGCCCGTACGCCAAGTCTCCATAAGCAGACCTAGGTCAGTGTCTAGACTCTTCGGCAGGCTCTCCTGTAGCTCTTTGCGAGCTGTGATAGCGTCTAGCTCGACGGCTCCCTCTGTGTCTACACTGTCTCGTGATTCATACCAAGGAGCTGCAGCTAGGAGTGTCGGCAAGCAACAACAGAGTATTATATAGGTGGTGATTCTGACACAAGCGTGTCGTAGGTTGGTAATCTTCATAAGGAGTTTTTGTCTAAAAGCGCACAGAGGCACCGACCATCACGCTTTGAGGTCGAGGCCCTGAAGACTTGTCACGCAGTCCCTCGCCCATATCGATCGTGAGCTGGGGGGACACATTAAAGTAGTATAGCTCCGCATCGACATAAGCGTCTAGCGCTGAGAGGAGATAGAGCGCCACCGTGATGACGATGCTTAGGTCTCTGCTCTCCTTGTACTGCTTGGAGCCACGCTCTAGACGCGAGCGTAGGTTCCCATCGGAGACATATTTAGTGGGATCAGCACCAGGCGGTATAAAGGCTTGCCAGGAGGTGTGATCAAGCGGGTTCTCGCTCAGCAGATCAGCGTAGGCGGTGTGATACTCGTGGTAGAGTCTCTGATTCCACGTCACGGCATAGACACCCGCCGTCATAGCCGAGAGTACGATCGGTATCTTCCAGTAGCGCTGATTGTAGAGCTGCCCGCCGCCAGGCACGATGGAGCAGATGAGAGCCACGCTCGAGTTAGGGTAGCGGGTGAACCAACTAGTCATCTTGTGGATAAAAGGCACGCCACCCGATCGCTTGGTCACCTGCGCTGCAGTGGTGCGCTGCAAAGCTTCAGGAGACCCTGCAGACGTTGCCTTTGCCGTTGCGGTAGAGTCTTCCACCACTTGACGCTCCGCCTGCGCTGCTGTCGGAGCGGAGATCAGTTCGCTCGAAGCCTCCGTGCGGAGCGTGTCGGACAGGCTCGTGTCGGACAGGCTCGTGTCCAACGTGTCGGCTATCACCTCTAGCGCAGTCGTGTCTTGTGGTACTACGGGTACGATCGCATAGAGAGCTGTGCCGCAGTAGCAAGCTATAGCGCAGCTCATCACGAGGAGGAGTAGTGAGCGAGTCAGGTGAGTGCGAGGCATCTCTGTAGCGTGCTGACTAGTGGTTAGCCCCGCCCTCTAGGATCGAGCAGATCTCTATGAGCTGCTCCTCAGAGCTAAAGGGGATCGTGATGCTCCCCTTACCACTCTCCTTACAGCGTAGGGAGACCTTAGTACCGAAGAAGCTGCTCAGCTGCTTAGCTAGAGGAGCGTAGTCATTGCCATTGGAAGCGAGCTTGGAGAGCGTCTGTCTCTTCTTGCTCGCTTTTGTTGTGTCTTCGCTCGGCTCTTGCATCTCATTGGCTAGAGCCTCTACTTGTCGCACGCTCAGATGCTCCGAGAGTGTGGTCTGGTAAAGCTTCAGCTGCTGTGCGGGGTCGGTTAGGCTCAGTATGGCACGCGCATGACCCATGTCGATCTTCTTCTCCGTCAGTCCCAGCTGTACCTCTGCGGGCAGGCGCAGGAGACGCAGGTAGTTGCTGATCGACGAGCGGGTCTTGCCCACCTTTTTTGCCAGCTCCTCTTGCGTCCCCTCCGAGTGCTCTAGGAGACGCTTGTAGGTGAGTGCTATCTCGATAGCGTTGAGGTCTTCGCGCTGTATGTTTTCGATCAGCGCCATCTCGACCACCTGCTCATCGTTTGCCTTAACGATGTATGCTGGGATAGAGGTTAGGTTGGCGAGCTTAGAGGCACGCCAGCGACGCTCACCCGATATGATGAGATGTCGTCCGTCGGTCAGCTCTCGCACCGTGATAGGCTGCACGATGCCGAGGGCACGTATGGAGGCCGCCAGCTCCTCGAGACTCTCTGGGTCGAAGTGCGTGCGAGGTTGATCTGGATTAGGCTCGATCTTGTCGATGGCTATCTCGCTAATGCTAGAAGAGTTGCTCACATCGCCGAGTAGAGCGTCTAGTCCTCTGCCTATTACTTTGTTCTCTTTCTTCTTGTTTGTCATGATGATCGTAGGGGTAGGGTGGTGGTTATAGCGCCGCACGCTGAGCCGTGCGACGGATCAGCTCCTCGGCCAGCTGAAGGTGGTTGATCGCCCCCTTGCTGTCGGCATCATATAGGAGTGCGGGCAAGCCGTGGCTAGGCGCCTCGCTTAGCTTGACATTGCGCTGTATGACCGTGTCGAAGACCAGCTGCCCGAAGTGTTCCTTGACCTCGTCGTACACCTGATTAGCCAGTCGCAGGCGGCTGTCGTACATAGTGAGGAGAAAGCCCTCGATCTCTAGCGCAGGGTTGAGCCGGCTCTTGATGATACGTATCGTGTTGAGAAGCTTAGAGATCCCCTCTAGTGCAAAGTACTCGCACTGCACGGGAATGATCACCGCATGACTAGCGACCAAAGCATTGACTGTGATGATGCCGAGCGAGGGTGAGCAGTCGATGAGGATGTAGTCATACTGGTCCACGACAGGGCGGAGCATCTCTCTCATGACTGTCTCGCGATCCTTGAGCTGGAGCATCTCTATCTCCGCCCCGACCAGGTCAATGTGTGAGGGGAGTATGAAGAGATTGTCCACGTGCGTAGGGCGCACCACCTTGTCGAGCGGTAGTCCACCAATGAGACACTCGTAGATAGTCTCGCTGAGGGTCGTGGAGTTGACTCCTAGTCCCGACGAAGCGTTTGCCTGCGGGTCGGCATCGACGACGAGCACCTTCTTCTCGAGCACAGCTAGAGAGGCTGCGAGGTTGATCGTAGTGGTTGTTTTGCCGACTCCACCCTTCTGATTAGCAAGAGAGATGATTCTACCCATGATACATATCGGTCATAAATAACAAGTCAAAGCTACAGAATAATCTGGACATAGACGCTTAAGTGTTGATAACTCACACTCCATAACTTGCCCTAACGATGAGGTGGAGAGGCGGTTATAACAAACTAAGGAGATGCACTCAAGATGCTTGCTGATCTGGACGAAAAAGTCACGGCTCATACATTATATATATAGCTCATGCTTGAATAGCTCCGTGGAGAAATCAAAATCTTCACGGAGCTATTTTTTATTCTCCACGTGGGGAAGAAAAATTTCTTCGGAAGAATCAAATGAAACTTCGGAGGAATCAAAACGTCTCCACGTGGAGAATGTTTTTTCGCTACGTGGCTATTTGAGAATTGCCACGTGGATATCCGACTTTTTTCGCTGGAGAGGGGGGGAGTGTGGGGAAGAGTTACGATCTTTGTGCTATCCGCTGCAACATTTCGACGACTCACTCGTCTTAATGGTGTACGACGCTCTTCTGGATCGTTGATCCGAGCGTAGTTTTAGTTATACATTGAGTTAGTTTTTAGTTTACAGTGATTACAATGGATGGAGCCACTTTCATACAGACCTACGTCCCCTTACGGTCGACGATCCTACAGGTCTGTATGGCTCTTCTATCCAACGAGATGGAGGCTGAGGATGTGACCCAAGATGTGCTCATCAAGCTCTGGGAGCAGCGAGACCATCTAGAGGAGGTCGCCTCACCGAAGGCTTACGCCATCCGTATCGCTCGCAATAAGTGCATCGACACGCTACGGGCACCCGCACAGCGTCTGCGCAATGCCGAGGAGCCCACAGAACTCGAGATGCCTTTAGTCACGGCGACACCCCAAGAGCAGCTCATTGCTAAGGAGCAGCTAGCACGCATCGACGATTGGGTCGCTACGCTCCCTGAGCAGCAGCAAGAGGTGTGGCGACTACGACAGGAGATGATGCTCACCAACGATGAGACCGCCCAGCGTATGGGACTCAAGGAGGTGACCGTCCGATCGATGATCTCACGACTGCGCAAGGAGGCGAGAGCTCTCTTTGCAGATATGAAAGCTTGATCTCAACCACCTCACTACTTTATAGACTACACAAGCCACTATGATACATTCATCACACGACATAGAGCAGCTACTGGAGCGTTACTACGACGGACTGTCCACGCCCGACGAGGAGTTTGTCCTCTACCTAGCACTCCTTCAGGAGGAGCCAGGCTCACCATACTATGCCGATCGTATGCTCCTAGAGGCCACACTGCAACGTGCTGCCTCGCAGACGAAGAGCGCAGAGGCAGAGCCATCCTTATCCTATCAGACCACACCACGGTGGAAGGTGTGGGTGCGTAAGTATGCAGCTGTCGCTGCCGTACTGATCGTGGGCGGTGTAGGAGTCTCCTTCTTCCAGTGGGGACGCAACAGCCGACAGGCGGAGCTGTCCCTACGCAATGGTCAGCCCATACCGCAGGAGCAGGTCAATGAGTATACGCTCGCAGCGCTCTCCAAGCTGGGCGACTGTATGGAGCTATGCTCTGAGCAAAACGAAGAGATAGACCAAATCTTCGGTCGCTTGCAGGACTCTTACCAGAGCTCGATGGAGAAGATCCCCTTTGTCTCAGAGGGCGGGTGGATCCTGACGGGCAATTGATTTCATCTATGACTGCAACAATCTGCCCTCTCAAACGACTTATATATAGAACCTCTGATACAGACACACACAGATTATGAAAGCATATATTAATCATCTCTCACGCCTGAGCATCATCACGCTCACGATGCTACTCCTGATGGGGCTGCCAGCAGTGGCGCAGCGTGGCGCTGCCCGTACGCGTATCAATACGTCCAAGCTGATGGAGATCAAAAACGTGGATGTCGTATACATCTCTCCCGCAATGCTACAGAGCGTGCCCAAGGCAAGCCTCAAGATAGATGGTGCTGACGCTATGTCGGGTATTATGGACGGCATCACATCGATACACATCTACACCTCCTCCGATCGTAAGGCGATACAGGAGCTACGTCGCACCTTTGCCCCTGTCACAGAGCTACGCCACTCAGACCTCGAGCAGCTGATGTATGTTAAGGACGATAACGGGGTCGTCAACTTGATCGGACAGCTACAAGGAGACAATGCCTCCGAACTATATATGATCGTCTCTGGCGAAGACGAGTACACGGTGATCAACTTCTCGGGAAGCTTCTCCCGCCGAGAACTGGAGAAAGCGGTCACCCAAGATAACAATCGCAAGCGCAAGAAGTAACTCTAGTCACTTGCGACACCTAGACCCATCTGACTTAACCTTTCAAGTAAGTACCTACAAACGGGCTACACGTTACTGTAGCATCTTGCGGAGCGCGACCATACGTGAGTACCGTACACGCCCCATACACGGAGAGTCCAGGAGGCACCGTGTGGCAAGACTGTTTTGTGATTAGTTTTAGTTGTAAATTGAACAGAAGCGACGAGAGGGAGCCCCACGCGGGGACTCCCTCTCTTGCTATTCGTATCTATTTAGGTCTCTTGAGACTGTTGCATAAAGGCGAATCGCTGTGTTGCTTTCGGGATTCGGCTTCGGTTACATACAGAGGTATGCTCCCTTCAGACCTCACCCTTAGCGCCTTGCGCTTCATCCTTTCTGCAAAGTCTGGACAATCTTGCTTGCAGGATTGTGAGACTGTTGACTTTTGCAACAGTCTCCTCCTGCTACTCTGTGCGCTCTAGCAGTACGACATGCTCCACATGATGCGTATGGGGAAACATATCGACAGCGCAAGCTCGCACTGCACGGTAATGCCCCTCTGCCATAAGAAGCGCTAGGTCTCGTGCCTGTGTCGCTGGATTGCAACTGACATAGACGATGCGCTGTGGAGCCGCCCGCAGGATCACCTCCACGACGGGGGCATCCATACCTGCACGTGGCGGGTCGGTCACCAGGACCTCGGGACGACCATGCGCTGCGACGAAGTCATCGGTCAGGATCGCTTTCATGTCGCCTGCGTAGAAGGTGGCGTTCGTGATCCCGTTTTGATCCCTATTGACAAAGGCATCTTCGACAGCCTCTGGTACATACTCGATCCCGATGACGGAGCGACAGCTTTGCGCCAAGTAGTTGGCAATTGTCCCAGCGCCTGTGTAGAGGTCGTAGACCACCTCATCGCCCGTGAGCTGAGCATATTCACGTACCTTCTCGTAGAGCCGCTCCGCCTGCCGACTATTCGTCTGATAGAAGGACTTAGGTCCGATACGGTAACGCAAGCCGTGCATATCCTCCTCGATATATGGCGCACCGCTGTAGAGCTGCGCTGGGAGGTCGGCCAGGCTGTCGTTGAGCTTCGTATTGACCATATAGTAGAGCGACGTGATCTGAGGGAAGCGCACACGCAGTGCCTCCAAGAGCTGCACACGCAGCTCCTCCGTGCCCTCAGCAAAAGCGATCAAAACCATCAGTCCGCCCAGTGTCGTGGTGCGGATCAGGAGCGTTCGCATCACGCCCTCGTGTGCTCTCTGGTCGTAGTAAGGGTACTCCTCCCAGCGCGCTAGGCAGTAATCGTTGAGATAGTCTCGTATCTCCGAAGCTATCGGGTTGGCTATCTGACAGGTCACGCCGTGTAGGTCTAGTACCTTGTCAAACATGCCAGCCTTGTGAAAGCCTACTCCGCAGAGCTCCTGTTCGCTCGCTTCCTCAGGCAGGCTTTTGAGCTCCTCCTCGGTGAGCCAGCGCCTTTTGCTAAAGGTAAACTCGACCTTGTTGCGGTAGTGCCACGGATCTTCACACCCTACGATCGGCTCGGTCTCTTCGATCGCTATATGTCCGATGCGGGTCATAGCGTCTGCGGCTTGCTGCGCCTTGCCACGCAGCTGCTCCTCGTAGGGTAGCTGCTGCCACTTGCACCCGCCACAAGCGCCGAAGACCTCACAGCGAGGCTCCACACGCAGTGGCGAAGGCTCTAGTAGCTCCTCGATGGTGCCTGTCATATAGCTCCGCTTGGAGCGACCGACACGTATGCGACAGCGGTCGCCAGGTGCCGCATAGGGGACGAAGAGCACCTTCTCCTCGATATGTGCTACGCATTGCCCCTCGGCACCCATCCGCTCGATGAGTACGTCGTCTAGATACCTCGGCTCTTTGCGACCTCTTGCCATAGGCTACTTGCGAGCGAGCTGCTGCTCCACGAGCGAGATGTACTTATCTGCGAGAGCCGATGCGCCCTCCTCGGTGGGAGCCTCCGTATAGACACGGACGATCGGCTCCGTATTGCTGGGACGTATCTGCACCCACGAGTCCTCGAAGTCGATCTTCAGACCATCTTCTGTCAAGGGGTTCAACGAAGCGACCTCACGCTCTAAGTTTGCAAAGAGCGCTGTCACATCCGTTCCCGCAGGTAGCTCCACACGGCGCTTGCACATAGCGTAGTCGGGGTAGCGCTTACGTAGCTGGCTAACTGTCTCGCCACTCTTTGCCAAGTGAGTGAGGAAGAGTGCGATGCCAACGAGTGCATCTCGTCCGGCGTGCAGATGCGGATAGATGACACCGCCATTGCCCTCGCCGCCGATGAGCGCGTCGGTCTCTCGCATACGCTTGACCACGTTGACCTCACCCACTGCTGCTGGCGTGTAGCTACCGCCATGCTGCTCGGTGATGTCGCGCAGAGCGCGTGTCGAACTCATATTGGAGACCGTGTTACCACCCTCATGGTAGTCAAGGAGGTAATCAGCGACCGAGACCAGTGTGTACTCTTCGCCAAAAGGTTGTCCCGTCTCGTCAATGATCGCTAGGCGATCCACGTCTGGGTCTACCGAAAAGCCTACATCGGCACGTGCTATACGCACTAATTCGCACAGATCCACGAGGTGGCTAGGTAGAGGCTCAGGGTTGTGTGCGAACTTACCATCGGGTGTATCGTTGATCCCTCTCCACTGCTTGACGCCAAGCGCCTCAAAGAGCGGAGGCAGAGCGATAGCTCCGACCGAATTGATCGGATCGTAGGCGACCGTCAGCTCAGCCTTGCGGATAGCCTCCACGTCTACCTCGGGTAGTGCGAGGATGGCGTCGATATGCTTCTGCAGGTAGGAGCTGGTAGAGATGACTTGTCCCAAATCTTCTACCGAAGCAAAGGGCACGGTGTGATCCTCCGAGAGACGTAGCACTTCGTTGCCACGATCTGCATTGAGGAAGGTGCTATCGCTCCCTAGGAACTTCAGAGCGTTCCACTGGATCGGATTGTGCGAAGCGGTGATGATGATCCCGCCGTCGGCACGATGCCCCAGGACAGCCATCTCAGTGGTTGGTGTCGTAGCCAGTCCTATGTTGATTACATCGCAGCCCATACCGAGGAGCGTGCCGATGACCACTTGCTGCACCATCTCTCCCGATAGTCTAGCATCGCGCCCCACCACGATGGTTGGTCTGCTGATAGACTCGTAGAGCTTGATGTGCTGTGCATACCCCACGACAAAGCGTGCTATCGTCAGTGGGTTGAAACCGTCTGTCGGAGAGCCTCCGACGGTGCCTCGTATTCCAGAGATTGATTTGATGACCGTCATAGTATAGATTAAGTGTGTTGTTTCAAAAATGAGTAGCTAAGCGTAGCTGGCGTATCCCGCATCACGGGACAGCGTCAGAGAGGCTCGTAGGGGGTTAGGACTCCTCGACAAACTGGTACCAAACCTCCTCGCAATACATCGGCGCACCCGCATTGTATGCCATATTAGGTCCTAGGAGGAAGGGGATGAGGAGACGTATCCTAGCGCCATTGCCCACCATCGTGAGCGGATAGGCGACGCCCTCACACATGAGTGCATCGATGGAGTGACCGTACTGCTCTTGGATCAGCTTGTAGTGGACAGAACCGGTGCGGTCACGTGAGTTGATGTAGATAAACTCCGTAGACTGCTGATAGCCTTTAGAGAGGTTGTCAAAGGCGTGGTTATAGTCGGGTGCGATGAAGCGACCCTTCATACGCAACATGACACGCGTACGCTCAGGCTTAGCCAGCTCGCCACCCTTGTCGATGACCTGCATGTAGACTCCATTGGGGAACTTGTACCACACGTTGGGGTCAAACTCGCGCTGCTCCTCGACACCCTCCTGCACGTTCATCCCTTGCTCCTCAATGAAGTTGTCTATCATCTTCTTCTCGTCACGTAGCATCTCCGAGAGCGACTTGATATGCTGCTTGTCGCGGCAACTGGTCAAGGCACCCTGCCCTAGTAGGAGCATCAAGACAAGTGTCACAAGGGTGGTGATGGTATGGTTTGTTACTTTCATATTTCTATTGTCTAATCTCTAACCTCTAATGTCTAACCTCTAATTTCTAATCTCTAATCTCCGGATAATCCTGTACGAGCTGGCGCAGTCCCTGCCAGACGAGTGCTAGCGCGTCCGTCAGCGTGCCTTGGTACTCAGCACCCGCAGCGTTCAGATGTCCGCCCCCATCAAAGAGTTTGCTCGCCACCTCATTGACAGGCAAGTTACCTTGCGAGCGAAACGAGATCTTGACCGGTTCATCGGGATCACGTTGCTCTCGGAGGAACGCAACTGCTCGTATACCCGCCACATCAAGGGGAACATTTACCAAGCCCTCTGTATCTCCAGGCTCTATGCCAAAGCGGTCGAAGTCTTCCTGTCTGAGCGTAAAGACCGCCACCCCTAGGTCGAGGTCGTAGGTCGTGCGCTCGTTGATGATATAGCCGAGGAGCCGTTGGCGGTTTAGCTTGTCGCTTTTGAAGATCCGTAGCACGATCTCCTCATGTCTTGCACCGACCTCTAGGAGATGAGCGATCGTCCTAAAGAGCTTCGGGGTAATCGCTCCATGCCTCAGGAGTCCCGTATCGGTGTAGGTCGCCGCCAGCAAGCAGGTCGCCATATCGGCTCCGCCATATAGCTCTAACTCTCTCGAGTCGCCACCTCCGAGCAGCTCAGCTATGAGAAAGCCCGTAGCACATGCCGAGGTGTCGCTATACATCTCATCGACCAGTCCCATCTCAGGCTCTGGGTGGTGATCTATCATCACGGAGCGCACCTCTGGCTTATCCACAATCTCAGCAACCAAGCCCTCAAGCGGGTTGCCGATACGTCCTAGATGGTTGAAGTCGACCAAAAGCAGTAGCCTAGCCTGAGCCAATATCTGACCTATCGTCTCTAAGTCGCTCTGAGGTGAGAGCTGATGTATCGTCTCAGCTCCCGGGAGCCAGAGAAGGTTGTCTGGCACACGCCCCACGACCATGATAGAGACCTCGTCGGCACCCCGTGCCAGCAGATAGCTACGTAGAGCCAAGGCACTGCCTATGCAGTCCCCGTCGGGCGACTTGTGTCCTACGATGACGACACGACGCTCGCCCTCACCTCCTAGGGAGGTAAGCTCCAGCGTGTCTGATAAAGGTCTATTGCTAAGCTGCGACATAGAGATCGAAAAAGGTATACACCCGCAAAGATACGAAATTAGAGATTAGAGATTAGAAGTTAGAGGTAGGTGAGGAGGACGAGGAGACTGGCGAGGAGCGTGACGGCGATGACGATGCGGATGGTGCGCTGGAGTGTCTGTGCGGTGACGGCGTGGAGCGGGGTGCCTATATAGGGCTTCTCGACGAGCATACCGTGGTAGATGTTGGGCCCGCCAAACTGCACCCCAAGGATACCCGCCAGAGCTGACTCAGGATAGCCCGAATTGGGACTGGCATGCTTACGTGCATCACGCCACACAGTGCGTACGGCTCGCCGACTCGGAGCCACGAGGAGCATCAGGAGCGCCGTGAGACGAGACGGAATATAGTTCGCAGCGTCATCGAGGATACGTGCAGCAAAGTAGCCGAAGTCTTTGTAGCGCTGATCTTTGTAGCCGATCATAGAGTCGAGCGTGTTGATCATTTTGTAAGCCATCATAAGTGGCACTCCGCCCAGAGCGTAGAAGAAAAGCGGAGCGATGACACCATCGGAGAGATTCTCCGCAAGAGTCTCCAGCACAGCGGTGCGGATCTGCGCAAAGGTGAGCTGCGAGGTGTCACGACCCACGATCCAAGAGAGACGCTTGCGAGCCCCCTCAAGGTCGTCAGCCACCACATAGCGCTCTACCGCCAAAGCTTCGCCGATCAAGCTCCGTGGGCAGATAGCAAAGAAGAAAAAGATCGTCTGCCAAGCCAATAGGACGTAGCGATAGTCTGCTAGGAACCATTCGACGACATAGAAAAAGCCCCACACCCCCAGCACGAGTACGAGGGAGAGGAGCGTGCCTTTTGCCTTCTGGTGTGGCGGATGGTTGAACCTCCGCTCGCCCCATGCGATGAGCTGGCCAAAGAGTCGTATCGGGTGGAGCGACCAGCGGGGATCACCTAGGAGCAGGTCGAGAAGGAGACCGAAGAGTAGCGGATACATACTATAAGTAGCTAGACAAACCACGGAGCAACGCTTGACCAGCTTCTGGCGACTGCACCGAAAGGCGGAAGTGGCGAGGCGTGAGAGAGCGGAAGTTGGCCGCATTACGGATCAAGACTCCATGCTGCGTGACGAGGTACTCCTTAAGCTGGGCTGCGCTACCTCGCCCCTCATCTAGACAAGCGAGGAAGTAAGGCGTGGGGCTAGGTGTCAGCGAGACGCCAGCGATCTGCGCCACCTCGTGAGCGAGGTGCTGAGCCTCTCGTACCAAGCCTGTGGCGTCTGGTAGCAACTGGTCATAGTGCTGGCAGATGTAAGCACCCGCCTCTAGGGCAAGGGCATTGACACTCCAGGGCGAGCGGAGTGGTTCTAGGCGAGCCAGCAGCGAAGGGTGCGCAACGATGTAGCCAAGACGTATGCCCGGGAGTGCAAAGCTCTTGGTCAGCGAACGAACGATGATCAGGTTGGGGTGATGCGCCACTTCGTCTAGGAGCGTCACCGGCTCGGCACAGAGCTCTGCGTAGGCTTCGTCCACAATAACGTAACTATCAGGGTGCGCCGAGCAGTAGTTGAGGAGTGCCGTACGATGAGTGATGTCACCGTCGGGATTGTTGGGCAGAGCACTCCAGAGGAGGTCGGCAGGGGTGCTTTGGCTGGCTATATCGCTTGTCGGGATATAGGTGAGGTGATGGCGATAGAGCTGGCAGGCATCTTCATACTCAGCAAAGGAGGGAACGGTGATGAGCGTCTCGCCACCCGCAAAGAGATGCGCCAAGAGATAGAAAGCCTCTGTCGATCCACTGGTCACCAGCAGCCAATCGGGATCAAGGCTCCAGAGCTGTGCCAAGAGCTCCCGCAGCTCCTGCGCCTGAGGGTCTGGATAGTGCGTCAGGCTCTCTAGTCGCCCTGAGAGATAGTCTATAATTTCGCCCGCATGGTTGCGGTAAGGCACATTGCTAGAGAAGTCGTAGCGCACGAGCGCTCCGTAGCTGTATCGGTCGTCCCCGTGTCCTACTATCATACGTTGCGCAGACTTTGTAGCATATACTCTATATCTAGATGCTGACGCATATGCTCAGCAAGGCGATCGTAAGCCGCTTCGCGCGTAGCAAAGGTGCGCTCTAGGTGGAAGGTTCGCTCAGGAGCTACCTCGTGCAGGATCTGCTGCAGGATCGCCTCATTGTCCCAGATGCCGTGCATGTAGCTACCCCACAAGCGAGGAGAGACCCAGTAGCCGTCGGGCGTAGCACCAGCTCTCATGACTACGGGCGAGTCGGGCCCATCAATGGGCTGTGTCACCCCGCAGTGTATCTCGTAGCCTTGACAATCGGGAGTACCCGTAGGGAGGTAGGTAAAAGTGGAGGTACGTACCGCTTTATTGCTCTGTAGGGTGGTCTCTGTGGGTAGCAGTCCTAAGCCATCGACGGTGCGTGGCTCGCCCTCGACGCCATCAGTGTCAGCGATGCGCAGGCCCATCATCTGATAACCTCCGCAGATGCCGTAGAGCGGTCGACCCGCCTTGTGATGTGCTAGGATAACCGCATCGAGTCCCTCCGCTTGTAGCCAGAGGAGGTCATCGATCGTGTTCTTACTCCCGGGGAGCATGATGATATCCGCCTGGCGTAGTGCCTCAGCATCTGAAGTGAAGTAGAGCGTGACGCCAGAGATAAAGCGTAGCGAGTCAAAGTCGGTAAAGTTCGAGATGTGCGGCAGTCGCACCACCGCCACATTGAGCGTGTTGGGTCGAGGCTGTGCGGCGTAGCTATCGATGGAGACACCATCCTCGGCATCTATCTGCATATTGGGCAGGTAAGGGAGCAACCCCACGACTGGTACTTTGGTCAATCGCTCAATGATCTCTCGCCCCGAGTCAAAGAGTGAGCTGTCGCCACGGAACTTATTGATGATGATCCCCTTGATCGCCGCACGCTCTGCTGGGGGCAAGAGCTCGATCGTCCCGTAGAGACTGCCGAAGATGCCCCCACGCTCGATGTCTGCCACGAGGTAAACGTCAGCGCCCGTACGCAGTGCCACCCGCATATTGACGATGTCCATCGGCCATAAGTTGACCTCCGAGATGCTTCCAGCACCCTCTATCACGATTGGGTTGTACTGGCTCGCTAATCTGTCGAACGCTTTCATCGCCTCTACAAAGAGCGGCTTGCGCTGCTCCACGTTGAAGTAAGAGCGTGCCGACTGATTGCCCACCGCCTTGCCGTTGAGGATCACTTGCGTCGTCTGATCGGCCGTCGGCTTGAGGAGGATCGGGTTCATATCGGTGTGACAAGGTATGCCACACGCCTCCGCCTGCACCGCTTGCGCACGACCTATCTCGCCCTCCTCGGGGGTGGGATAGCTATTGAGCGACATGTTTTGCGCCTTAAAGGGAGCGGGCTTGTACCCCTCCTGCAGCAAGATACGACAGATGCCTGTCGCCACGATGGACTTCCCTACGTCGGAGCCAGTTCCGACGAGCATGATCGGCTTTAGCTTATTCATATTGATATATCTCTCCAAAGTTAACCTCCTGTGCCATCGCTTCGCTAGGCGAGAGCGTGCCCAGCAAAATACGATAAGCACGAATGACCCCAGCGTGTGTCACAAGGAGCGTCTGACGGCCCTTGTCCCGCTCCGCCTCAAAGTCAGCTACCCGCGCCAGTAGGTCATCGTGGCTCTCACCGCCTGCCGTCTTAGCGTGCCAGTAGTCGGCAAACCAGGCTCGTCCCGCCTCTTGATCGTAAACTTCCTGCCAAGAGAGCCCTTCCCATGCGCCAAAGTTCAGTTCGCGCAGTCGCTCGTCCTGACGAATGGTCAGCCCCTTGGTCCGAGCTATCTCTTCTGCCAGAACCACGCAACGAGAGGAGGGACTACTATAGATAGCATCTAGCTGGACTTCTCGCAGCCCCGCAACGATCTGCTGCGCATAGCGAGGGAACTCCTCCGAGAGTGGCGCATCGAGCCAGCCGTAGCAGATCCCTTTAGGTAGGGCGACAGGCGTATGACGCACGAGGTAGAGACTCATACCCGTCAGGCGTAGATAGTTACCACAAGCGTGACCAGCAGTAGCGTCAGCTCAGCGAGACACTCGACAGCTCCCAGCACATCGCCCGTGTATCCACCGATGCGCTTGTTGCTAATGCGCATGATCAGCAGCGTCTGTCCTATCATAAGTACAGGAGCCACAATGGCAGCCTGCCAAGGCAAGAGCAAGAGTGCCAATATTGCCCAAAGAGCCGCAATGAGTAGCGTCTTTGTCGTGACAGTTTGTCGCAAATGGGTCGCCTTACTCTCCTCGCCACTCTTACGAGCGTAGACCGAGAGGCGCATCACGAGGATAGGCATCCAACGTGCTACTACAGCCATGGCAACAATCGTTCCAATGGCGCTCTCGTAAGGTATGTAGCTCACGAGGACGACACGGCTCATGAGGAGCATCACAAGCCCCAAGATACCATACACACCTGTCGCGCTGTCCTTCATAATGCGTAGCGTCGTCTCTCTATCGTGATACCCTCCGAAGGCATCGCAATAATCCGACAGGCCATCCTCGTGCATCCCGCCCGTGACAACTAAACCAACGATCACGCTCATCACAGCAGCGACAGTATTGGGTAGGTAGTAGCCCGCCAAAGCGTAGATCCCCGCCATCACAGCTCCTACGATCGCTCCCAGCAGAGGAAAGTACCGAAAGGACTCTCCCATACGCTCCTCACTATACGCCACATGCCCCACTGGTATGCGGGTGTAGAAGAGTAGCGAGAGACGCAGTAAGTCCCACTCAGAGCGTATCGTGCGCCGCAGATCCCAAGCCATAGGTCAAGTCGCTCCTTACTTGTCTACACGATAGACCGCAGCGTCCGCAAAGCCGCGCATATTGCTCATAAAAGCAACGGCTGACTGAATGATCGGATAGGCAACGAGTGCTCCCGTACCCTCGCCGAGCCGCATCCCCAGAGAGAGGATTGCCTCTCCGCCGAGGTAGTCGATCATCGCTTGGTGTCCTGGCTCTTCGGAGGTGTGAGCGAAAAGCACATTGTCCACGATGCGTGGCTCTACTTCGTGTGCCACCATAAAGGCTGAGGTAGCAATCACACCATCTGCAAGGATTAGCATACCTCGCTTGTAGGCCTCTAGGACACCGCCACAGATCGCTGCGATCTCTAGTCCGCCCATCTGCGACAGGAGCTCCATAGGACTCTGCGGATTGTAGCGCGCAGCCACCTCTTCGAGCACCTTTGCCTTATGTTCTAGCCCCGAGCCACGTAGCCCCGAGCCTGGCCCAATGATCGAGGCGATAGAGCGTCCCGTGATCTTGTGTAGGATCAGCGTCGCTGGCGAAGTATTGCCGATACCCATCTCACCAAAGGCGACCACATTAGACCCACGCTCTGCCTCTTGCGCCACACATTGAGCACCGATCATCATCGCCTCAGCACACTCCTCAGTCGTCATAGCTGGCTCGTGAAGCATATTGCGGGTGCCGTGCATCACTTTAGCCGACTCGATACGACAAGTCTCAGGGAAGTCGTAGTCGACGCCCACATCTATGACACGCAGGCGAAAGCCATTTTGCCGTGCCAAGACACTACAAGCCCCGCCGCCCGAGACGAAGTTGATGCATTGCTGCCAAGTGATCTCCTTAGGACATACGCTCACGCCCTCCTCGACGATCCCATGATCTGCAGCCATCAGCAGCAGCACGGGGTCGATCAGCTGAGGTGTCACGCTATGCTGTATCATACCCACCTTGGAGGCGATGCGCTCCAGCTGCCCTAGAGAACCCTTAGGCTTCGTGCGGCTGTCGATCCGCTCTTGTAGTTCCTCCTCAAAAGTCATATCTCTCTATATAAGTCTGAAATTAGTTCCGTTCGTAAAGCTCTGCCAGAGACCATCAGGTAAGCTTCGTCAGCCGTGGCAGATATATATTGGTTGACCCACCCTTGTAAATCTACGAAAGCTCGTGAACCCGCATCGGGAGCGTGCAAGCTCATACCGATCTCGTTGCTCACCACGATGAGCGTATCCGCTGCGCAGTGATGTAGCAGCTGCTGCCACTCACGACGCGCCTCGCTGAGCGAAGCCTCTGCGTCAAACTCGAGGTCACTGTAGATGTTCGTAAGCCATAGCGTCACACAGTCTATCAGTACGACACGTCCAGCTATCTGCGTCTGGCTCAGGTAGCGAGGCTCCTCGACAGTAGTCCACTCAGGCCCCCGATCCGCTTGGTGACGCGCTATGCGACGCTCGAAGTCCTCGTCCCAGTGACGCGCCGTAGCAAGGTAGATCGGTCGATCAGAGAGCGAGAGCGCCAGTCGCTGTGCGTAGCCACTCTTGCCACTGCGCTGCCCCCCAGAGATGTAGACCACTCGCGGACGCTGGCAGAGCTTACCTCCCTCGTATAGTCGGTAGTCCCCATTCGGGAGGAAGGTGATCTCCTCCACTTTGTCTAGAGGCCCTCCCTGTAGCAATGCTTCTAGCACCCTCATAGTGAAGCCGTGCCCCATAAGTAGCACCAGATCCTCCTCATTATTATGCTTCTGCCTCAAGTCGTGTAGGAAGCTCTGCAGACGCTCGGCAATAGCCTCGACCGTCTCGATCTCGTGCCACTCCTCGTCTGGCGAAGGGATCTCGACAAAGGGTCGCCCCTCCCATCGACCGAAAGAGCGCTCGCGTAGGCGCTCGTCCAGCACTAGAGGCGCCTTACAGCCACTCGACGACATCATCAGCTCAGCCGAGCGACGTGCCCGCAGCTGATCACTACTATATATATGTGTGATGGGATACCCCTTGAGCTTGTCCCCCAACTGTAGACATTGCGCCACCCCTCGTCGGGTCAGCGTGCCAGCTGTCTGCCCCTGACAGATAGAGCGCAAGTTCTCCTCCGTCTCTCCGTGACGTGCTATAAGCAATCGCATAGATCAGTCTCTAGATTAAAAAGGCTCCTACAGAAGCCTCTTGCAAAGGTAGCGAATTTAGAGGTTAGAGATTAGAAGTTAGAGATTAGAGGTTTTTTCTGGTGGGGCGAGTGTTTCTTGGAGCGAGCTAAGCTGTGGGGGTGCCGACTGCCAAGACAGCGACAGAGACTTGCGCTAGGGGCGTGTCCGACAGAGCGTTGAGCGCAGCTGTGAGCGTTGCTCCTGTGGTGAGTACATCGTCTAGGAGTAAGATGTGGCTGTCTGGGGGGATCGCTTCGCTCCCTAGTGTGAAGCTCCCAAGCATAGCCTCTAGGCGATGCGTACGGTCACGGTGTGTCTGACTACCTTGAAAGCGTGTACGTCGCAAAGCGTGAGGCAGATAGGGGAGACCCGTGACCGAAGAGATACCCTCGGCCAGCAGTACAGCCTGATTGTAGCCTCGCTCCAATGCGCGGTCAGGCGTCAGAGGCACAGGGATGATGTAGTCTATCTGCTCCCGCTCCAGCGGTAGGAGCGTACCCATAAGACGACCCATATAGCTAGCGAGTGGCTTATTGCCGTGATACTTGATGTCGTGGACGATCAGCGCCATCGCATCATCACGAGCATAGAGATAGGGGGCGAGTAGCCTGCGAGGCATCGGGTGAGCGCCACGCAAGCGGTCGAGCGCTCTGATCGTACGCTCGTCATAGCTTCCCAGCGAACTTTGACAAGTGAGGCAAAGCGGTGGCGCATTCGGCGGCAGGAGCGTGTGACAGACGGGACACCAGCGCGGGTAGATGAGCTGTAGGAGCGACTCACGAGCCGTTGCCCACCACCCTTGTGGTGGCGGAGGAACTATGTGTCCTGCGGTAGATCGTCTCGTTGCTTTGCGGATCATAAGAGTATGGGTGCTTTGACGCTTTACTCTTCGTCTGACTCTTCCTCTTCCCGCATCGCTTCGAGTACCTCCTGTAGCGCTTCGTACACATCGCTCGGGGGGTAGCCACGCCCCACGCCGTAGCGCATCATCTTGTCAAAGAGCGCACGAGGCGTCCGTGCAGAGGTGCGACGCAGCTTGCTCTCGAGTAGCTCAGCGAGGGAGTAGTTCGGCTCTTCCTCCTCAAGTATCTCAGGCAGTACCGCATCGATGATCTCCGTCGGTACCTCCTGCATACGTAGCGCCTGACGTATCTTGCGGGGACCGTGACTCATATCGCGATAGCGTGTGCGGGCATAGCTCTCGGCATAGCGCTGCGGGTCGTAGTAGCGACCCTCCTCGAGGAGCGTGAGGTACTCGTTGATCTCGTCCGAGGGCACCTCTCGACGCATTAGGAAGAGGCGCAGATTGCGTGGCGACCGCTCGGCACGTGCGCAGTAGTACTTGGCTTTGTTTAGTATATCGGTGTCCATAGGGTTTCGTTTTTACTGAAAGGTGGCTTGTACAAATCGCTCTCGGCCCGTCAGGTCGAGAAGCACCTCTGACGAAGCAGCTCCCGCCTGCTCGCACAGCGCTGCCACCTCGTGCGCCAGCTTGTGATGCGTCTCGCAGTAGAGCGTACATGGTGCGTGAGGCGAGCGAATACGTGGCACGAGCGTCACGAGTGCACGGTAGTAGCGGAGCGGGTCTTCGTCTGGTACGAAGAGCGCCTCACGAGGCTCTCCCTCGAGGACGTTGGGGCGCATCGTCGCTTGGTCGCATTCGGGGATGTAGGGCGGATTGCTCACCAGAAGGTCTATCGGGGGAAGCTCGGCAGGGATGTCTTTCTCCTGGCACCAAGCGAAGAGATCTCCACGGAAGAGCTGGACGGCGACACCCGTCTGACGAACGTTTTGCTCCGCATAGTCTAGTGCCTGCTCCGACTGATCCATCGCATAGAGACACCACTCAGGGCGCTCGCTACCTATATAGATAGGAATGCAGGCGGAGCCACACCCCACATCGAGGAGTCGCAGGGGAGCCTCCGTGGCAGGGTGACGAGCGAGGATCAGTTCGCACAGCTCGGCTGTCTCGGGGCGTGGTATGAGTACCCCCTTGCCGACCGCTAGGTCAAAAGAGCCGAAGGGTGCCACCCCTAAGATATACTGTATCGGCTCATCGTGTGCTAGTCGCTCGAGTGCTTGACAGAGCCAAACGGCTTCCGTGTCGGACAATTGTCTAACTTTGCGGTCAAGCAGATAGCTCGTCTGGCTGAGCCCAGTGATATGCTGTAGGAGCATCTCGCTCATAGCCCGACGCTCCCGCGCCTCGGCATAGTACCCAGGCAGCGCCTCCGCTATCACTAGAGCCGCCTCACATAGAGTCATACCAGCAACTATCATAGCCTCATTCATTTTGTAGCGACCTTTACTTAGATGAAACGTACAGCACCCGCAACCTCCGCATCAGACCAGATCTATATGCAGCGCTGCCTGCAACTCGCAGCCTTAGCGCAGGGACGCACCAGTCCCAATCCGATGGTCGGATCGGTAATTGTTTACAAAGATAAGATTATTGGCGAAGGTTACCACCATTACGCTGGCGCACCCCATGCCGAGGTGATGGCTTGGCGCAGCGTCCCCGAGGAGCTGCGTAGCGTTGTCAGCGAGGCGACCTGGTACGTGAGCTTAGAGCCTTGTGCTCACTATGGCAAGACACCGCCCTGTGCAGAACTCATTGCAGGGCTCCGACCCGCACGAGTGGTCATCGCTATGCTAGACCCCTTTGCTAAAGTTGACGGACGAGGTGTAGCACGCCTTCGCGAAGCAGGCATCGAGGTCTCGATCGGTTGCTTGGAGCAAGCGGCGATTGCGCTCAACCGCCACTTCCTCGTGGCGCAAACCTTAGGGCGACCCTACGTCACGCTCAAGTGGGCCGAGAGTGCCGACCACTACATCGATCGCCTGCGTCACGATGCGAGCGAGGCGCCTTACATCTTCAGTTCGCCACTCCGCCAGCGCTCGGTGCATCGTCTGCGTGCGCTCCACGATGCGATCTTAGTGGGTCATCACACGGCTGAGCTGGACGACCCGCTGCTGACCAATCGCTTGGGTCGTGGCGGTCAGCCGATCCGTGTCCTCTGGTGTCACAGCCGTCTGCCTCGTCCTGAGCTACGTATGCTACAAGACGCTACGGCACCAACGATCATACTCCTCCCGCCTGCTCTCCTAGAGCAAGTACCCGACGGGCAATACCCGCCACACGTCTCTTGCCTCGCCACGACTGGTGAAGTCGGCGACCTGCTCACGCTCTTGCATAGTCAAGGCATCGAGTCACTCCTAGTCGAGGGGGGCGCACAGGTCCTGCAGCGCTTCCTCGACTCAGGCCTCTACGACGAGCTCAACGTCGAGCACGCCCCCGTCGAGCTCCACGACGGCGTCCCCTCCCCTCACTTAGAGCTGTTGTGAGCAATGCGACGCTGGAGGAGGAGACTATTGACGACAACGCAGATGGAGCTGAGTGCCATAGCAGCTGCAGCGATGGCGGGCGTGATGGTCAAGCCCCACCGTGTGAAGAGTCCCGCAGCGATAGGGATGGCGATCACGTTGTAGAGGAGCGCCCAGAGGAAGTTGAAGCGGATCGTGCGTACCGTCTGTCTCGCTATCTCGGTCGCCTCGACGAGGAGCGACAGATCGGGCTTGGAGATGACGAGCTGCGCCATCGAGGTGGCTAGATCGCTGCCCCCCGCAAGTGCTATGCTCACGTCGGCCCGTGCTAGCGCCTGACCGTCGTTGACGCCATCACCTACCATGGCTACGACCAAGCCCTGATCTTGTAGGGAGGTGAGTATTGTCTCTTTGTCTTGAGGCATGAGCTCGGCATGTAGCGTATCGATCCCTATTTGCTGAGCGATGCGCTGAGCTTCTGGCTTGCGATCGCCCGTGAGCATGAGAAGTTTTTTGCCTTGCGCCTTGAGCTGTGCGATGGTCTCGGCAGCGTGCGGTGTGAGCGTGTCGGAGAGTGCTATGATAGCGATGAGACGGGCTCCCTGCGCCACATAGACGAGCGAGCCTGTGAGGTCGCAAGGCGGTATCGATGCAACGCCACCCTCGGCAATCCAAGAGGCGCGTCCGATGCGTAGCTCCCCCTCAGGTGTGGAGACGAGTAAGCCTTGCCCAGGCTGCTCGGTGACGGTCAGTTCACAGGTCGTAGCCCCCTGCGCTTCGCCATACGCGACGATCGCTTGTGCCAGTGGGTGTAGACTATGCTGCTCGGCAGAGACGATGAACGAGAGCATTGCGGCACGCTCCTCCTCGGGGATAAACCATTGCAGCTCCGTGACCGAAGGGCTTCCTAGGGTGAGCGTACCGGTCTTGTCCATAAGGAAAGCATCGACACGGGGTAGCGTCTCTAGTGCTGAGGCCTCCGCAAAGAGTATGTTCCTCCGTGCCGATTCGCCCACCGCTACGGTCAGTGCCGTTGGTGTGGCTAAGCCCAAGGCGCAGGGGCAGGCGATGACTAAGACGGAAATCGCGTAGCGTGCGGCTAAGTCTAGTGCCCCAGGCTCTACGACCCAATACCATAGGGCAAAGGTGAGCGCCCCGAGGAAGAGTATCGCAGGAACGAAGTACTGCGCAATCCGATCTGCCAAGAGACGTAGCGGAGGCTTGTCCGCCAAGGTCTTGCGCACGGTCGAGACGATATGCCCTAGAGCTGTGTCGGCGCCGACACTCTCGGCGCGCACCTCGATGGCGGTGGAGAGGCAGATAGTTCCTGCGAAGACTTTGTCACCCTCGCCACGCTCCACAGCCTCTGCTTCGCCCGTGATGGTCTGTTCGTTGATATGAGTCACACTTTGCGAAGTAATCACCCCATCCACTGGGATCGCTTCGCCAGGGCGTACTCGCACGGTCATCCCAGGCTGAACCAACTGCAGTGGCACACGGCGTGTCTCCTCACCGACAACGAGCGAAGCCTCACGAGGTGTCAAGTCGAGGAGTGCCCGCAAGGCGCTAGCGGTCGAGGCGGTCGCTCGCTGCTCGAGCCACTTGCCGATCAGTACGAAAGCGGGGATCATAACCAGCGCATCTAGGTAGAGGTGCAGCTGATGCCCCCCGGCACCGTAGGCGAGGAACAAGCCGATGACGGAGCAGGTGGTGCTGAGGGAGACCAATGTGTCCATACCCATGACGCCTCGTCTCAGTTGCTTCACGGCTCTCCAGTGAAAAGGTCCCGCCACATAGAGGTACGCCACGAGTGCCACCAGCGGAGCGACCCAACGCTCGCCCACACCTCCGAGCAGGTACATCCAGATCATCATACCGATGGTCAGAGCTGCTCCGATGGCTGTACGCCACGCGAGCTGACGTGCTGAGCGACGCTCCTGCTCTAGTGCTTGGCTCATCGCCTCGGTCTCATCTGTCGTGAGGATGAGCGAGAAGCCGAGCGAGGCAACCTGCTCAGCGATCTGCTCGCGGGTGATCTGCTCCGCATCATATACTATATATAAGGAGCGGGTGTCGATCTGCGCCGTAGCCTCGAGGACGCCCGTGACACCTTGCAATTTGTTCGTTACGGCAGCCGCACAACCAGCGCAGTGCATGCCGACGATGGGGATATATTCGGTAGTTTGTTTCATAGTAAGTCTAGATAAAAGTGAAGAGAGTCACTTCTCTCTTTCTGAGACAAAAGTACGACAAATAAATCGCTACCGAGTTGCAAAACTTACGAAAAAGCAAAGTCGCCACACGCCTAGACGTGTAGCGACTTTGTTATAGTATAGGATTTGCAAAGTCTAGGACTAGAGTCCTATTTGCATACCTTGAGGACCTGTCTCGTCTGAGTCGAGTCACCCTCCAGGATGATTAGATAGCTGCCAGACGGTATGGTCGTGTGGTCTATTGCCACGGTGGTGTCAGCGAGAGGATACTCAGCTAGTGTGCGGAGTGTCAGGTCTACGACCCGAGCGATCTGATAGCTAGAGGGTATGCCAGATAGTCTCCAGAAGCTTCCGTCCACAGCTAGCTCTATGCGATCTGTCGGGATGGCATCGATGGCGGTATCCTCTGCGATCTTGAAGCCTCGCCAGATAGGAGACTGCTCATAGTCACCCTTGCACCCCTTGGGGACGATCAGTTGGCACTGACTTCGATCTACCCCTTCAAAGGGATCATTGTCGTATGTGGACTGTGGAGGAGTGGTCGTTAGCATCGTCAGTTGCTTGAGACTCTTACAGCCACCGAAGGGGGTGTTGCCGAGTATAGCAAACTCCTCGGGGAAGGTGACCTCCGCCAACTTAGGCGCGAACCAAAAAGCAAAGTCCTCGACCGTTTGAGTCTTATCATGTAGTCTCAGCGCTGTCTCGGTGCGCCCTGCAGGGTAAGCGTAGAGCGTGGTGAAGTCCTTGCTGTATAGGACGCCATCTTGTGTGGCAAAGTCCGTGTTGTCATCGCTTACGGCAAACGCCTTGAGCTTCAAGCAACCGAGGAAGGGGTTTTGACCCCATAGTGGTGTTGCTGCTCCGAGATTCACCTGCTCTAGGTTCATCGACTCAGCAAACGCTGCATAGTCGATCTGCTCGAGTGAGCTGGGTAGTTCAAGCTGCTTGAGTGCGTGGCAGTGCCAGAAGGCCTTCTCGCCAATGGATGTCAGCCCTGAGCCAAACTTGATGGAGGCTATGGACTCACACTCTTGGAAAGCTCCCATCGCTATCTCTTGTAGCGAGTTGGGTAGCTCCAGTTGCTTGAGGCTTCGGCAGTTTTTAAAGGCATCTAGACCAATCGTCTTCAACCCCTCGGAGAAGTGTACCGTGTGCAGGAGGTTGTTGTCCTGAAAAGCGGTCTCATCGATGCGCTCCACATCGGCTGGTATCGTCACCTCTAGGAGGGCACGGCAGCCGTCGAAGCAGGAAGCGGGGATCGTCTTGATCCCGTTAGGTATCGTGACACTCTGCAGAGCCTCGGCACCTAGGAATGCCTCTGGCTCGAAGGAGTCCATCTGACTAGGTAGCTGAACCTTTGTAAGGCTTGTAGCTCCGTCAAAGAGTCGCTTGTTGAGCACCTTGACACCCTCAGGGATGGTTACCTCCTTGAGGTTGGCGCAATAGGTAAAGGCGTATCCCCCGAGATACTCTAGGTCACGTGGCAAGGTGATCTGCTCGAGAGCGTTGCACACCCCAAAGGCGGTACTATTGATACGTGTCACCTCATCAGGGATAGAGAGCTTCTGTAGCTTGATACACTTCCAGAAGGTTCCGATACCTATCTCTCGTATGTTCTTAGGTAGTACAAGCTCCTCGATAGAGCAGCAGTGGTAGAAGAGCTTATCTGGTAGGAGCGTCTCCTGCCCCTCTGGTACGACATACTCTCTCATCGTGCCTTGGTCATCGACCTTGATGTAGTAGACGCCACCAGGTACGATGCGCGCCTCCGAGAGATCTAGCTTGCGGATACGCTCGTGAGGTATCACAGAGGCATACTCATCAGAGCCACAGAACTGGCGAATGACTCTTAGGTCACTACCATTGAGCTCGCCCTTGATCTTGATAGAGGTAGCCGACTCCCACATCTCTATGGGGCCATCCTCTTGGAGTCGTCCTGCGACGTTGGTATAGACTACGTCAAAGGCATCGTCACCCTCTTCAGAGCATCCAGACCCGTCACCCTCTACAGAGACCATCCACCCCTTTTGTACAGCTATTTGAGTCTTGCTCTTGGGTGCTGTAGGAGTATCGTTAAAGAGCATACACCCACCGAAGTCGTTTTGCTGATCATCTTCACGACGCTCTCTCAGCGATCTGTATAGAGCATTGAGCGCACAAGCATCGAGTGCTGTGCCATCGATCTTGATGAAGTAGATGTTGTAAGCGTTAGGCACTGTCAGGGCGGTGATTGGATTGCCACTGACGTTAAGGCTCGTGAGTGCATAGAGCTGTGCGACTGCTGAGAGGTCCTTGATCTGATTCTTAGGACAGGAGAGTACCTCTAGACCATAAGCGCTAGAGAGGTCTAGCTCGGTCAGCTCGTTGTCGCCACAGTTGAGTGACTTGAGTCTATAGAGCTGGTTGAGACCAGGGATCTCTTTGAGAGCACATTGGCTCACATCGAGCGTCTGAATGCTTGGTGAGAGCTGGAGTGTCTCTAGAGTAGGATTGACTGAGCAGTCGAGAGAGGTGAGTGAGTAGCAGTTGCTTAGATCGATCTTCTTGAGCTGGTTAGCAAAGCAGACTACATCTCTGAGGCGTGCCATATTGGAGCAGTTGAGCTCGGTCAGATTGTTGTTATTGCAGACTAGCTCCTGTAGGTTAGGGCACCCAGAGAGGTCTAACTGTGTGAAGGCACACCCCTGACAGTCGAGGAGCTTAAGCTTGTCTAGGCCCGTGAGGTTGAGCTCTGAGAGCGACTCGCTATAGCTCACCATGAGGGTCTCTAGGAGTGGTGAGCCTGATAGGTCTAGCGTCGTGAGTCCGATGTAAGGTAAGAGGACTGTCTGTAGCTTGCTCGGTGAGGGGAGTGTGAGCTGGGTGATGACTCCCATAAAGCTCTTGCCAGCGACTAGATAGGTGAGCTCGAGGTTTTGAGATAGATCTAGCTCTGTCAGCGCCAGTCCCGATAGGTCGAGGTACTCCAAGCGTGGCATGCCCTTGAGGTTGACCGAAGAGATAAAGGGACAAGTACTCAGATCAAGCTTCTTCAGCTGCGGAGCTTGCTGGGGTAGTGCTAGGCTACGTAGCTTGTTATTGTTGGTACAGACGATGCTGTCTATCTGCGAGCTGTGTGACAAGTCGAGCGCCTCTACAGGAGAGTCTTGTAGCAAGAGGTAGCGCAGCTCTGTGCTTTTCGTCAGATCTAGCTCCGTGTGAAAGTTCTTGCGTGAGATAAGGTCTGTCAGTTGGGGCATTTGTGCCACATCGAGCTTGAGGAGGTTATTGCCAGAGCACTCTAAGACAGCGACATCACCCTCGATGGTGAGCGTGCGGTCTACCAGTTTGCTCTTGATAGCAGTTGCTTTGTCTTTGTAGAGATCTTTCGTCTCAGAGGTGCCATCTCCCCAGACGAGCTTGACGGTTCCGTCTTGTCGTCCCATGAGTAGTAGCTTGTACTCTGATCCGACCTGGCCAGCGAAGGTCATAGAGATGCGTCCAGTCTGAGCGAACGCTGAGCTAATCCCAGCCCCTGCGCAAAGCAGCAAGGCGAGAAATGCGACACAACGCGTGATGAGTTTGTTCATACTAATAATACGTTTGGTGATGATTGTCCCTAGCTGCTTTAGCTTAAAAAAGAGTTGCGAGGGCGATTTTGAGTGCAAATGTAGTGAAATGTTTTTAAATAGGCTCTTTTGTTTTCAAGTTTTGATGTTCTTGTATCAAGTATGGCACGATTAGGAGCGCAGATCCTCCCTTAGGATACAATGATCCGACCTCCTTTTTGTCAAATATGCTCACCGATCCGCTCTCCACGTGGAAATTTTCAAATTGTCCTCTCCTGAAATAGTACACAGTTGGGAAGCCAACCCCAACAACTATGAAAG